>NZ_JAEVHM010000079.1 GCF_016802865.1 Micromonospora parastrephiae | reverse complement strand
CGAGCTCCATGCCGTCGCAGTCGCCGTGCTTAGCGGGCTGTCTGGCCACTCGGGACCGACGGTGGCGAAGCTCATCCCCGCCGCGTCGCGCAGTCCGGCCGCGCGGTCGGCCGCCAGGGCGCCGGTGAGCAGCCGCGACCCCAGGCACGGTACGCCGAAGCGCGCACCCTCCTCCTCCACGAACGCGGCCAGCACCAGTGGCCGGTTCGGGGCGACGCCCGCGGCGCGCAGTTCGTCCACGGCCAGGAACGCGCTGACGATGCCGAGCGGCCCGTCGTACGCCCCGCCGTGCGGCACCGAGTCGAAGTGACTGCCGGTCAGCACCGCGTCGGCGCCCTTGGGATCACCCCAGTGGGCGAAGAGGTTGCCGTTGCCGTCCTCGGTGACGGGCAGGCCCCGCCGCTGCGCCTGCGAGCGGAACCAGGCGCGCAACTCCAGCTCGGTCCCGGTCAGGGCGTAGCGCAGGTAACCGCCGCTGCTGTCATCCCGTCCGACCGGCGCGATCTCGTCCCACAGCGCCCGGAAACGGCTCGACAGGTCGTCGCTCACGCGGCGCCACCCTCCGCCATCGGCACCCGGACGCCGGTACGGGTGGCGACCTCACGGGCGATGTCGTAGCCGGCGTCGACGTGCCGGATGACGCCCATCGCCGGGTCGTTGGTGAGCACCCGCTCGATCTTCTGGCCGGCGAGGGCTGTGCCGTCGGCCACGCAGACCTGCCCGGCGTGGAGCGACCGTCCGATGCCGACACCACCGCCGTGGTGGATGGACACCCAGGAGGCGCCGCTGGCCGTGTTGACCAGCGCGTTGAGCAGCGGCCAGTCGGCGATGGCGTCGGAGCCGTCGGCCATCCCCTCGGTCTCCCGGTACGGGCTGGCGACGCTGCCGGTGTCCAGGTGGTCCCGGCCGATGACGACCGGGGCGGAGAGTTCGCCGGAGGCGACCATCTCGTTGAACCGCACACCCGCCCGGTCCCGCTCACCCTGGCCGAGCCAGCAGATCCGGGCCGGCAGGCCCTGGAAGGCGACCCGCTCGCCGGCCAGTTTGATCCACCGGGCCAGCGACTCGTTCTCCGGGAACAGCTCCAGGATGGCCCGGTCGGTGGCGGCGATGTCGGCCGGGTCGCCGGAGAGCGCGGCCCACCGGAACGGGCCCCTGCCCTCGCAGAACAGCGGCCGGATGTACGCCGGGACGAAGCCGGGGAAGTCGAAGGCGCGCTGGTAGCCGCCGAGCTGCGCCTCACCGCGGATCGAGTTGCCGTAGTCGAAGACCTCGGCGCCGGCGTCGAGGAAGCCGACCATCGCCTCGACGTGCTTCGCCATCGACGCCCGCGCCCGGTCGGTGAACTCGGCCGGCTTCGCCGCCGCGTAGTCGCGGGCGTCGGCCAGCTCCACGCCCACCGGCAGGTACGCCAGCGGGTCGTGCGCGCTGGTCTGGTCGGTCACGATGTCGATCTCGACGCCACGGCTGAGCAGGTCGGGGAAGACCTCGGCGGCGTTGCCGACCACGCCGACGGAGAGCGCGCGCCGATCCCGCTTCGCGGCGAGGACCCGCTCGACCGCGTCGTCCAGTGAGTCGGCGACCTCGTCCAGGTAGCGGTCGTGCACCCGGCGATCCAGGCGGGTCCGGTCCACGTCGACGATCAGGCAGACGCCGTCGTTCATGGTGACCGCGAGCGGCTGGGCGCCGCCCATCCCACCGCAGCCGGCGGTCAGCGTGAGCGTGCCCGCGAGGGTGCCGTCGCTCTGCCCCTGCCCGTCGCCGCGGGCGCCGGCGAGCTTGGTGGCCACGGCGGCGAACGTCTCGTAGGTGCCCTGGAGGATGCCCTGCGTGCCGATGTAGATCCACGAGCCGGCGGTCATCTGCCCGTACATGGTCAGGCCGAGCTGCTCCAGCCGCCGGAACTCCGGCCAGGTCGCCCAGTCGCCGACCAGGTTGGAGTTGGCCAGCAGCACCCGGGGCGCCCACTCGTGGGTGCGCATGACGCCGACCGGGCGGCCCGACTGCACCAGCATCGTCTCGTCCTCGCGCAGGTCGGTCAGCGTGCGGACCAACGCGTGGTACGACGGCCAGTCCCGCGCGGCCTTGCCGGTGCCCCCGTAGACGACCAGGTCGTCGGGGCGTTCGGCCACCTCGGGGTCGAGGTTGTTCATCAGCATCCGCAGGGCGGCCTCCTGCGGCCACCCGCGGGCGGTGAGCTGGCTGCCCCGTGCGGCACGGACGGGCTGGGTCATCTCTGGTCTCCTCCGGTCAACTGAGGAACAACTGTCGGCGGGCCGCGGAGGCTTCGAACGCCTCCAGCCGGCGCTGGGTGTCGGCCGGCGCGGCGTCGCAGATCGCCTGCAACAGCACCATGGCCAGGGTCATCGGGGCGGTGTGCAGGTCGAAGACGAGTTGGGCGCCGACCGCGGCGGGCAGCACCACGTCGGCGTGCTCGCTGGCCGGGCTGACCGGCGAGTCGGTGATCGCCACCACGGTCAGCCCGGCGGCGCGTGCCTCGCGCAGCGCGTCCAGGGTCTCCCGGGGGTAGCGGGGCAGCACGAAGGCGAGCACGGCGGACGCACCGGCCTCGGCGGCCTGCTCCAGGCGATCGGTGAGCATGCTGCCGCCGTCGTCGAGGACCCGCACGTCCGGGTGCACCTTGGCCGCGAAGTAGGCGAAGTACGCGGCCAGGGGCGCGGCGGCGCGCAGGCCGAGCACCGGCAGCGGGCGGCTGGCGGCGAGCAGTCGGCCGGTGGTGGCGATCCGGTCCCGGTCGGCAAGCTGACCGGCCAGTCGGTCCAGGTTGCCCATCTCGGCGCGTACCGCCTGCTGAAGTTCGTTGCCGGCGTCCGCCGGCCGGCCGGCGGCGGCGGTCAGGTCGCGCAGCCGGCGGCGCAGCGCCGGGTAGCCGTCGTGGCCGAGCGCGACGGCGAACCGGGTGACCGACGGCTGGCTGACGCCGGCCAGTTCGGCGACCTCGGCCGCCGACAGGTACGCCACGGCCGGTGCGTGCTGCACGAGGCAGTGTGCGATCCGGCGCTGGGTGGGGGTGAGCCGCACTCCGTCGAACAGGTCCAGCACCTGATCGACTGACGCTCCGGCAGCTCCTTCATTCATGCCGCGACTCTATGCATGAAAACTTTCAGAGGGCAAGGGATCGGCGAACCACTCGTTCCGCCGAGCTGTCGCTCCACCGACCGGCGGGACGCTGAGATGGCGTTACCTCTGTAGGATCCGCACGGCGGTTGAGCGGAGGAGTGGCATGCAGCCGGAGAGCCCGTACAGGTACACCCACATGTTGGGCGCGTGTCAGGTTGGTAAGGCCTGGGCCGCAGTCGACGGGCAGGGGCAGTTCGCCACCGTGGCCGTGTTGGACGGTGTCGCCGCGTCCGACGAGCGCTGGCGGGTGGCCTTCGGCAACGCGGCCAACGCGCTGGCCCAGGCGGCCGGCGGTCACCGCTACGCGGACGCCAACCTGACCGCCGCCCACCCGTGGGTGGCCTACCGGGCCGAGGAGGGGCACGCGCCGCAGCGGCTCTTCCAGAGCCTCGGCATGGACTACCAACCGGTTTCCGACCTGCCGGTCTCCGCGCCGCCCACGTCGGCCCCGCCCAGCTCCGCGCCACCCGCCCCGCCGGTGTCCGGTGTGCCGCAGCAGGCCAGCGGGCCGCCACATCCGGTCTCCGGTGCGCCGGAGCTGGTGGCGCACCCGCCGCAGCTCCCCTGGGCGATGCACACCAACCCGGTCTCCGGGCAGCCGGCGTCCGCATCTCCGCAGCCCGTCTCGGTTGCACCGGCATCGCCGGCGGCGGCGCAGAGCGAGACGGCTCCGGTCCCCAGCTACCCGGCGTCGTCGCCGTCCACATTCGACCCCCTGGCCGGGCCAGGTCGTCGGATCGCCCCCGTGCAACGGGAGCCGAAGCGGCCCAAGTGGGTCCTGGCGGCCGGCGCGCTGGTGCTCGCGCTGGTCGCCGGCACCGCGGGATTCTTCATCGGTGGCGCCGGTGGCGACGAGGAGCCCTCGACCTCGCCGTCGACCAGTGCCTCCCTTCCGCCGTACGAGGCGACGCAGCTCTCCCTCAACAGCGCCAGGTTCACCGGCGAGTTGGCGCCGCTGGCCAAGCCCTGGCTGCCCCGGATCGGCGGCTGCGTCTCCTACAACGGACCTGGCGCGCCGAAGCTGCCGGCAGACGAGAAGCAGCACGTCTTCTGCGACCACAGTGGGGCGTGGCTGCACTTCGTGCTCTATCCCGGCAAGACTCAGAAGGACACGGCACGTAAGTTCCGGGCGACACTCAACTTCTCCGGCGCTTCGCTGGCGCCGGGGCTGCGTGAGGCGACCCGCACGACCGGCGGTGTGACCAACACCGCCGGCAGCTACGTGGAGTACGCCTTCGAGGGCGAGGATGGCCGGCCCCTCTGCGGCCTCTGGTGGGACCCGGACGACACCAACAGCGCCTTCTACATCGAGACCCTGTGCGAAGAGGGCATGGGTGGCAACTGGGACGCTCTGCGGGACTTGTGGCGCCGCGGCAGTTGAGCGTGGACACCAACAATCGGGGGATACGACCGTTGGCCGACACGGTCAGGGGCATGGGACGCTCGGACCGCATCCTCAGTGGCGGCCTTGTCGTCCTGGCGGCTGCGTTCCTGGTGGCCGGCAGATGGGACCTCGCGCTCGCCGTCGGCGTCGGTGCCGTGCTCGGTTGGGTGCTGCTGGACCCGGTCCGTATCACCTGGGCCGTGTTCCTCGTCGCGTTCGCCATTCCGGTCACCATCGACTTCGGCTACCCGACCAACCCCTCGTACACGCTGCTGCTGCTCCTGTTCGTCCTCGCCGGCTGGGGGCGTCTGCACCGCGCCGAGCGTGACGGGTGGCGGCGGTCGGTCATCCTGGCCGCGCTCGTCCTGCCCCTGTGCGGGCTGGTCTCCGGGCTGGTGCACTGGCACGGGGCGAAGCCGATCGTCGTCGGTCTCTCGCCCCTGCTCTGCGTCGGCGTGCTGTGCTGGCATGTCGTCGAGGAAGCTCGTCGTGATCGGCGGCTGGTCATCCGTATCGCGGAGTGGCTCACCTGGTTCAGCGTCCCCGTCGCCGCCTTCGCGAAATACCAGACGCTGAGCCGGAGTTGGCCGATCTTCGATCAGCTCGCGTACCACTGGACCTACACCTCGGCATTCGACGCCACCCGCGCCGTGGGCATCTCGGGCCATCCCATCATCTACGGCACCTTCGCCATGACGATGGCTCTTGTCGCACTGACCATCCGGGGACGGTTCTGGTACGTCCCCCTCACCGCCAACCTGATGGGTCTGGTGCTGTCCGGCACCCGGAGCGCATGGGTGGGCATCGCCCTCGCGTTGACGCTCTGGCTGCTCCTGCGGTGGCGAACGATCTCCTGGCGGGGTGTGGGTAGCGCGATCCTCATCGCCGCGACCGCCTTCCTACTCGTCGTCGTCACGCCACCGGTCCCCACGATCTCCACCACCGCCGCACCCGGGCCGGTCTGGTTTCCTCCGGCACCGACGACCCCGACATCCGTGCCCAGCCCGGCCGCCTCGGCTCCGAGCCCGGCCACCTCCGCGCCGAGCCCTGCCAATTCAGCGCCGAGCCCGGCCACCTCCGCGCCCAGCCCGGCCACCTCCGCCCCGAGCCCGGCTACCTCCGCCCCGGGCTCCGCCGACCCCGCGCCGAGCCCCGCCACCTCCACGCCCGGAACCGCCGACCCCGTCGGCGGAGCCGAGTCGCGCCTCTCCGATCCGTTGCAGTCGGCCAGCGCGAACGCGCGCTTCGCCCGCATCAGCGTGGTCTGGGACGGCATCACGCGGAACTGGTCGACGGTGGTGTTCGGGAACGGACCCGAGTCCAATGTCCGATACCTGGAGACGGTCGGCATCGGCGACGGCGAGGCACAGGTTTTCGACAACTCGTACCTGACCTTCTGGTACAACTACGGCCTGCTCGGTCTGGCCTGCCTGCTGTCGCTTCTGGCGATCCTCTGGTGGCGTTGCCGGTCGGTGACGGCCCGCGTCCTGCTGGTGGCGCTCGCGGCGCAGGTGTTCTTCTTCGACGTGTGGCTGTGGCTCGGGGCGGTGATCGGGTTCGTCCTGGCGGTCGCACTGAACGGGGACGACCGGACCCCTTCGACGGGGACACCGGGGTTCGTTCCAGGAAGCCGGGGGCCGGAACGGGACCGGGCGCCGACCGGTTAGCCGGTGCGCCTCTCGCGCCCGCGGCTCACCCCTCGCTGATCAGCAGGACCGGTTCCACACCGTCGCTGGCCTGCTCGACCCGGTAGTCGGCGAGGACCGTCCGCCACGCGATCCCCTCCTCGCTCATGACGTGCGAGCGGATCAACCAGATCCGCGCGCCACCACGGCGTCCGGCCAGTGCCAGCGCCTGATCGAGGCCGGCACGCATGGCCGCCTCGTCACGGCCCTGAAGCACCACGACATCGGACCGGCCGGGCATCGCGACCCACCAGCCGACGGTGTTCCCGTACGGTGCGACCAGCTCGACCTTGTCGGACTTCGAGTAGAACGCGAAGCCGTACCACGCCGCGTTGTTCATGACGACGACGTCGTTCCTCGACCGGTGCGTGGCCACGTACTCGGTCGACGAACGGATGTCCGTCACGGAGATGGCGGTGTAGTAGAGGCCCGACTCGTTGCCGTCGAACCGGTACCAGCGGCCGTTCCTGATGGCGAACGTCCCGAGCAGGATCACGCAGATCGCGGCGGTCACCACGGTGGGCGGCACGCGAGGGGTCCTGCGGCGTACGAGCGTGGTCACGCCGTGGGCGAGGCCGGCGACCCCGATGCCGGCCACCGCCGCCGTCGTGACGAGAAGGAAATGCGAGGTACGCAGCTCCAGCAGTGGATAGGACCTCGCGACCCCCAGCGTTGTCACCGCCAGCGGCAGCAGGAGCACCGCGGCCGCGGCGGCGGGGCGGTCCTGCCGGACGAGGGTCAGCACCCCGGCGACGAGCAGGCCGCCGACGACCAGAGCGGGTGCGCCCAGCACCGGAGTCAGGTCGTCGAACTGCCGACTGAGGTGGCCGGGCAGTTCGGTCAGGCTGGGAAAGCTGTCGGCCCAGAACTGTTGCATCGCCTCGTTTCTGCCCCGCGCGGAGATGCCGAAGTAGATGAGGGTGATGATCGCCGTGCCGCCGACACCTGCCGCGGCCACCTCCCGGAGCCGCGCCCATTCCTGCCGCAGCGCGGTGACCAGCAGCATCCCACCGAACACGCAGGGGGCGACGATGGCGGTCACATGGCTGATCAGCATGCTTCCGGCGACGGTGGCCGTGAGGACGGCGAGGCGCCTCTGCGACCAGGTCTGCTCCGTCCAGGCGGCCAGCGCGAGCAGGACCACGGTGACGGCGGCGTCGGCGGTGTACTGCTTGAGGTCGTGCCGGATCTGCTGGGCCGGCAGCAGCAGGACCGCCGTGCCGCAGACGAGGCCCGCGACGATCCCCAGTCGCCGCGTCGGCCAGCCCAGCAACCGTCCGAGCGCGTACGAGGCGCCAACCGAGAGCCCGTGGAACGCCAGCGGCACCACCCGCAGGTAGTCGGTGTCCGGCACCAGCCGCAGCAGCAGGCTCCACCCGAGCGGCGTCGACGACGTCACCGCCGGCAGGTCGCTGAGCGGGAGCCGTACCGAGAGCGCCACCCACGCCTCATCGAGCCAGTACGACGCGGTGAGCATCGTCTTGACGTCGTGGACGACCGGGATGAGGGCCAGCAGGACGGCGACGGCGATCACGTCCGCGGGGATGGGACGGCGGCGGGGCGGAGGCGTCGCCGACGGAACGACGCGAGTCACGTCCCCGCGCGTGAGCTGTGCTACCACCACGCGGATTCCCATCCCTCGTGCGGATCGGCTGGACATCATTCTCAGACCTGACAGCGTGGCCGGAAAGAGCGGATCGCAATTCCGGCCTCAACCAGACGCCGGTGCCGCGGTGACGCCCGGGTGCGGCGCGTCACCGGCCGCGCCGTCACCTTCTGGCGGCGCCGGTTCGTCAGGTCGATCGCGCAGAGCGGCGGGCGTCCAGTCCTTGAGCCGCAGCGCCGGCCTCTCGACCAGGTGCCACGAGAGCATCGCGAAGCCGACACTGACCAGGGCGCTGGCCAGAAAGAAGCCGATGAGGCCGACCGCCTGCACGCCGACCTTGGCCATGACCTGTTGTACGACGAACGAGTAGATGTAGATCCCGTACGAATAGTCGTGTTGTCGTCCGATCCGGTGCAACGCCTTCGGCAGCCGCACGGCGAGCCAGAGGATGACGTACGCATAGGCGACCAGCCCCGGGCCGAAGAAATTCCCACTGACGGCGATCCAGCCGAAGACCACGAGTGCGAGCACACCGAGTGGGTCGCTGATCGGCAAACGGTCAGAGTACAGCTCAGCGACCCCGCCGAGGAGGAACATGAATCCGAACCAGAAGAGGTCGTTCTTCTCGAGCACCCCGAGCAGCGGCAGCGGCTCGACCGTCCCCGTCGTCCAGACGCCCTGCCCGTCGTTGCCATGCAGGAGATAGTTCCAGCAGGCGACCCCGAGGACGGCGACGGCGGCGAGCAGCGGCAGCCAGCGCAGCTGCCGGCGTAGGATGGCGAGAGCCGCCAGGACGGCCACCAGGAGATAGCAGAAGAGCTCGTAGGCCAGCGTCCACAGTGACCCGTTGATGGTGTTGCCGCCCTGCCACCGCCAGTACGGTGTGTCCCCCTGCAACAGGTCGGCGATCCCGAGCTGGCGGAGGCCACCCCACCAGTTCAGCCGCAGGTAGTCGAACACGCCGCCGGGGCTCCGCCACAATCCGTCGACCGTGCCGTGTCGATCCAGGTGGAGCAGGGGTGCCACGACCAGGCCCGTGAACAACAGACAGACCCACAGGCCCGGCCAGATCCGCAGAGCCCGATGCCACAGGAAGCGGGGGACCGAGCTGCGCCGGGCGGAGCGGACGATCAGGAAACCGGAGATCGTGAAGAAGCCGGCCACCGCTACGTCGCCCACGTCGACCCGCGGCATGAGCGGACGTCCGAAGCCGAGCGCGGCCGAGTGGGAGAGCACCACGGCGAGCGCGAACGCGAGCCGGAGTGCCCCGAAACTGTTCGCCCGCCCGAGATACGTCGAGGCCAGCGGCTGCGACACCGTCGCTCGTCGCAGCGCCCGCCGGACGGACATGAGCGAGGGCGACACTAGCTCGACGTCGCCGGCCACGCTGGCGTCGGCGCGGGTTCGCCCGGGCCCCGCTGCTCCGGCACCGGCGAACCGATCAGGCGCGCTGCCAGCCGGTGCCGCCGAGAGGCCGGAGGCAGTCCGATCACGAACTCGGGAAACATGCCGAAGAAGGTCCTGGCGCTCCGCAACTCGAGGTTGTGCGCCCGCGACCACTGGAACGAATTCGTCGCGCGAGCCCAGTGGTGGGTCCAGCGGACGTCGCCGAGCAGAGCGACAGGATGCTTGTTGCGCCACGCCCGCAGTCCGAGCTCGTGGTCCTCGTAGTAGAGGAAGAACCTGTCGTTCCACCCACCCATCGCGATGAAGTCGGCGGTGCGGGCGGCGACCGCCGCGCCCATGACCCAGGCGACGTAGACCGCCTCACCGGGAGCCGCCACCACCCGGTAGCTCGCGTGCAACTGGGACAGCGGCCAGATCCTGCGGTTGCCCAGCTTGGCCGTGGCGTAGGGGAAACCCCGCCCGTTGGGTTGGGGGATTCCCTCCGCGGAGAGCAACTGGGGGGCGACCAGACCGCCGTGGACGCCGAGGTGCCGCCTGAGCACGTCGAGACCGCCAACCCCGACCTCGAGGTCGGGGTTGGCGAACAGAACGTACGCGCCCGCCGCCTCACGTACGCCGACGTTGTTGGCCCTGGAGAAGCCGACGTTCTCCGGCAACCGGATGACCCGGGCGCCCAACTCCTCCGCCACGGCGACCGAATCGTCGGCGGAGCAGTTGTCGACGACAATCCACTCGAAGGGCTTGTGCGCGTTGCCCCAGCATCGCCGAAGCGTGTCCGCGGAGTTGTAGGTGACCGTAACGACACTCCACTGGTGTCCTGCCATCACGCGCTCCGAACTTTCAGGTAGCTGAACAGGGATGCGAAGCCGAACCGTTCGCCCGTCCACTGCCTACGGGCGGCGGGCGCCTCCAGCAGGCCACGTCCCACACCGCGCAGGAAGGGCCGTAGCAGCCCCTGACGGGCGCGACGGGCGGCCAGCGCCAGGTGCGCCAGCGCGAGGATCGGTATCGCGACGAGCATCAGCGGCCACGTGAAGGTCCGCGCGGCGACCAGAAGCCGATTGCGGGCCAGGAGAAACGCCCGGAATCCCTGCAGCTTGTTGTCGCCCTCGACGCTGTGGCCGCCGGCGTGCGGAAGCATGAGGTCCAGCCGGTGCGTACGCAGGCCCGCCGCGTAGAGGCGGAAGGCGAGGTCGGCGTCCTCGCCCCAGGCGAACAGGTGCTCGTAGAACCCGCCGAACCGGTGAAAGAGCGCGGTCGGGAAGACGGCCGCGCCGCCGGACGGGCCGAGTGGGCCGCGCGGAGCCGACGCCGACCGGTCGATGAAGAGCGAGACCGGGTGCAGGTCGATCCCGACGTATTCGCCGCCGTGCATTGCGAGGCCGACCGCGATGGGACGGTCGGGGTCCGCCTCGATGGTGGCGCAGATACGCGCCAGCGCGTTCTCCGGCAGCCAGACGTCCGGGTTCAACAGCAGCACGTGGCTTGAGGTCACCGCCGCGACGGCGCGGTTGCAGCCCGCCGCGAAGCCGGGGTTCGACGAGTCGGGGAGGTACCGGTACCTGTCGTCGTCCAGGCAACCGGCGATGACCTTCGCGGACTCGTCCTCGGGCCAGTTGTCGGCGAAGACGAATCTCACCGGCAGTCCGTGGGCGGCGCGTACCCAGGTCGGGAGAGTCTCGGCGAGCATGCCGCTGGACCGGTAGAGCACCGTGACGATCGTCAGTGTCTCTGCCACTGCGACACCCCCCTCATCGTGTGCTGGTCGCGTAGGGACAACCGGACGGTCGGCGGCGCGCTCGTCACAGCAGGGACCTGTACAAGCTCTGCCACCGCCGCACGCACCGATCGAAGGCGTACTCCTGGGCGTACCACTCGGCCACCCGCTGTCCATCGTGGACCGCCCGCCGGTCGACGGCCTCTCGGATCGCCCCGGCCAGCGCGACGGGCGTGAGGTCGGCCCGGAACGCCAGGGTGCCGGTGGCGTGCCGGGTGACCTCGGCCAGACCGCCGGCTCCGGTGTGCACGACGGGTACGCCCAGGCTCAGCGCCTCCAACGCGCTGAGCCCGAACGACTCGACCCGCGACGGCACCACGAGGCAGTCGATCCGTTGGAGGAAGTCCGCGGCCGTGACCCGGCCGACGAGGTCGAGGTTCGGCCGGGCGGCGATCGGCAGTGAGCCGGCGCCGGCGATCGTGAAGTCCACGTCCGGGAGGAGGGCGGCGATCTCCGACAGGAGGTCGGCCCCCTTCTCCTTCTCCAGCCGGCCGAGGAAACCGACCACCGGCCGTCGACCCGGCTCCGGCGTGTGCGCGGGCTTCGGGGCCGGCCAGGTGGCGGGCAGCGGGTTCGGGATCAGGTGGATGTTCCTGACGCGGCCGCGTTCCCGCAGCTCGGCGGCCTCGAACTCGGACACCGCCACGGTGGCGTGCGGCCGGGCGCGACGCATCGCCAGGTCCAGCGTGATGTTGGACTGGATGAGGGCCTTCTGCTGCAGTGACGCGGCGGTGTCCCGGTACTGCCAGAGGCTGTTGTGCAGCGTGACGACGAGGGGGGTCCGTCTGCGCTCCATGCTCAACGCCGCCCGGGAGTGCATCGCGGCGGACAGCAGGTGGGCGCAGACCACGTCGGGTTGCACCTCGTTCACCAGGCGGCGGATCTCCCGGGCGTACGCCAGGTCGATCCGGCTCGTCGCGCTGAGCCCGACCCAGGGCACCCCGGCAGCGCGCAGCGCGCTGCCCACCTCGTCGTCCGAGGTCGCGGCGATGACGTCGACGCCTGTCCGGGCGTGCGCCGGAATGATTTCGGTGAGGATGCGTTCGGCGCCACCGAGCTGCCGCCGTCCGGAGCCACCGGTGGTGCACACGAACAACACCTTCACGAGGCACGCAGCCCCTCGACCGCGCCGCGTGCGATGGCGCGGCGGACCGGGTTACCGCCCACCGCCGCGCGCAGCAGCACCCCGCACACGTACGCCGTCGTGGCGATCCGCCCGCGTCGGCCGCCCATGTCCCGGCTGGCCCGGATGAACTCCCGGGTACGGCGTTGGGAGATCTCCTCGTCGGACCAGCGCCGCTTGGCGGTCGCGTCGTCCTCGTGCATGATCACGGCCTCCGGCACGTACGCCAGCCGCATACCCCGCCGACGCACGGCCCAGCACAGCCGCATGTCCTCGGAGTAGAAGAAGGATGTCTCGTCGACGCCGCCGATGGCGTCGAAGGTGCTCCGCCGCATGGCCACGAAGGGCCCGGTCAACCAGTCGGCCTTCTCCGGTGGTGCGACGATCCGCAGGTTCGGCAGCACGAGGCTCAACCCGGTGGCGTGGGCGAGGCCGACGCCCATGCTCAGGAACCGCCCGCCCTCCGTCTGCGACACACCCGCCGGTGTGACCACACCGGGGAACGCCGCACCCACCGTCGGGTCGTCGAGGGCGGCCAACAGCCGGGTCACGGCATCGGCGTGCACGATGATGTCGTTGTTGGAGAGGATCACGTTCGCCCGGGTCGTGTGGCGCACGCCGAGGTTCATCCCCCGCGCGTATCCGAGGTTCGAGCCGGACTGGACGTACCGGACGCCCTGCTGGGCGCAGAATCCGCTCAACGCCTCCCGGATGTGCGGGGAACTGCCGTTGTCCACGACGACGATCTCCGCCTCCGCGGGCAGCGACAGGACACACGCGCGGGTGCGCTCGAAGTCCTCCCACGCGAGGACAACGATCGAGACATCCATGTCACACCGTCCCATGGTTCGGCGACTGCGCTCGTCGCAGGCTCGCTCTGGAGGCGAAGGCGTGTACGGCGTAGGCGAGGGTCGAGGCGAGCGCGGCCCCGATGACACCGGCCCACGGGATGATCGCGAAGTACGCGGGGATCGCGACCGCCAGGGTGATCATGGCGACCACGGTCGTCGCCCGCTCGCCCCGCCTCTTCAGCAGCAGGGCGCTCCAGCTCTTGCCGGCGGCGGTGGCCAGCGAGCCGGGCAGCAGGACAAGGCCGAGGATCCAGGCGTGCCGGTACTCCGGCCGCAGGTAGCCCAGCACGGCGAGCCCGAGAACAGCCGCCAGGGCGACCGGCAGGGCCGCCTTGACCACGGCTCGGGTGGGGTCGGGCCCGTCGGCGCCGTCCCGGCTGGCGAGGATCCGCTGCGCGCGTACGACGGCACCCGCCTGCGCGAACTCCAACGCGGCGACGGCCAGGGCGTAGACGCCGAGCGGTCCGGCGCCGACGAACCTGGCCACCAGGATCTGGTTGAACCGCAGCGTCATCATCTGGGCGAAGATCCCGAGGTGGAGGTTGCCGACGGCGGCCATGTCGGCCCGGTACTCCGACACGGTGGCCTCCGGCGTCGGCGTCGGCCCGATCCGCCGGGCCATGCCCAGCACCAGGGCGCACACGGCCAGCGCGCTGAGCCACTGCACAGCGAGCCACACCATGCTCCACAGCCCGCCGTCCAACTGCCCGGCGAGGTAGAGGGCGATGTAGCCGCCGACCAGGACCGCGCCGCTCACCGCGCGCATCGCGTAGACGTGCAGGAAGCTCTTCCGCCGCAGCGCGATCGACGAGACCGTGTTGAAGATGGTCAGGCCCGCCGCCGACCCCACCCCGACCAGGTAGCTGCCGATGCCGGCCACGGCGATGAGCAGCCCGGCGGCCACGGCGGAGAGCAGAATCGACGCGGCCAACATGGCGAGGACCCAGCGACGGCCGCGGGAGAACACCCAACCCCCCGGGCGGGAGAGCAGGAACGTGTCCAGCGACAGGCCACCGATGGCCGCGCCCAGCGTCGCGCTCACCATGTTCGCGGAAAGCTCACCGCGCTCCGCCGGCGGCAGCGCGACCGACAGGACCGCGGCCAGGCCGGTCAGGCCGAGGGCGCCGATGTAGAGACGCTCGGGTGCGATGAGCCGCCGGAGCAGATCCGCCGCGCGCCGACCGGGGGACGGTGTCGGATCGGCACCTGACGACGGCCGATCAGCGTTGACCAGCGACACGCCGTTTCGCCCCCCATATTTGCGATACGCGCAGTACGACGAGTCGTACGCCGCTGGTGATTCTTACCGGACGGCTGCTCACCTGCAATCGCCCGGGCGGCTGACCGTAGCCCTCGAATCCCTTCCGGGTCGACCGAACGGTCGTTGACCCGACGGCGGCTGCGGCCCGAGCCGGTCAGCGACCGCCGGCGCGGAAGACCTCCGCGACAGTCCGCAGCACCACCTTGACGTCCAACCACAGGGACCAGTTCTCGATGTAGTAGTTGTCGAACCGCGCCCGGTCGGAGATCGGGGTGTCACCCCGCAGGCCGCTGACCTGAGCGAGGCCGGTGAGCCCCACGGGGACGCGGTGGCGGGCCGCGTAGGTCGGGTACTCGGCGGAGAACTTCTCGACGAAGTACGGCCGCTCCGGCCGGGGACCGACCACGCTCATGTCGCCGCGCAGGATGTTCCACAACTGGGGCAGCTCGTCAAGTGAGGTCCGGCGCAGGAACCGGCCGATCGGCCCGACCCGGTGGTCGTACGCGATTGACCAGTTGGTCTGCGACTCGTGCTCGCTCACCGGGTGCATGGTCCGGAACTTGATGACGTTGAACGGCCTGCCGTACCGGCCGATCCGCTCCTGGTGGAAGAAGATCCCCGGGCCGCCGTCGACGAATGTCGCGATCGTGCAGAGCAGCAGCAGCGGACTCAACAGGATGAGGGCGAACGCCGCGAACACGATGTCGGACGCCCGTTTGACCGCCCAGCGGGGACCGGTGAGCGCGATGTCCCTGATCTTGACGATCGGGAACGCTCCGATGTGGTCCGGATAGCCGCTGTGCGAGCGGGAGCCCCACAGGCGGGGCACCGCCCAGAGGTCACATCGGGAGCTGTGGGGACGCAGCAGAGTCTCCATCAGCGTGGACTCGTGGCAGTCCGGATCGGCGATGACCAGCACCTCGCACTCCAGCAGCCGGACGAGGTGTTCGAGGTCGGACAGGGTGCCGCTCAACGGCAGCACCTCGGTGCCCTGGCGGGACGGGGCGTCGACGCAGCCGACGAACCGCAGGCCGTACTGCGGGTAGCGGCGCAGCAGGCGGGCGAGCTCGACGCCGATCGGCCCACCCCCGACGATTATCGCGTTGTGCTCCGCCCAGCGACGCTTGCGGGACAGGACTGTGAACGCCCGGCTGGCCGCCCGCCCGATGATCACGAGCCCCGCCGACAGCGCGACGCCCCGCATGAACCCGCCCACGTACGTCACCGAGGAGTGCCGCTCCGCCGCGATGATCGCCACCATCGCGGCGGAGGCCAACAGGCGCCCACAGAGGCCGGGCAGCTCGTCCAGGATGCTCACGTGCCGGCGCGGCCGGTAGAGGCCTCCGGCGGCGAAGAGGGCCACCGTCAGCGCGGCGTTGGCCAGCGTGCCCTTCCAGTAGTCGTGGCTCAGCACCAGCGGGGCGACCAGCGCGACGACGTCGACGGGCGCGGTCACCATCCACGCCCGCAGCCACCGGGTCCGCGACGACGTGCGGGAACGGGCGTACGGCAGGACGGCGGTGGTGCTCAGGCCGGCCGGCTCCGTCTCGGACTCCGGCTGCCGGGCTTTCGGGACGGGTGGGGCACCGTAGAGACGGCTCCCGTCGCCTGGCTGGTCGAACTGCCCCTGGTCGATGGGCGCTACCGGTGACTGGCTGGTCGTCGGCTGGCCTGACACTTGTGGACCTCCCCGTGAATGCCCGTCAAAGACCACGACCAGAAGGGCGACCGAACTTTACGATCGGCCGGGGCGTGCCACCATGGCCGGCAAGCCAGTTCCCTCTCCTACTTTGCGGCGGACAGAATCTCCGGCACGTCGTCGCTGCGCACCGCCTCGAAGACCCGCGCGGCCTTTTCCTTGTCGGCCAGGACCACGCTCTCGCTGCCGATCATCCCGGTGCCCTTCGTGGGGCAGGTCAGGAACGTCAGGTTGCCGCTGCGCAGCTCACGAAGCTCGGACGCGAGGTCCAGCAGGTTCAGCGACTTGTCGACCGCCACCGCGTCCGCGGTCGCCTTGACGAAGGAGTTGAGTTTGGCCGGGTTGGCGAGCGTTCCGCCGGACGCCGCCTTGTCCAGGATCGCCTTGATCACCTGCTGCTGGTGCCGGATCCGGGCGAAGTCGCCATCGGCGAAGGCGTGGCGTTCGCGGGCGTAGTCGAGTGCCGCGGCGCCGTCCATCCGCTGCCGGCCGGCGTGGAACGTCCGGCTGCCGTTGAGCGCGTACAGCGTGGTGAAGCCCTTCTCCACGTCCACGTCGATGCCACCCAGGGCGTCCACGATCTCCTTGAAACCGCCGAAGTCGACCATCGTCACGTGGTCGACCCGCACGCCGGTGAACTTTTCCACCGTCTGCACCATCAACGGAACGCCACCCCACGCGAACGACGCGTTGATCTTCGCGTCCCGGCCGCCCCGTCCCTGCGCCGACTTCGGCACGTTCACCCAGGTGTCCCGGGGAATCGAGATGAGCTGAGCGCTGGAGCGGTCCTTCGGAAGGTGGGCGAGGATGATGGTGTCGGTGCGGGAACCGGAGTCGCTCTCCGGGTCACGTGAGTCGCTGCCGAGGATCATGATGTTCATGGCGCCCTTGGCCTTTTCGACCACCGGCGGGCGCTCCGCCTCCGGCACGCCGTCGAAGGCGTCGACGCGCTCGATCCCGTTGTTGATGGAACGGAAGTACAGCCCTCCGGCGAGCACGCCGCCGCCGGCCAGCAACGCCAGAACCACGAGGGTGATCAGAGCGACCTTCTTCCAACGGCGACGCTTCGGAGGCGCCTCCTCCGTTGGTTCCGGTGCTGACTGCGCCGCGATGAACTGGGTTTCGGGCTCCGCGTACTTTTGGCGATACCGCATGTTCGCGATGCTACTGATTTCGCGTTACTGTCACGTACCCCCGATGGTGCCCTGACGGGTCCGCTTGACGACTAGAAGTTTTTCCCACGAGCGGTGGCTCGAACCTGGTATGAAGCAGCCGTGGACCCCACGAAGCTGCGCCGGGCCATCGCCCGTACGCCTCTCGCCCCCGTCGCCGCCTTCCCGAAGCGGCTCGCTCGGGTCGCCCGCCACGACGCGAAGGTGCTCCGCGTCTCGGCCCGCTGGCTGGTGACCTCCAGGGAGCACCACAACTACACGTACGAGCTCACCAAGCTCAGTCGTAACCACCTGGCCTGGTTCGTCAGCGTGGTCTGCGACCGGCCGGTCAAGCAGGTCCGCGCGTGGATCGACGAGATCGAGTCCGACCAGGCGCTGCGTCAGCACATCGAACGGGCCACCGCCGGCGCTGCCCGCCGGGGTCTCGCCGACAAGCGGGTCCACTACGCCCGCCGGGTCGGCTGGTACGCGATCGTCCGGGCCGCCCGTCCGGCGCACGTGGTCGAGACCGGTGTCGACAAGGGACTGGGCACCTGCGTACTGGCGGCCGCCCTGCTGCGTAACGCGCAGGAGGGCCACCCGGGCCGGGTCACCTCGCTGGACATCAACCCGGAGGCCGGTTACCTCGCCGCCACCGCGCCCTGGTCCGAAGTGGTCGATCTGGTGATCGGCGACTCGATCGCCTCGATCGGGGCACTCGACCGCCCCGTCGACCTGTTCCTGCACGACAGCGACCACAGCCGTGCCCACGAGAAGCGCGAGTTCGACGCGGTGGAGCCGAAACTCGCCCCCGGCGCGATCCTGCTCACCGACAACGTGACCAGCACCAACGTGCTCGCCGAGCACGCCGAGCGCACCGGCCGACGGTTCCTCGCCTACCGGGAGAGCCCGGCCAACCACTGGTACCCGGGCGACGGCATCGGCGTGGCATGGTAGCCGGGTGCGACTGACCTCGATTCACACGTACCCCGTCAAGGGTTGTCACCGGCTCGACCACGACGGCGCGTTCGTGCAGCCGTGGGGCCTGGTTAGCGACCGGCGCTGGATGGTGGTGGACGCCGACGGCGTCGGCGTCACCCAGCGGGAGACGACCGGGCTGGTCGGCCTGCGCGCCACCGTGCGCCCGGGGGGTCTGACGCTGCGCGCCGACGGGCAGCCCGACCTCGACGTGCCCGAGCCGACCGGCGGCGACCCGGTCCTGGCGCGCACCTTCCGCCACCGCGAGATGTCGGTGCCCGCCGTGGCGGCGGGTCCCGCGGCCGACGCCTGGCTCGGCGCGCTGCTCGGCCGGCCGGTCCGGCTGGTCTGGCTGGCCCGGCGACCCGCCACCTGGCCGCCGACAGCCGCGAGTACGACACCGGCGACCAGGTCAGCTTCGCCGACGCCTACCCGCTGCTGCTGACGAACGCCAGCTCCCTCGACGCGCTCAACGGCTGGCTGACCGAGGCGGGGGAGGAGCCGGTGCCGATGGCCCGGTTCCGGCCCAACCTGGTGGTCGACGGAGCGCCGGCCTGGGCCGAGGACGGCTGGGCCGGCCGGTCGTTGCGCGTCGGCGGCCTGCGGATGCGCGCCGCCGGGCCGTGCGACCGCTGCGTGGTGACCACCACCGACCAGGAGACCGGGGTACGCGCGAAGGAGCCACTGCGCACCCTCGGGCGCTACCGCAACATCCGCCAGAAACTCCTTTTCGGACTGCACCTCGTTCCGCTCGACAGTGGACCGATAACCGTGGGCGACCAGGTCGTCATGGAGCCCTGACCGGCCGGGTCTTGTCGCCGCCCGTCGCGGCGATCGATGATGGTCGAGTCTGGAGGTGGTGACATGGCGGTCACACATCAGCCGCGGGTGGCCTGGGACACGGCCCGGGCGATCGTCGACGCGACACGCGACGAGGAGCTGTTCGGCTGGCTCAGCGTTCAGCTGGGCGACCTGCTCGGCCCCGCGTACCAGGACTCGCTCGACGCGACACGGGACCAGCTGCGCCACGATCCGGACGGCGTCCGCGCGTCGGCCGAGGCGGGCCTGTGGCGGACCCGCGTGGAGGACCTGCTGCGCGCCCGACCGGAGCTGGCGGGGGAGTTGCGGGGCCTGACCACGCTGGCCGCCGGTCTGCTGCGGGAACGCTCCGGTCACCGTCCGTCGACGCTGTCTTAGCTTTGGCTTAGCCCGCTTGTCCGGGCACTCCCGGGTCCGGCACCATCGCCGTCGTGACGGACGGAAGCGCTCCCGCGGTCGTCGACATCGACATCGACCTGGACCGGATTCCCGCGGACGGGCCCGCGTCCCCGTCCGGTCCGCTGCCCTGGCTGGTCGCCGCCGGCGTCACCGTGCTCGCGGCGGCGCTCGGGCTCACCCTGGCGCTGCGCAACGGCTCCACCCCGGCCTGCGCCGCCGGCCGCACGCTCGTCGCCGCGCCGCCCACCGGCACCGCCACGCACAGCGGCAAGGCCACCTTCTACGACTCCAACGGCGCCGGCGGCAACTGCTCGAACCCGGCCGCGCCCGCCAACCGGCTCTACGTCGCGCTCGGCCCGACCGAGTACGCGGCCGGCGCCGCCTGCGGCGGCTTCCTCGACGTGACCGGCCCGAAGGGCACCATCCGGGTCCTCATCATGGACCAGTGCCCCGAGTGCGCGTCCGGGCACCTCGACCTGTCCCGGGAGGCGTTCGCCCGGATCGCCAACCCGGTCCAGGGCCAGGTCCCGGTCACCTATCGGGCGGTGGTCAACCCTCCGCTGCCCGGCCCACTCACCTTCCGGATCAAGGAGGGCGCGTCCCAGTGGTGGTTCGCCGTTCGGATCGGCAACCACGGCAACCCGCTGCGGACCGTGGAGGTCCGCCAGGGTGACGACGGCCCGTGGCGGTCGACTGCCCGGCAGGACTACAACTACTGGCTGATCCCGTCCGGCGCCGGAGCGGGCCCCTTCGACGTCCGGGTCAGCGACGTGTACGGCAACCGGGTCACCGTCTCCGGCATCCGGATGGCACCCGGCCAGATCCAGACCAGCGCGGTCCGGATGTACCTGCCCGGCCCGGCGACCAGACGGCCCTCCACGTCGGCCCGGCCACCCACCACCCGAGCCGGCGGTACGCCGACGCCGGCCCGCCGCCCCGCCGAGGTCGCGAGGGCGAGCGCACCGGCCGCCGAAGGGCCGTCGACGCGTCCGGCCGGGGCGACCGCCCGCTGGTGCGGCTGATCGTCCGGTCAGTCGGTCGGTGTCAGGTCGAGCCACATCAGGATCTCGTCCCGGTCGTCACCGGGCGCGACCCGCAGCGCGCCCGGCAGCCGGCCGATCTCGCGGTACCCGAGGCGGCGGTAGAAAGCGTCCAACCCCAAGCCGTCGCGCACCGTCACGTGCATCGCCTCGTGGCCCATCTCCCGGCCCAACCGGGCGGCCTCGCGCATCAACGCCACGCCGTACCCGGTGCCCTGGGTGTCCGGGTGGACCATCACCCGCTTCAACACGCACCAGTGCGCCTTGAGCGGGAACCGGTTGTCGCAGATGATCAGCATGCCGACGAGCCGGTCGCCGGCGTACCCGAGCAGCAGCCGGTCCGGCCCCTCGGCGATGCCGGCGAAGGTCGGGTCGGC
This sequence comes from Micromonospora parastrephiae, assembly GCF_016802865.1. Classification (GTDB taxonomy): domain Bacteria; phylum Actinomycetota; class Actinomycetes; order Mycobacteriales; family Micromonosporaceae; genus Micromonospora; species Micromonospora parastrephiae. Next base: position 3,913 of record NZ_JAEVHM010000079.1, on the reverse strand, counting down.
GATCGTACGGACGTCGGCGGCGGTGACCGGCGGCACGAAACCCACCGCGCCGCCAGCGTTGCTGACGTCCGTCCAGAGGGCGACGATCTCGGCGCGCAGGCGCGGTGTCAGGTCGGGGTCGAGGACGAAGCGCAGACTCACGGCGCCCATCCTGACCCGGTGACCGGGCTCGCGGCCCGCGATCGTGACGCTGCCGACAACCAGCTCCGGGCGCAGGGTGCTCGTTGACCTGTGCGGGAGAGGGGATTCGAACCCCCACATCCTTCCGGATACAGGTTCCTAAGACCTGCGCGGCTGCCGTTACGCCACTCCCGCCGACCCGCTGAGTCTAAAGCGTCCGGCCTCGGTGGTGTCGAGCCCCGGGCTCCTCCGGACGCTGCCGCCCGGCACGACGCTCAGTCCAGGCCGAGGTCTCGGCGGAGTTTGGCGACGTGCCCGGTGGCCTTGACGTTGTAGAGCGCCCGTTCGATCTTGCCGTCGGCGTCGATGACGAAGGTCGAGCGGATCACGCCGGTCACGGTCTTGCCGTACAGCTGCTTCTCGCCGTACGCGCCGTACGCGGTGAGCACGGACCTGTCCACGTCCGACACCAGCGGGAAGGTGATCGCGTCGCGGTCGCGGAACTTCGCCAGCTTCTCCGGCTTGTCCGGGGAGATGCCGACGACCTCGTAGCCGGCCGCCTGGAGGCTGGCGAGCGAGTCGCGGAAGTCGCAGGCCTGCTTGGTGCAGCCGGGGGTCATCGCCGCGGGGTAGGCGTACAGGACGACCTTGCGGCCGCGCAGGTCGGCGAGGGAGAGCTGGCCGCCGGTGTCGGTGGGCAGGGTCCACTCGGGGGCGGGGTCACCGGGGGAGAGGCGGTCGGGCGCGGTCATGGCCCGACCCTACCGCCGAGCCGGCCGGTGCCGCCTGCGCCAGCGCGCCGAAGGCGTCCCCGCGACTCGCGTCCGGCGCGGCCCCCGGCGCTGAAGTGATCAAGGCCATGCGTTGTTGCCAGTATCTGGCAACAACGAGGTTTGGGAAATAGGCTGACCCCGCCGGCCCGCACGGGACCGCTGACGCGTGGAGGTCGCGTGGAAACACTGGCGATGCACATCTCGAACGGGATCATCAACGGCCCCGTCGCAGCGGTCTTCGCGGCACTCGCACTTGCCGCGCTCACCTTCTGCGTCCTGCGCGGCCGACGCGACCTGGACGACCGGCTGGCGCCGATGGCGGGCCTGGTGGCCGCGTTCATCTTCGCCGTCCAGATGCTCAACTTCCCGATCTTCACGGCCGGGGTGAGTGGCCACCTGCTCGGTGGCGCGCTCGCCGCGATGCTGGTCGGCCCGTGGGTCGGCGCGCTGTGCGTGGCCGTCGTCCTCATCGTCCAGGCGCTGATCTTCGGCGACGGCGGCGTGGCGATGCTCGGCCTCAACATCACGAACATGGCGCTGCTCGGCACCGCCGCGGCCTACCTGCTGATCGCCCTGCTGTTGCGGGTGCTGCCCCGTACGCCCGCCGGCCTGGCGGTGACCGCCTTCGTCGCCGCCATGGTCAGCGTGGTGGTCGCCTCCCAGGGCTTCGTCGCGCAGTACTGGCTCGGCGGCACCACCGATCTGGGTGGCAACCTGGCCGGTCTGGCCGGCACCATGGCCGGCGTCCACCTGCTGATCGGCATCGGCGAGGGCCTGATCACCGCGACCACCGTGCTCACCGTCGCGAAGGTGCGCCCCGACCTGGTGTACGCGCTGCGCTCCCTGCGTACGCCCACCACTCCCGCCGTCCCGGTCGCCGGAGGTGTCCGATGAAGAACCGCACCTGGGCCTTCCTGGCCGGCGGCCTGCTGGTCGCCCTGCTGCTCGCCGGGGTGGTCAGCAACTACGCCTCGTCCCACCCGGACGGGCTCGATTCCTCGCTGCTCAAGGGCTGCACCGTCGACGCCGACGACAACATCGTCGGCGGCAGTTGCCCGGCCCAGCAGGCTCGGGACCACGAGTTGGCCGACAGCCCGCTCGCCGACTACGGCGTGCGTGGCGTGGAGAACAGCTTCGTCTCCACCGGCCTGTCCGGGGTGCTCGGGGTGCTGGTGACCTTCGCGATCGGTGCCGGCGGTTTCTGGCTGCTGCGTCGCCGGGGGGCCGCGCCGACCGACGGTGACGCCCCGACGACGGCCGAGGGTGACGATGTGACGTCCGCCGACGATCGGCGCCACGCCGGCGCCAACGGCTGAACAGGGGTACGCGGATGGGTGCCGGTCACGGGCATGTGCTGTACCGCGAGTCGGACTCGCCGGTGCACCGGCTCCCGCCCGAGGTCAAGATCGTGGCGATGGTGGTCTTCACGGTCGCCGTGGTGGCCACCCCGCGCGAGGCGTTCTGGGCCTTCGGCGCGTACGCCCTGCTGGTGGCGGCGGTGGCGGCGCTGGCCCGGGTGGGGCCGCGATGGCTGCTGAGCCGGGCGTTGATCGAGTTGCCGTTCGTGCTGTTCGCCGTCGCGCTGCCGTTCCTCGGCGCTGGTGAGCGGGTCGACGTGCTGGGCCTGCGGTTGTCCGAGGACGGGCTGCACGGCGCGTGGAACATCCTGGCCAAGGGCACGCTGGGCGTCCTCGCCTCGCTGCTGCTCGCCGCGACCACCACCACCCGGGACCTGATCGTGGGACTGGACCGGCTGCGTTGCCCGCAGGTGCTCACCCAGATCGCCACGTTCATGCTGCGTTACCTCGACGTGCTGGTCGGCGAGGCGCGACGGATGCGGGTGGCCCGGATCTCCCGGGGCGACGACCCGCGGTTCCTGTGGCAGTTGCGCGGGTTCGCCGCCGGGATCGGTGCGTTGTTCCTGCGCGCCTTCGAGCGCGGTGAGCGCGTCTACCTGGCGATGCTGTCCCGGGGATACACCGGGCGGATGCCCGCCGTGTGGCAGGGCGAGGGTGCGGCGAGCGCCGGCCAGTGGCTGGTGGCGGCGACCGTGCCGGTGGTGGCGGCCTCCATCGCCGCCACCGCCGTCGTGCTGACATGATCGGTGCCGTGCAGACCGCTGTCTCGCTGGACGTTCGTGGCGTCCGGTACGCGTACCCGGACGGGCACGTCGCCCTGCGCGGCGTGGACCTGACGGTGCCGCGCGGAGACCGGATGGCGCTGCTGGGGCCGAACGGCGCCGGTAAGACGACCCTGGTGCTGCACCTCAACGGCATCCTCACCGCGACCGAGGGCGGCGTGAGCGTCGGCGGGCTGGCCGTCACGCCGGACCGGGCCACCCTGTCCGAGGTGCGCCGCCGGGTGGGCATCGTCTTTCAGGACCCGGACGACCAGCTGTTCCTGCCCACGGTGGCGGAGGATGTGGCGTTCGGGCCGGCCAACCTTGGTCTGCGCGGGGCGGAGCTGTCGGCCCGGGTCGACGAGGCCCTCGCCGCGGTGGGGATGGATGAGCACCGGGACCGGGCACCGCAGCACCTCTCGTTCGGGCAGCGTCGCCGGGTGGCGGTGGCCACCGTCCTCGCCATGCACCCGGAGATCCTGGTGCTGGACGAGCCGTCGTCGAACCTGGATCCCGCGGCCCGCCGTGAGCTGGCCGAGATCCTGCGCGGACTGCCGGTGACGCTGCTCATGGTCACCCACGACCTGCCGTACGCGGCGGAGCTGTGCGAACGCTCGGTGATCCTGGACAACGGCCGGATCGTCGCCGACGCCCCCACCCGCGACCTGCTGGCGGATTCCACCCTGCTGGCCCGCCACCGCCTGGAACTTCCCTACGGCTTCACTCCGCCGGCGTAGCCCCGCGCTCCGTGGCCTCGACCAGCGGTGCCGCCGCGGCGGCGCGGGCGGCGGCGTGTAGGCGGAGGATGCCGGCGGCTGTCGCGCCGGCGCCGGCGACCAGCACGGCGGCCACCATCACGCGGCGCCGGCGACCAGCACGGCGGCCACCATCACGCGGGCGG
>NZ_JAEVHM010000078.1 GCF_016802865.1 Micromonospora parastrephiae | reverse complement strand
GGTAGGCGGCCCTGGTCGCGCTGGCCGCAGTGGGCGCCGGCGGCCTGCTCGACCTGCGTACGCCGGCGCCGACGCCGGCGGGCGCGCCGGCGGACGAGTTCAGCGCCGGTCGGGCGTACGAGGACGTCCAGGTCGTCGCGGCCCGGTCGCATGTCGCCGGCAGCTCGGCCAACGACCAGGTCCGCGCGTACGTCGAGCAGCGGTTGCGGGGGCTGGGCCTGGAGACCGAGGTGCAGGACACAGTGGCCCCGGAGGCTGGCCAGCTCAGCGGAGCGGCGGGCGGCGCGACCCTGGCCCGGGTCCGCAACGTGGTGGCCCGGCTGCCCGGCACCGACCCGACCGGCCGGGTGTTCCTGGTCGCCCACTACGACTCGGTGCAGACCGGGCCGGGCGGCAACGACGACGCGGCGGGCACCTCGGCCATCCTGGAGGTGGCGCGGGCGCTGACGGTCGGCCCCAGGCCACGCAACGACATCGTCTTCGTGCTGACCGACGCCGAGGAGGCGTGCCTCTGCGGCGCGTCCGCGTTCGCCGCCAGCCATCCGCTGGCCGCCGACGGCGGGGTGGTGCTCAACCTGGAGGCGCGTGGCTCCACCGGGCCGGTGATCATGTTCGAGACGTCCCGGAACAACGCCAGGCTGGTGGACGTCTTCGGCCGGGCCGCCCCGCACCCGGTCGGCACCTCGTTCGCGGTGGAGATCTACCGGGCGCTGCCCAACGACACCGACTTCACCGCGTTCCTGGACGAGAAGTTCGTCGGGCTGAACTCGGCGTACATCGACGGGGGCGCGATCTACCACACGCCGTTGGACACCCCTGCGGCGATGGACCGGGGCAGTCTCCAGCAGCACGGGGACAACGCGCTGGGCCTCGCCCGGGAGTTCGGCCGCACCGACCTGACCGACCTGCGCTCCGGACACGACGCCACCTACTTCCCGGTCCCCGGCGGGCTGGTCCGCTATCCCGGCTGGCTCACCCTGCCGCTGGCCCTGCTCGCCGTGGCCGCGGTGGCCGCGCTGGCCTGGCTGACGCGTCGGCGAGGGCGGGCCAGCACCGGCCGGCTGGTCGCCGGCTTCGCGTTGGCCCTGGTGCCGATCGTGGCCGCGCCGGTCGCCGCCCAACTGCTCTGGCTGGGGATCACCACGATCCGGCCCGGATACGCGGAGCTGCTCGACCCGTACCGGCCCATCTGGTACCGGTTGGCCGTGCTGGCGCTCGCCGCCGCCATCCTGTTCGCCTGGTACGCGCTGCTGCGCCGCCGGATCGGCCCCGCCGCGCTCGCCGTCGGCGGGTTGGCCTGGCTGGCCCTGCTCGGGGTGCTGCTCGCCGTGGCGGTGCCCGGCGGGGCGTACCTCACCACCCTGCCGGCGCTGGCCGGGGCTCTCGGCGGGCTGGTCGCGCTGCGTACCCGGCAGACCGGGCCGTGGCCGGTGGTGGCGGTGACCGCCGCCGCCGCGGTCGGTGTGGTCATCCTGCTGCCCACCGTGGTGCTGCTCTTCCCCGCGCTGGGGATGGCGATGGGCGGGGTGGCCGCGCTGGTCGCGGTGCTGCTCGGCCTGACCGCCCTGCCGGTGGTCGACCTGCTGCACCCGCAGGCCGGCGGGCAGCGCGGGCTGCTGGCGCTGCGGGCCCGACGGCTCGCGATGCTGCCGGCCGGGGCCGCCGCCGTCGCGGCGGTGGTGCTCGCCGGGGTCGGACTGGCCGTCGACCGGTTCGACGCCGCCCACCCCGCGCCCACCCATCTGATGTACGCCCTGGACGCGGGTACCGGCCAGGCCCGCTGGCTGAGCCACGAAACCGACCCGCAGCCGTGGACGGACGGCTACGTGGACGGGGTGGCCAGCGTGGAGGACGACTTCCCCGGCCTCGGCGACGGTGAGCTGCGGGTCGGGCCGGCGCAGTCGGCGAACCTGCTGGCGCCGAAGCTGGATGTGCTGGCGGACTCCCGTTCCGGTGGCGAACGCACGCTGCGGTTGCGGCTCACCCCGCAGCGGACGGTCCGGCTCGCCACCCTGCACGTCGACACGACGACGGCCACCGTGCTGCGCGCCGAGGTGGCCGGCCGGGCGGTGCCGGTGGAGCCCCGCGAGGGCAGGTGGGGTTTCGGGATGGTCTTCCACGCTCCGCCGACGGAGGGGATCGAGGTCACGGTGACGCTGCGGCCGATCGCCGCGCAGGTGGCGCTGCGGGCGATGGACGCCAGTGACGGCCTGGACGCGCTGCCCGGATTCCGGCCCCGGCCGCCGGCCGTCGGCGTCGTCGGTTCGCACAGCTCGGAGATGCTGGCGGTCGCGCGCACCTATCCCCTCTGAGAGAGGAACCGGTGGTCCGGCGGCGCGTTTCTATCCGCCGGACCACCGGTTTCGCCTCGATTGTTAATGCCTTTCGGTCAACCCGCCGGTTCGGGTTGACCGGCACCGATGCGCCGCCAGCGATTCCCGTCGTGATCGGTGAAGGTGAGTTCCACCAGAACGGTGTCCGTCGCGTGTAACCGACGCTCCCCCGTGACGGTGACGAACAGGTCGTGATTGTCCCGGCCGTGTATCCGCCGGACCTGTTTCACGGCGCCCAGCTCGACGGGCGGGCCGTCCGGCTCGTCGGGCGGGACGAGGCGCGGCAGCACCAGCACGTCCAGCACCGGGGCGTCGCTCTCGTTGGCCACGGTCACCCGCAGCACCGAGTTGCCGCGGATCTCGGCCACCGCCGAGACCAACCGGGCCTGGGTGGCACGGATCCGCAGCTCATCGGTGCGGCGCGCGCGGATCTCCCGACGCAGTCCGAGGTAGACGAACAGGACACTGGCGATCGAGCCGACCGCGCCGAACCAGTCCGGTACGGAACCCCAGTCGACCACATCCTGGACAGGCGAGAGGTTCATACGTCCATCGTGGAGGCGCCGCGCGAACGTCGAGCACGGCGGATCGGCCCGAATCGCCGCCGAAATGGAAATCGGGACGCGGATTCCGGTCACCCGGGCGGCCTAAACGGAGAGTGTGCAAGTCAGCACGGGGGTGGATACCCTTGCCGTTGCGTGGCGCGGGCGACAAACCCCTCCAGCCGTCCACCAGATGGACACGATCTTTTCGTTGCCCGTCCCTCAGCGACATTCGCCACCGAAGGGGGACCGCATTGACTGCGGACGTTCCACCCGAGGATGTTGACGTGCCGCGGCCGGCCTACGACCGGCCGAGTCGGGTCTCCGTCGACCCACCACTCGGGCGGCTGGACTGCCCGCTGCACGGCCGCGACGACCTGATCGAGGAGATCATGCGACCGCGGGAGGAAACCGGCGACCGGCCCTCGGTGCACATCCTGTGCGGCATGGGCGGCTCCGGTAAGAGCCACGTCGCCCTGGAGATCGCCCGCCGGGCCCGCGCCGACGGCCGCACCGTGTGGTGGGTGCAGGCCGGCCGGCTCAACTCCGGGATGCGCGAGGTGGTCAGCCAGCTCGGTGCCTCGGAGACGCAGGTGGACCAGGCCTGGGCCGGGATGATCAGCGCGACCGACCTGGTCTGGCGCTACCTGAACCAGGCCGGGCAGCCCTGGCTGCTGATCTTCGACAGCGTGGACGAGCCCGCCACGCTCGGCCCCACCGACGGTGTGCTCGCCGACGGCACCGGATGGCTGCGCAGCCCCGAGGCCGACGACGGCGTGGTGCTGGTGACCAGCCGCGACGGCAACCGGGCCACCTGGGGCACCTGGTCGACGCTGCACCAGGTACGCCCACTCGACGCCGACGCCGGCGCGAAGGTCCTCATCGACCGGGCCGGCGCGGAGGCCGGTGACCTGGCCGACGCCCGGGAACTGGCCCATGAGCTGGGCGGACTGCCGCTGGCGTTGCGTGCGGCCGGCAACTACCTGCGGTCGGTCAACGCCAGCCCGGTCTGGCGCGGCTCGTCCACCATCACCACCTTCGCCGACTACCGGGCAGCGGTACGGCGTCGCTTCCGCTCCCCGCGCGACGCCGCCGACGTCGACCTCGACGAGTCGCTCGGCCTGGAGATCGTCCGCGAGGTCGACGACATCTCCCTGGACCTGCTGGCCCGCCGCCAACTCCAGCAGAGCCGACCGCTGCTCAACGTGCTGGCCTGCCTGAGCGTCTCCCCCGTGCCCTACGAGGTGGTGCTCAAGCCGGCCATCCTGTCCGGGTCGCCGCTGTTCGAAGGGCTCACCGGCCGGCAGCGCGTGAAGGTGCTGGAGGGCATCGGCGACCTCGCCCTGGTCGACTTCGACGTCCGGGAGGACGTCACCGACCCGGCGTTCGCGCACGTGCTGTCGCTGCACCCGCTGGTGCACGCCATGTTCCGCGACCGCGACGAGGTCCGGGAGCAAATCGCCGAGTACCACGGCCTGGTCATGAAGCTGCTGCTCGCCGCCACCGAGGGGCAGAGTCCGGACGACTCGGCGGTCTGGGCCAACTGGGACGTGCTGGTGCCGCACCTGGTCGAGGCGGTACGCGAATATCTCGTGCCGCAGCAGCAGAAACACGACCCCGAGACGGTACGCCGTGCACTGGAGCTGGCCCGGCTCACCGCCCGCTACCTCATCGCGGTCGGCCTGCCGGGCTCGGCCTTCGACATCCTGGAGCCGATCGTGCGCGGCTGTGCCGCGTACGACCACGACCTGGACCGACCGCAGGTGCTGGCGCTGCGCCACGAACTGGGCCGCACCTGGCTGGAACGCAACCAGCCCGAGATGGCCGACCGGGTGCTCCGCGAGGTGATCGCGGACCGCACCCGCGTCCTGGGCAGCGACGACCCCGACACCCTCGCCAGCCGGCACAAGCTCACCAAGGCGATCATGGCGCAGCGACAGTGGCCGGAGGCCGAACTGGAGCTGCGGCAGATCGTCGCCGCAGAGGACCAGGTCCGCGGCCCCGAACACTGGGACACCATGATCGTGCGGCACAGCCTCGCGTTGGCCGTCCTCGCCCAGCACCGGGCCCCCGAGGCCGAGGAGATGCTGCACGCCATCCTGGAGGTCCGCTACCGGTTGTGGCCGCTCAACCAGCCGGAAACCTGGCAGGCCCGGCACACGCTGGCCCGGTGCATGCAGGCGCAGGGCCGGCTCGCCGAGGCGGAGGCGGAGCTGCGGGCCACCCTGGCCACCGTGGAACCACGGCACGCCGACCGCGGCGAGGTGCTCGCCATCCGGGCCACCCTCGCCGCCGTGCTGCTCCTCGACGGTCGACTCGACCCGGCCATCAAGGAGTACGAGCGGTTGCTGGCCGACCGGCGGCGGCTGCTCGGAGACACCCACCTGGACACTCTCCAGGTCGAACACGCGCTGCGCCGCCTACGCGACGGCGGCTGAACTCGTCAGTGCGGCGCGGCCGGCCCCAGGTCGCTCGGGTCGGTGTTGCCACCGCAGACGATCAACGCCACCCGCTCCCCCGCCTGCGGCACGTACGCCCCGCCGACAAGCGCGGCCAGCGCGGCCGCGCCACCCAACTCGGCGGCGACCCGCAACTCCGACCAGAGCAGCCGGCGCGCCCGCACCAGATCCTCGTCGCGAACCAGCACGGAGACCACCCCGGTCCGGCGGGCGGTGTCGAACGCGATCTCGCCGATCCGGCGGGCGCCCAGCGAGTCCGTGGCGATGCCGCCCACCTCGATGTCGACCGGCCGACCCGCCTTGAGCGCGGAGTGCAGGGTGGGGATCTGCTCGGGTTCGACGGCGACCACCCGCACCGATCCGTCGAACCAGGTGGCGATGCCGGACACCAGCCCGCCGCCGCCGACCGCCACCAGCACCGTGTCGATCCCGTCGAGCTGCGCCTCCAGTTCCCGGCCCACGGTGCCCTGACCGGCCACCACCTCCGGCTGGTCGTACGCGTGCACGACCAACGCGCCGGTTTCCTCCGCCCGCTGGGTGCTCGCCGCCAACGCCTCGGCGTAGTGCTGGCCCACCTGCCGCACCTGGGCGCCCAGCCCCGCCAGCCGCTGCACCTTCACCGGTGAGGCGGTGACCGGCACGAAGACCTCCGCCGCCACGCCGAGCGACCGGGCCGCGTACGCCACCGCGAGCCCGTGGTTGCCACCGGAGGCGGCGATCACCCCGGCCGGGGGCAGCGGCCCCTGGAGCATCCGGTTGAACGCGCCGCGTGGCTTGAACGAGCCGGTGTGCTGGTGCAGCTCCAACTTGAGGCTGACCTGGCCGGGCACGCCCAGGTCAGCGCCGTCGACGGTCAACACCGGGGTCTCCCGGACCCGCCCCTCGACCAGCGCCGCGGCCGCCTCGACGTCGCTTCTGTCCACCATGGGAACGCCCTTCGCTACGACCAGAGGACCAGTCGACCGTCGTCGGTGAGCCCGACGAAACATCCTACGGAGATCCGCCGGCCATCCGTCGCCGGACGCACCGTGTGATAGTGCCGCGGGTCGAACAGCAGGCCGTCGCCGAGCGCGGGACGCAGCGTCAACGACTGTGCGTCGGCGGCCACGGCCTCGTGATAGCCGTACCCGCCGGGTATCCGCAGGGCCTCGTCGTCCGGCTGCCACCGCCGCCGCCACAGGACCGTCTCGCCGCCGACCGGCGGCACCCGGATGTAGATGTTGAACGCCAACTGGGCCACCACGTCGGCGTCGAGCAGACGGCCGGCGTACTCCCGGGCCGTGTCGTCGAAGTGAACCTGAAGGCCGGCGTTGATCTCGCGGACGATGCCGACGTGCATCTCCCGGCCCTGCCGCCGCCCGGGTGCCACGTCCGGCCAGGCCGCCCGGAGCGCGGCCAGGCACAACTCCCGAGGCCCGTCCGCCAGACCCAGCGTGGACCAGCTCTTCTCGGCCGAGCGGGCCGCGTCCCAGTAGTCGTCGCGCAGGCCACCGGCGTCCCGGTGATCGTTGATGGCCGGGCCGAACTTGGCGACGACGGGAAAGACCCTGCTCTCGTCGTAGCGGTCCATCTCCGCGTCGGCGAGGGCGGCGGTGATCGCGTGGCAGCGGGCGGCGGGCAGCAGCCCCGGAACCCGGATGGCGGCGAGGCGCCCAGCGATGAGTCCGGCGACATCCGCGCGGCTGATCACATCGGTTTCGACGGCGACGAACAACGGATCGGTCCTGCTCGTTTCCTGCACGGCGGTCCTCCCGTGGCGAAGATCCCTCACCGGACGTGTCGCGCCCCCCCGATCCGCGCACCGTGCAATGTACCGAGCGCCGGCAAGACGGCATTTCTCCAGTTCCGGGCGGGGTGGCGCGGGCGCCGCTACCATCGGCGCAACCGGGGGTACGCCGCGCAGAGCCGTACGGGCACGCGGTTTCCGCCGATCGGGGAATGGTGACGGCTCCCGGCCTCACGGATGATGCGACTAGTTCGAACACTGACAGGGAGTTCGATATGACTGGCGCCGGCTCGACCGATCTCGACATGCAGGTCGACCGCCTCGAAATGGCGCGTCGAATAGCCCGGGAAATGATCGAGTCCGACCATCAGGCACTGGAACTCGCCGTCCGGCAACGCCCGCAGTGCTGGTCCCGACGCCCGGCCGGCCACGGCGCCCGCCCCGACGCCCTCGGGGGCTGACCCCGCTCGTGCGACGTCGGATACTTCGGCCATGCCCCTGTCACCGCCACGCCCCGACCTCGCCGACACCGACAGGGCCGACCCGCGCTCGTCGCTCCTGGTGCTGGCCGGCTGGTACGTGGCCGTCGTCGTGTCGTTCGGCTGGTTCCTCAGCACGCTTTCCGCCTCGGTCCCGGCGGACTGCGGCGAGGTGTGCGACTCCGAACGATCGAGAATGCTGATGGTCGGGCTCTACGTGGCCATGCCGGCGCTGTTCCTCGCGCTGCTGATCAGCCTGGCGATGCTCGCGGCGCTCGTCTGGAGTACCCGGATTCGCTCGTCGGTCCTGGTGGGCACCCTGTCCGCGGTGTTGCCGCTGCTCGGGTGCGGCTTCCTCGCCGCGAGCCTGTGACGGTCGACCAGTCGTTGCGGCCCTCGATCCAGCGGCGGGATACCGTACCTGCGGTGTTTCGAACCGCGTGACCGAGGAGTCGATGCTGGGATGACGGCAGAGCGAGCGGTGCCAACACAGGACGACGTGCTCGGGTACTTCGACACGCTGTCGAACTGGGGACGGTGGGGCGACGACGACGAGCTCGGAACTCTGAACCACATCACCGACGACGTCCGGCTGGCGGCGGCGCGGGCCGTACGCCACGGCAGGAGCGTGTCCTGCGCATGGGAGGTTGCCGTACCGCAGGACATGGAGCGGTCAACGACGACGTGCCCGTGCGCCGCCGACATGCCGGGCGCCGAGAACATGCCGGTGCCCGCCTTCCACGCCGACCGGCGCTGGGGCTTTTCTAACGAGCGGCTCGGCATCATGTTCCACGGCAACACGATCACCCACGTCGACTCGCCGTGCCACATCTTCTGGGACGGCAGGATGTACAACGGGCGGTCGCACTCGCTGGTCGACGCCGAAACGGGATCGGCGTGGGCGGCCGTCACGGCGGCGGCGAACGGGATCGTCACCCGTGGCGTGCTGCTGGACGTCGCGGGGGCCCGCGGCGTGCCGTGGTTGGAGCCGGGGCAGGGCGTGTTTCCCGACGATCTCGAGGAGGCCGAGCGTCGCCAGGGTGTCCGGGTGCGACCTGGCGATGCGGTGCTCCTGCGAACCGGCTATGGCCGCTTCCGGCACGAGGCCGGCGAGGCCAGCGGTTTCACGCAGGCCGGCTGGCACGCGTCCTGCCTGCCGTGGCTGCAGGAACGGGAGGTCGCGCTGATCGGCGCTGACAGCCCCCAGGACGTTCAACCCTCGGGGTACGACGACGTGTTGATGCCGGTGCACGCCGTGAGTCTCGTCGCGATGGGTCTGTGGATGCTCGACAACTGCGACCTGGAGGCGTGCGCGACAACGGCTGCCGAGCTCGGCCAGTGGGACTTCCATCTCTCAGTCGCGCCGGTCCGCTTCGCCGGTACGTCCGGCAGCCCGGTCAACCCGATCGCCACATTCTGACCGCGGTTCACCCGGGTGCGATGCTCCGAACCCAGGTCAGGTTACTTCCAGCGGAAGTGGACGAAGAGGCGGCCGAAGTTCTTGGAGTCCTTTTCCACGCGGTGGTAGAGCTGCTTGACATCCTTCTGGTCGAGGAACCGCAGCACCCGCTTCTTGAGCTGGCCGGACCCCTTGCCAGGGATGATCTCCACGAGGGTGGCCTTCTTCGCCACCGCCTCGTCCATGATCCCGCGCAACGCGCGGTCGATGTCCTGCCCCTTGTTGAAGATCTCGTGCAGGTCCAGCTTGAGCTTCATGCCGCAGCCCCCGGCCGGTCAGGTCCCATGTCCGCCATCCTAGGCACCCCCGGTGGCCCGCCCGTCGGACGAGCGAGGGGCGGCCCCGGAGGACCGCCCCCTGCTCGTCACCGGGTGCACGCTCAGCGCGTGCCGCCCACGCGGGCCTCGACCCGCTCGAGCGCCACCCGGTAGTCGTCGTTGGCCGCGTACATGGCGGCGGCGATCCGCAGGTGCCGCAGCGCGTCCGAGGGCCGGTTCAGCCGTTCCAGCGTCCGACCGAGCACGTGGTGCGCGTAGTGGTCGCTCGGGTCCCGCTCGACCAGCTCCCGCAGATGCTCCTCGGCCCGGTTCAGCTGGGCCGACTGGAAGTACGCCCGGGCCAGCAGTTGCCGGACCGCCGCGTTGCCGGGTTCGGCGTCCACGATCGGCTCCAGCAGTCGGGCCGCTCCGCTCGGGTCACCGGTCTCGAAGAACATGGTCGCCCGCCGGTAGTCCGCCAGAAGATCCATCTGCCCACCTCCTCGGGTCGCACCGTCACCTGTTCCGACGCTGGCACAACACCGGGCGTTTTGCGACTGTTCCCGGGGTCGAGATCGCGTCAGGTTCGGGCGTCGCGGCGGCCGGCGGCCAGCTCCCAGGCGCGGACACCGCCGACGATTCCGGCGGTGTTCGGCACCACCACCACATCGTCGCCCATCCGGGCCAGTTGCTCCGGCCGGATCAGCCGCGAGTTGCCCCCGCCCAGGTAGAGCCGGTCCCAGCGGAACACCGGGCGGAGCCCGTCCACCACCTGTCGGATACGTCGCGACCAGAAGGCGTCGCCGAGCCGTCGGCGCTCCGGCTCACCCACGTACGTGTCGTAGGTGGTGCCCCAGCGCACCGGCGCGTGCGACAGCTCCAGGTGCGGTGCGAGGACCCCGCCGTCGTAGAGGGCGCTGCCCAGCCCCGTCCCGAGGGTCAGCACCAGCTCGCAGCCGGTGCCGGCGACCACACCCGCCCCGTGCACCTCGGCGTCGTTGAGCACCAGCGCCGGCACCCCGAAGGCGTCGGCCAGCGCGCCCCGCGCGTCCCAGCCGGACCACTCGGCGAGCAGATCCGGGTCGATCCGGCTGCGTGGGCCGCTGCGGGTCACGTAGTGCGGAGTGGCCACCACCACTCCGTGCCGGATCATCCCGGGTACGCCGACCGTCAGCCGGTCCGCGGTCGGCAGCCGCCCGCCCAGGTCCAGCAGGGTCCGGACGAACAGGGCGGGCGGCAGCGGGTACGGGGTGGGCACCCGCAGCGGCCGGGCGCGCATCGTGCCGGCCTCGTCGAGCACCGACGCCTTGATGCCTCCGCCACCGCAGTCGATCGCCAGTGTGGTCACCACGCCGTTGAGTCTGCCCGCTGCCGTCGGTTCGTATGCGGCCAGCCGGATAGGCTGCCGTCCTGATGAGCGCCACGATGATCGTCAAGGACCTGGCCGCCGGGCACGGCGACCGCCCACTCTTCGCCGGGCTGGACCTGGTGGTCGCCCCCGGCGACGTGGTCGGCCTGGTGGGGCCGAACGGAGCCGGCAAGTCGACGCTGCTGCGTACCCTCGCCGGGTTGTTGCCGGTCGAGGCCGGCAGCGTGCGACTCAGCCCGCCCACCGCGAGCGTCGGGCACCTGCCCCAGGAGCCGGAACGGCGGCCGGGCGAGACGGTACGCGACTTCCTGGCCCGGCGGACCGGGGTGACCGCCGGGCAGGCGGCGCTGGACGCGGCGACCGAGGCGCTGACCGCCGGGACGGCGGGGGCCGACGACGCGTACGCCGACGCGCTGGAGCGCTGGCTCGCCCTCGGCGGCGCCGACCTGGACGAACGCGCCGAGCTGGTGAGCGCCGACCTGGGGCTCGCGGTCGACCTGGACCACCCGACGACCGGGTTGTCCGGCGGCCAGGCGCCCGGGCCGGGCTGGCGTCGCTGCTGCTCAGCCGGTATGACGTGTTCCTGCTCGACGAACCGACCAACGACCTGGACCTGGCCGGGCTGGAGCGGCTGGAGGAGTTCGTCAACGGGCTGCGGGCCGGCACGGTGCTGATCAGCCATGATCGGGAGTTCCTCACCCGGACGGTGACCCGGGTGCTGGAGCTGGACCTGCCGCAGCAGCAGGTGCACCACTACGGCGGCGGCTACGCGGCCTACCTGGAGGAGCGCGAGGTGGCCCGCCGGCACGCCCGCGCGGACTTCGAGGAGTACGCCGACACCAAGGCCGGGCTGGAGGCTCGGGCGCGCACCCAGCGGGGCTGGATGGAGAAAGGCGTGAAGAACGCCCGCCGCAAGGCCACCGACAACGACAAGATCGGCCGCAAGTTTCGCAGCGAGTCGAGCGAGAAGCAGGCCGCCAAGGCCAAGCAGACCGAACGGCTGATCGAACGGCTCGACGTGGTCGAGGAGCCCCGCAAGGAGTGGGAGCTGCGGATGGAGATCGCCGCCGCGCCCCGCGCCGGCGCGGTCGTGGCCACGCTGCGCGGCGCGGTGGTACGCCGCGGCGGGTTCACCCTCGGCCCGGTCGACCTCCAGATCGACTGGGCGGACCGGGTCGCGGTGACCGGGGCGAACGGCTCGGGCAAGTCCACCCTGCTGGCCGCGCTGCTGGGGCGGCTGCCGCTGGACGCCGGCACCGCTTCGCTCGGGCCGGGTGTGGTGGTCGGGGAGGTGGACCAGGCCCGAGGGCTGTTCCTCGGCGAAGCGCCGCTGATCGACGCGTTCCAGGCGGCCGTACCCCACATGTCGCCGGCGGACGCGCGGACCCTGCTGGCCAAGTTCGGGCTGCGCGCGGCGCACGTGCCACGGCCGGCGGCCACCCTGTCCCCCGGCGAGCGGACCCGGGCGGCGCTGGCGCTGCTCCAGGGCCGCGGCGTCAACCTGCTGGTGCTCGACGAGCCCACCAACCACCTGGATCTGCCCGCCATCGAGCAGCTCGAATCGGCGCTGGCCAGCTACCCGGGCACGCTGCTGCTGGTCACCCACGACCGGCGGATGCTGGCGGCGATCGAGACGAACCGGCGGCTGCGGGTCGACGGCGGGCGGATCGCCGAGGATTGATCCGTGCCGGCGGGCCGTCGCGGGGTGAGAATGACGCCATGCTCAAGTGGGAGTACGCCCTGCTGGTCCGCCGTCGTCAGGCCGCGACCAACGACCTGGGCTGGGAGGTCGTCTTCGTCTGGTACGGCCCGGACGGCTCGATGGTCGACGTGACGCCGTACGGCGACACCGCGCTGGCCCACCTCAACCGGGCCGGTGACCAGGGTTGGGAGTTGGTCGCGATGAGCGAGGACCCGTCCCTGCCCGGCAACAACGAGTTGCACCGCTACCACCTGAAGCGGCCCAAGCCGGCCGCCCCGCCGCCCCGCCAGCGGATGCGTGGCGGTCGCCGTACCCTCTCGGGCTGAGTCTGACCGCTCCCTGAGCAGGTCCGGCCCTGGCCTTGGCGGCGCTGCCCTTCGCGGCGTAGCTGAAGTCGGCATGTCCCCGGTTGAGCGTCATACCTGTGAGTCATATTGATGACCCACAGGTATAACGCTGGTCACGGCTCCTGCCCCGGGCCGCGACCCGCCGGCCAGCGTTGCGCCATCCCCGAGGTGGGCGATCTGGGCATACCGGGCGCGATTGCGGGTATCGCGCGGCGGGAGGTGGCCCGAATGGTCGCTTTGGCACAGACTCCGCCCTCGGCCGACCGGCTGCGGGCGATCGACGATTTCCTCGCACAGGCGTGGGCGGACCAGGTACGGCACGACGAGCGCGTGCGCGGTCTGGCCGTGGACGTGCGCTTCGACCGGGGCGTGGCCCATCTGAGCGGCGAGGTGGCCGAGCCCGCCGACCTGCGGCTGGTCCGCGAGTTGGTGGGGCGGCTGGCCGGGGTCTACGGCGTCTGGTGCCGGGTCGGCGTCGGCGGCCGGGAGCCGGTGGTGGTGGACCTGGGCTGCGGGCCGACGAAGCAGTGGCCGAGCAACCTGGGGTTGGACATCTATCCGGCACCGGGGGTGGACGCGGTGGCGGACCTCTCCGGCTCGCTTCCCCTGGCCGACAACTCGGTCGACGTCCTCTTCGCGGTGCACATCCTGGAGCACCTGATCGACTTCCTGCCGCTGGTCGACGAGTGCCATCGGGTACTCCGGCCGGGCGGCGTGCTGCACGTGATGAGCCCCTGGTGGGGGCATGTGAACGCGGTGGCCGACCCGACCCACGTCCGCTTGATGGACGTGCAGACGTTCAAGGGGATCTGCCAGCTCCGGCCCCCGGGCACCCCGCGGTGGTATCCACTGCACGCCGGCTGCGACGGCGCCTCGATCTTCGCCGACCTGACCCCCCTCCCGTCGGACGCCGAACCCGCGACCACGTCCCACCTGGCCCGCTTCTTCGACTAGGGGGTCTGGGTGGATTCGCGGAGTTCCAGGCGGTAGGGGGCGGACAGCTCTCGGGCCGGGGCGGCGCGGTCACCATCCAGGCGGTTGGCCAGGAGTTCGACGGCCAGGCGGGCGATCTGCGCCTTGTCCGGGGCGACGGTGCTCAGGGTCGGGATCGAGAACCGGCCGTCCTCGATGTCGTCGAAGCCGACCACCGCCACGTCCTCGGGCACCCGCAGGCCGGCCTCGTGCAGCGCCCGCAGGGCGCCGAGGGCGAGCGTGTCGTTGAAGCAGAACACGGCGTCGGGGCGTACACCGGAGGTGAGCAGGCCGCGCATCGCGGCCGCGCCGTCGGCGCGGTGCCAGGCCGACGCGGGCGCCACGAGGGCCTCGTCGTAGTCCAGGCCGGCGGCGCGCAGCGCGTCGCCGTAGCCGGCCAGACGCAGTCGGGCGCTGGCGCCCTCGTCGGTGCGCTGTGAGCCGATGGCCGCGATCCGGCGCCGACCGAGACCGATGAGGTGGCCGGTGATCTCCCGGGCCGCGCCCACGTTGTCGATCACCACGCGATCGGCCGGGCCGTGGTCGACCCGTTCGCCGAGCAGCACCATGGGGGTGCCGTCCAGGCCGGCAAGGTCTTCCGCGGTGAGCGCCAACGGGCTGAAGATCAGCCCGTCGATCAGGTGGTCGGTGATGCCGGACGCGACCACCCGTTCCTGCTCCCGTCCGCCGCCGGTCTGGTCGATGAGCACGGTCCAGCCGAAGTCGGCGGCAGCGGTGACCACGTAGCGGGCCAGCTCGGCGAAGTACGGAATGTCCAGTTCCGGTACGGCCAGGGCGATCACACCGGTGCGACCCTTGCGCAGGTGTCGGGCCGAGAGGTTGGGCCGGTAGTTGAGCTCGGCGATCGCCTCCTCGACCCGGGCGCGGGTGTCCGGCCGGACGTGCACGTAGCCGTTCACCACGTTGGAGACGGTCTTCACCGAGACGCCCGCCCGTTCGGCGACGTCCTTGAGCCTGTGTCGCACTCCGCAACCTCCCCGATGTAACCCAGCGCACCATACCTCGCCAGCGGCCCTTTACAACGTTGCCTACAACGTTGTAGAAACGAGGGACACCGGGTGCGCCGTGACAGCGATCACCCGGCCCCTGCACTGAGGAAAGGTGGCACCCCTTGCGGAGCGCGCAGCTGACGATCGACCCGGCCTTCTCGATCGGGCCGGCCGACCGACGTCTCTTCGGCTCGTTCGTCGAGCACATGGGGCGGTGCGTCTACGGCGGCATCTACGAGCCCGGCCACCCCAACGCCGACTCCCGCGGCCTGCGCCGCGACGTGCTGGAACTGACCCGCGAGCTGGGCGTCTCGGTGGTCCGCTACCCGGGCGGCAACTTCGTCTCCGGCTACCGCTGGGAGGACGGGGTGGGCCCGGTCGGTGACCGGCCGCGCCGGCTCGACCTGGCCTGGAAGACGATCGAGACCAACGCGTTCGGGCTGGACGAGTTCATGACCTGGGCCGCCGAGGCCGGCGTCGAGCCGATGATGGCGGTCAACCTCGGCACCCGTGGCGTCCAGGAGGCACTGGACCTGCTGGAGTACGCCAACCACCCCGGCGGCACCGCGCTTTCCGACCTGCGCCGCAAGCACGGCGCGGAGGATCCGTACGGGGTGCGGCTGTGGTGCCTCGGCAACGAGATGGACGGGCCGTGGCAGGTCGGCCACAAGACCGCCGACGAGTACGGCCGACTCGCCGCCGAGGCCGCCCGCGCGATGAAGATGATCGACCCGTCGATCAGCCTGGTGGCCTGCGGCAGCTCCAACCGGCGGATGCCCACGTTCGCCGCGTGGGAGGCGACCGTGCTGGAGCACACCTACGAGCACGTCGACTACATCTCGGCGCACACCTACTACGACCCGTCCGACGGCGACCAGGCCAGCATCCTGGCCTCCGCCGTCGACATGGACAACTTCATCACCGAGGTCGTCGCGACCGCCGACCACGTGGCCGCCCGGCAGCGGCACAAGCGCAAGCTGAAGATCTCGTTCGACGAGTGGAACGTCTGGTACGAGTCCCGCCTCCAGGCCGACCTGGACCGGCGCGGCTGGGTCGAGGCCCCGGCGCTGATCGAGGACGACTTCACCGCCGTCGACGCCGTGGTCGTCGGCGACCTGCTGATCACCCTGCTCCGGCACGCGGACCGGGTCGGGGTGGCCGCCCAGGCCCAGTTGGCCAACGTGATCGCGCCGATCCGCACCCGCAACGGCGGTCCGGCCTGGCGGCAGAGCATCTTCCACCCGTTCGCGCTGACCGCCCGGTACGCCCGGGGCACCGTGCTGCGCACCGAGCCGGTGTCGCCGCGCTACGAGACGAAGAAATACGGGGACGTGCCGGTGCTCGACACCGTCGCCGTGCACGACGAGGAGACCGGCGAGCTGACCGTCTTCGCGGTCAACCGTGACCAGACGGACCTCCCACTGGACATCGACCTGCGTGGCCTGCCGTCCATGTCCGGTCTGTCCTTCCAGAGCATCGCTGCCGGGTCCGACCCGTCGGCGACCAACACCGAGGCCGAGCCCGACAGGGTGACGCCGCGGGAAATGCCCACCCCCACCCCCGACGGCGGCCGGTGCACCGTGCGCCTGCCCGCCGTCTCCTGGAACGTGCTGCGGTTCGGCCCGACCAGCGCCTGAGGTCGTACCGGGCTTGAGCAGGCACAATTCATTCCGTCCCCCTCCAAGGAGAGATACCAGCATGATCCAGAACGACATGAGTCGGCGTCGCCTGCTCGGCCTCGGTCTCGGACTGGGTACCGCGGCCACCCTGACCCTCGCCGGCTGCGGCGGTGGCGACGACAACGCCTCCGGGCCGGCCGCCGGCAACGGCGGCAAGGAGTACACCGGCCCCAAGGTCGACCTGAAGCTGTGGAACGGCTTCACCGGTGGCGACGGCGAGATCTTCAAGGCGCTGGTCAACCAGTTCAACACCGAGCACCAGAACATCGCCGTGTCGGTGGCCACGTACCAGTGGGAGGACTACTACAACAAGCTCCCCGGCGCGGCCTCCAGCGGCAACGGTCCGGACATCGCGGTCATGCACATGGACCAGCTCGCGACCTTCGCCGCCCGCGGCGTGATCACCGAACTGGACGACGTGGCCAAGAACCTGGAGCTCTCCGAGGCGGACTTCGCCCCCACCGTGTGGAACGGCGGCCTCTACAACAACAAGCGGTACGGCATTCCGCTGGACATGCACCCGCTGGGCTTCTACTACAACAAGACCGCCATGCAAAAGGCCGGCCTGGACCCGAACAAGCCGCCGACCACCAGGGACGAGTTCACGGCGGCGCTGGGCGAGCTGAAAGAGTCCGGCGTGCAGGGCTTCTGGGTGAGCCCGTTCCAGTTCACCGGCGGCATGACGTTCTACTCCCTGCTCAACCAGTGGGGCGGCAGCCTGTTCGACGCCGAGGTGACCAAGGCGACGTTCAACTCCGACCCGGCGGTCGAGGCGTGCACCTGGCTGGTCGACATGATCAAGCAGGGCCACTCGCCGGCCAACGTCGGCCAGGACGCCGAGTACCTGGCGTTCAAGAGCGGCAAGAACGCCTTCACCTTCAACGGCATCTGGCAGATCAACGATCTGAAGAAGAGCCCCGAGGTGCAGTGGGGCGTCGCCCCGCTCCCCCAGATCGGCAGCAAGCCGGCGGCCTGGGCCAACTCGCACAACTTCACGATCGTGAAGCAGCGGGCCAACAACGCCAACAAGATCTCCGGCGCGAAGGTCTTCATCAACTGGCTGAGCCAGCACTCGCTGGACTGGGCCAAGGGCGGCCAGATCCCGGCCCGCAAGGACGTCCGTGAGAGCGCCGAGTTCAAGGCGCTGCCGGAGATCTCGGCGCTCGCCCCCGAGCTGGAGTACGCCGCCTTCCCGCCGGCGACCCCGGGCCTCGGCGAGGTCATCAAGACCTTCTACGACACGTTCAACGTGGCCGCGCTTGGCAAGAAGTCGCCCAAGCAGGCGCTCGACGACGGGGTGGCCAAGGCCAACAAGCAGCTCGAGGACAACCGCAAGAAGTACGGGAGCTGATAACCAGTGGCGGACGTGATCGAGGTCGGGGCGGCGCGCGGTGACGCGCCGCCCCCGGCGGCCAACGCAGCCCGCCGGGCCTCAGCGGGCCGGACCGGACGGGCGACGCCATACCTGTTCCTCGCCCCGTACCTGGTCCTGTTCGGGGTCTTCGGCCTGCTGCCGATCGTCCTCGGCCTCTGGCTGAGCGTGCACCAGTGGGACTTCCAGCTGCCCAACAGGCCGTTCGTCGGGTTGGACAACTACAAGGAGCTGTTCTCCAGCGACTCCGCCGTCTACGGCGACTGGTGGCAGAGCGTCCGGGCCACCGCCATCTTCACGGTGCTGTCGGTGCCGCTGCTGGTGGTCGTACCGCTCGGGTTGGCGATGTTGCTGAACCGCTCGTTCCCGGGCCGGACGTTCTTCCGGGCGATCTACTTCGCGCCGTACGTGCTGGGCGTGGCCGTGATCGGCCTGCTCTGGCGGTTCCTGCTCGATGCCAACCTGGGCCTGGTCAACCGGCTCCTCGGGGTGGTCGGGCTGCCGTCGGACACCCCGTGGGTGACCAACATGCCGTGGGCGTGGATCTCGCTGGTGGGCGTCACCGTCTGGTGGACCTCGGGCTTCAACGCGGTGATCTACCTGGCCGGCCTGCAGGACATCTCGCCGGAGCTGTACGAGGCGGCCCGGATGGACGGCGCCAACGCCTGGCAGCGGTTCCGCAACGTGACGCTGCCCGGGTTGCGCCCGGTGCTGCTCTTCGTGATCACCACGACCGTGCTCGCCTCGGCGAACATGTTCGGCCAGTCGTTCCTGATCACCCAGGGTGCGCCCGGCACGGAGACCCGCACGGTTGTCTGGTTCATCGTCGAGGAGGGGCTGCGGAACAACAACGCCGGTAAGGCCGCCGCGATGAGCATCGTGTTCGCCCTGATGCTGGCGGTCGTGAGCATCGCCAACTTCCGCCTCTTCCGCTACAAGGAAGACTGAGGGGACCGCCATGACGACGCCCACACCGACCACCGGTGGCTCCGCATCGGGGCCGCGCCGGGTCGTGTTCTACGCCACCCTGGTCGCGCTCACCCTGATCTTCCTGACCCCACTGGTGTGGATGGTCATCACCTCGCTGAAGACCTACACGGCCGCCCAGGAGATCCCGCCGAGCTGGCTGCCGAACCCGGTCGCCGGGTACGGCTACGAACAGATCCTCAACAACTCGGCCAATCCGGTGCTGCGCTGGTTCCTCAACAGCATGGTGGCCGCCACGCTGCACTCGCTGCTGGTGCTGGTGACCGCCTCGATGGCCGCGTACTCCCTGGCCCGGCTGCGGTTCCGCGGGCGCGGGGTGACCTTCGCCCTGATCGTCGGGACGCTGTTCATCCCGCCGACCTCGCTGATCATCCCGAACTTCCTGATCGTCGACCAGCTCAACTGGATCGACACCCTCGCCGTGGTGGTGGTGCCCGGCGCGGCCAGCGCGTTCGGGGTGTTCTTCCTGCGGCAGTTCTTCCTCTCGCTGCCGAACGAGCTGGAGGAGGCCGCCACGCTCGACGGCGCCAACCAGTGGCAGATCTTCTACAAGGTGGTGCTGCCGCTGTCCAAGCCGGCGCTGGCCACCCTGGCCGTGCTGTCGTTCCTCACCAACTGGAACGACTTCCTCTGGCCGATCTTCGTGCTGTTCAGCCCGGACCAGCTCACCCTGCCTCCGGGCCTGGGGCTGCTCCAGGGCTCGTACGTCACCGACTACCCGGTGATCATGGCGGGCGCGGTGCTGGCCAGCCTTCCGGTGCTGATCCTCTTCGTCCTGGCGCAGCGGCACATCATCCAGGGCGTCTCCCGCAGCGGTCTGAAGGGGTGACCCCCACAAGGACCTGGCGCGGCGGCGCGGCGGCGATCATCATCGCCGCCGCGCTGCTCGTTTCGGGCTGCGCCGGCGACACCGAACCCACCCCCACCACGAGCAGCGGGAGCGACCCCAGCATGTTCACCAATCCGGTCGTGGAGACCGACGCCCCGGATCCACAGGCGATCCGGGTGGGCGACACCTGGTACCTGTTCCACACCAACTCGCACGGCCGCAACGTCCCGGTGCTCACCTCGACGAATCTGGTCGAGTGGACCGAGGCCGGGGACGCCCTGCCGGCGCTGCCGGACTGGGCGGACGCCGGCAGGACCTGGGCGCCGGAGGCCATCCAGCTGGCACCGGACCGCTTCCTGCTCTACTACACGGTCGCCGGCCGGGAGTCCGGGCGGCAGTGCGTCGGGCGGGCGGTGGCCAGTGCGCCGCAGGGGCCGTACCGGGACGACGCGGCCGGCGCGCTGATCTGCCAGGCCGAGCTGGGCGGGGCGATCGACGCCAGCCCGTTCCGGGACACCGACGGCAGTCTCTGGCTGCTGTGGAAGAACGACGGCAACGCCATCGGGGTGGACACCTGGCTCTGGTCGCAGCGCCTCGCCGACGACGGACTGACCCTGGTCGGGGAACCGACGAAGCTGCTCAAGCAGACCGAGCCGTGGGAGGGCACCCTGATCGAGGGGCCGTTCTTCCACCGCCAGAACGGTCGACTGCTGCTCTTCTTCGCCGCCAACGCGTACGACCGGGCGGAGTACGCCGAGGGCTACGCGGTCTGCGAAAGCCCGACCGGCCCGTGTGTGAAGGCCACCGGGAACCCGATCCTGAAGAGCAACGAGGCCGCCTCCGGCCCCGGTCACGCGTCGATGGTGGTCAAGGACGGCCGCACCTGGCTGCTGTACCACGCCTGGCCGCCCGGCCAGGAGGGCAGCACCGACCCCGGCCGCCAGGTGTGGCTCGACGAGGTGACCTGGGTCGACGGCAGGCCGGTCGTCAAGGGCCCGACCGCCACACCGCAGTCCCGCCCCTGAGCCGGTCGTGCGGAAGGGCCCCCGGGTCGGGGGCCCTTCCGTACGCGTCGGGTCAGGCGGCCGGTTCGCGCGGGGCCGGCGCGACGGCCGGTTCGTGCCGGGCCAGCCGGTTGCGGCGGTAGCCGTAGCCGAAGTAGATGATCGCGCCGAGCAGCATCCAGGCCAGGAACCGCAGCCAGGTCTCCACCGACAGGTTCAGCATCAGGTAGAAGCAGGCCAGCGCGGAGACGATCGGCAGCACCGGGGAGAACGGCACCCGGAACGGCCGCTCCAGGTCCGGGCGCTTGCGGCGCAGGATCGGCACCGCGACCGACACGAGCACGAAGGCGCAGAGCGCGCCGATGCTGACCAGGTCGGCCAGGGCCGAGAGCGGCAGGAACCCGGCCAGCAGCGCGACCGCCGCGGTCATGATCGCTGAGATCCGGTACGGGGTGCCCCAGCGCGGGTGCACCTTCGCGATCGACGGCGGGATCAGACCGTCCCGGGCGATGGCGAAGCCGATCCGGCCCATGGCCACCAGGTCGACCAGGATGACGCTGGTCAGGCCGGCGACCGCGGCGATGGAGACCAGCACGGCCGCCCACCCGGCGCCGACCGCCTCGAAGGCCGACGCGATCGGGGCGCCACGGTCGATCTCGGTGTACGGCACCATCCCGACGACCACCAGCGAGACGCCGATGTAGAGCACGGTGGAGATCAGCAGCGTACCGAGCAGACCGAGGGTGAGGTCCCGCTTGGGCTTCTTCGTCTCCTCGCCCAGGTTGGCCACGGCCTCGAAGCCGGTGTACGCGAAGAAGACCACGGCGGCGGCGCTGAGCACACCGACGAAGCCGAAGACCGACGGTTCCAGCCCGAACAGCGCCTGGGTGACCGGCTGCTTGATGCCGTCGTCGCCGCTTCCGGCGGGCTCCGCCGGCGGGATGAACGGGGTGAGGTTGGCGGCCTTGACGAAGAACAGCCCGGCGACCACCACGAACACGCAGATGGCCACCTTGACGAGCACCAGCAGTTGGTGATCCGGGAGGATTCCCGGATGCCGACGATCGCGACGATGCCGAGGATCAGCACGATGGCGATGGCACCGATGTTGACCGTGCTGCCCTCCTCGCCGAACCACCGGGTCGGCAGGTCGAGCAGTTCGGCCAGGTAGCCGGACCAGCCTCGGGCGACCACCGCGGCGCCGAGCGCGAATTCCAGCAGCAGGTCCCAGCCGATGATCCAGGCGACGATCTCGCCCATGGTCGCGTACGCGTAGGTGTAGGCGCTGCCGGCGGTCGGCACGCTGGAGGCCAGTTCGGCGTAGCAGAGGGCGGCGAGCAGGGCGACCACGCCGGCGATGGCGAAGGAGATCACGACGCCCGGTCCGGCGCTGTCGCGGGCCTCGATCCCGGTGAGCGTGAAGATGCCGGTACCGATCACGATGCCGATGCCGAAGCCGGTGAGGTCGACCGCACCGAGCCGCCTCTTCAGCCCCAGTTGACCGTCGGTGCCGTCCGCCTCTCCTTGAGCTATCACGTCCTTGATCGGTTTTGTCCGCAGCACGGACATGCGCTCACCCCTCCCACCGTGCGACCACCACCGTGGCGGCCGGTGACCGGCGTTGCTACCCAGCGGCGGGAATGGTCAACCACGAGCCCTTGCGGGAACGGCCCGAGTGTGAAAATTTCCTACCAGCGGCAGATAGCCATCGGCGAATCTTGCCGGAGGTGCCGCGCTGATCACACGGGAGCCCCAACGGAGGGACACACCGCATGAAGGCAACTCGCCTCGCAGCCGCCGGGCTGGCCACAGCCCTGCTCGCCACGCTCGCCGCCGGCACCCCCGCGAACGCGGCACCCGACGCGGCCGCCACCACCGCCACCACCTGCACCACCGACCCGGCCACCCCGAAGCGGCAGTTCCGGGCCATGTGGATCTCATCTGTGGTCAACATCGACTGGCCCAGCAAGGCGTCCCAGACCAGCCCGGACCGGATCGCCGCCCAGCAGGCCGAGTACCGAGGGTTGCTCGACCTCGCCGAGCGACTGCATCACAACGCGGTCGTGGTGCAGGTCCGACCGACCGCCGACGCGCTCTGGCCCTCGCCGTACGAGCCCTGGTCGGAGTACCTGACCGGGGTCCGGGGCCAGGACCCCGGCTGGGACCCGCTGGCCTTCCTCGTCGAGGAGTCGCACAAGCGCAACCTGGAGTTCCACGCCTGGTTCAACCCGTACCGGGTCTCCATGCCGGCCCCCGGCGGCGCGGGCGCGGACATCAACCAGCTCGCCCCCGGCCACCCGGCCCGCGAGCACCCGGACTGGACCTTCGCCTACCCGCCGGCCGGCGTGGCCGGCAGCCGGCTCTACTACAACCCCGGCATCCCCGAGGTCCGCGAGTTCGTCCAGGCCGCGATGATGGACGCCGTCAAGCGGTACGACATCGACGGCGCGCACTTCGACGACTACTTCTACCCGTACCCGAGCGGCACGTACCAGGTGCCCGACGACGCGACGTTCGCCGCGTACAACCGGGGCTTCACGGACCGGGCGGACTGGCGGCGGGACAACATCAACCTGCTGATCAAGGAGATGAGCGGCAGGATCAAGGCCGCGAAGCCGTGGGTGAAGTTCGGCGTCAGCCCGTTCGGCATCTGGCGCAACAAGACCGCCGACCCGCTGGGCTCGGACACCACCGGCAGCCAGTCGTACGACATCATCTCCGCCGACACCCGCAAGTGGGTGAAGGAGGAGTGGATCGACTACGTGGTGCCGCAGCTCTACTGGTACATCGGTCAGTACCCGGCGGCCGACTACGCGCGGCTGGTGCCGTGGTGGGCCGAGACCGTGCGTGGCACGCGCGTGCAGCTCTACATCGGCCAGGCCGACTACAAGAGCGGCGACCCGGCGTACGGGTCGTTCTGGATGAACCCGCGTGAGCTGTCCGACCACCTGACGCTCAACCGCGCGTACCCGGAGGTGCAGGGCAACGTGCACTTCTCCGCCGTGCAGGTGCGGGCCAACCGGCTCGGCGCCACCGACATCTATGCCGCCGAGCACTACTCGCGCCCGGCGCTGGTGCCGGCCATGCCGCACCTGCCCGCCCGGCCGCTGCTCTTCCCGGTGGTCACCAAGGCCACCCGGCAGACCGACGGGGTACGGCTCACCTGGCGTCAGCCGGCCGACGGCGTCGGCCCGCTGGGCACGGCCACCTCGTACGCGATCTACCGTTTCGACGGCACCTCGCTGCCCGGCCGGTGCGCCACCGCGGACGCCTCGCACCTGGTCGGCACCGTCCGGGCCGTACCGGGCGCGGCTCAGTCCTGGGTGGACGCCTCCGCCCAGCCCGGCCGGCGCTACACCTACCAGCTGACCGCGTTGGACCGGTCGGCCAACGAGAGCCTCCCGAGCCCTCCGGCATTCAGCCTGCGCTGACCGCTTTCCCGAATGCCCCGGGCGCCCCGCGCGCCCGGGGCATTCGTCTGTTTCGACGCATGTCACCAATAGTTGGCAAGACACATACCACCTAGTTGATCAGTTGATCGAAACTGGTCGACATCCGGTGACCCGCCGGTAACTTCCGTCCCAGCCGCTCACCCCGCGGAGGTAGACCGTGCCCCGACGTCTCGCCACCCTGCTCGCCTCGGGCGCGCTCGCGCTGCTCGCCACCCTCGCCATCGCCTCCCCCGCCGCCGCCGTGACCCCCGCCCAGCGACTGTCCGTGCTGTCCAGTTGGACCCAGACCAGCGCGTCCAGCTACAACTCCTGGAACAGCGCCCGGCTCGACCGGGCCCCCTGGGTCGAGTACAACTTCAACTGGTCCACCGACTACTGCTCGTCCAGCCCGGACAACCCGCTCGGGTTCACCTTCAACCTGGGCTGCTACCGGCACGACTTCGGCTACCGCAACTACAAGGCGGTCGGCCAGTTCTCCGCCAACAAGTCCCGCCTCGACAGCGCCTTCTACGAGGACCTGAAGCGGGTCTGCGCCACCTACAACTCGGTCGTCCGGCCGGCCTGCTACAGCCTGGCCTGGACCTACTACGAGGCGGTCAGCATCTTCGGCTCGCTCGCCGCCGTACAGCAGGCCGACATCGACCGCGCCGCCCGCATGAAGGCCAACGCCGAAGCCAAAACCCCAACCCCCTAACCCCCACCCCCACACCCAC
>NZ_JAEVHM010000077.1 GCF_016802865.1 Micromonospora parastrephiae | reverse complement strand
CGCACCCCGCACCCCGCACCAAGATCCGCGCAACGTCCCTGATGTTGCGGTCTCCGACGCGCCGGAGGCAGCAACATTCCCGATGTTGCGCGGATCTTGCTCGCGGATCTCGCCAGCGCCGCATGATCGCGCTCGATCCTGGAACGAGTGGCATCCGCGCGGCCGGAGGCCACTATTTCCATGTTCGAGCGCGATCATGCGGCCGACGCAGCCGGGCGAGCGGCCGAACGGGGCAACGGGACAACGGGGGTAACGGGGGTAAGGGACGAGGCGGGCCCCGGAGCGGGTGCTCCGGGGCCCGGTCGTCGCGGGGTCGTCCGTCAGGCGGCGGGGACCTCGGCGGTGGTGCGGATGCGGTCCAGCGTCGGGGCGGAAACCGGCGACTGCGCGGTCAGGTACGCCACGAACGCGTCCAGGTCGATCTGCGCGGTGACCTGGTTCGTCCCGCCGGTGAGGGCGCTGAATCCGTCACCGCCGCCGGCCAGGAAGTTGTTCACCGTCACCCGGTAGGTGGCGGCGGTGTCGACGGCGGTGCCGCCGAGGGTGAGGCTGCCCCGGACCACGCGGGTGCCGGCGCACGGGTCGGCGGCGGTGCCGGTGGTGCCGTTCGGGTCGACCACGTAGCCGACGGTCGCAGACGGGTACAGCGTCCGGCCGGTGACGAACTGCTGCTCCAGGACGCAGTAGAGCTGCGCGCCGGTCAGGTCCAGCGTCACCAGGTTGTTGGCGAACGGCTGCACCGTGAACGCCTCCTCGTAGGTGACCGGACCGGCGTCGAGGTCGGCCCGGACGCCGCCCGGATTCATGAAGGCCGCGACGGCGCCCTGCTCGTCGTCGGTGGCGGCGAGCTGCGCGTCGGCGATCAGGTTGCCCAGCGGGGACTCACCCAGACTGGTACCGAAGAGGGTTTCCTGGGTCTTGGTGATCGCCTGGTTGGTCACACCGACCTGGCGTCCGGCGACCGGGCCGAGCACGGTCTTGTACCGGTCGATCAGAGCGGTCTGCTTCGGGTCCTTGGCGACGTCCCGGGTGACCACGACGTTGTTCGCGGCGGCGGAGAGCACGTCCCCGCTCTGACGGTCGATCTTGAGATCGATGTCGGTGACCAGGCGACCGAACGAGCTGGCACTGGTGACCAGCTTGCCGTTGATGTTGCAGTTGTACGCCTGGTGGGTGTGCCCGCTGACCACCACGTCGATCGACGGGTCCATCCGGTTGGCAATGTCCACGATGGGGCCGGTCATGCCGACGCAGTCGTTGATGCCACCGGTCGCCGCCTGGGCGCCGCCCTCGTGCAGCAGCACGACGATCGTCTCCACGCCCTTGCGGCGCAGCTCGCGGGCGTACCGGTTGGCGGTGGCCGCCTCGTCGGCGAAGGTGAGGCCGGCGACGCCCTGCTGGCTGACGATCTGCGGGGTGCCCTCCAGGGTCATCCCGATGAAGCCGACCTTGACGCCCTGCACCTTGTGGATCGCGTACGGCGCCATCAGCGGCTTGCCGGTCGCGGTCTTGAAGGCGTTCGCGGACAGGTATGTGAAGCCGGCGCCCCGGTACGGGGTGCGTCGGCGCAGCCGTCCACCGGGTGGCAGCCGCCGTTCTGGATCCGCAGCAGCTCGGCGGCGCCCTCGTCGAACTCGTGGTTGCCGACGCTGGCGTAGTCGAGACCCGCCATGCTCAGCGCCTCGATGGTCGGCTCGTCGTGGAACGCGGCGGAGAGCAGCGGGGACGCGCCGATCAGGTCACCGGCGGCGACCGTGATGGTGTTCTTCTTCTTCGCGGCGGCGCGCAGCTCGGCCAGGTGCGTCGCCAGGAACTCGACGCCACCCGCGGCCTGTCCGGCGATGGTGCCGCTGGAACCGGTCGGCGGTTCGAGGTTGCCGTGGAAGTCGTTGAGCGCCAGCAGGGTGACGTCCACCGGCTTAGGCTGCGCGTCGGCCTGCTCGGGGGTGGTGGCGACCGCGCCGAACGCGGCCACCGCGAGTGCGGTCAGGCCGACAGCGGCCCGACGCATCCCGGAACTGGACATGGAACTCCTCGTGAGAATCGGCGCGTGCGGTGGCCGGCCTGTGGGTCGACCGGTCCGCCGACCGACGCCGTCGGAAGGGTCGATCGCGGATCGCGGCGGTTTGGGGATCGTCGCCCGGTCAGCCTCTCATCCGGACGCCGACCCGTCGAGCCGGGCAGCGCATCGGAGCTGCGAATACATTCGCCGCCCGGCTGACACCGAGGTGACCGGCGGGAGAACGCGCCGTGCCGGATGTCGCCGTCGCCCGACGGTCCGGACAGGACGGTGGGTGTCAGCCGGCGGCGAGCGCCTCGACGACCAGGGCCGTGACGGCCTCGGGCGACCAGCCGTCCGCGACCCCCGGTCGGCATGCCAGGTAGTCGGCGATCCGTCCGGTTGGCCAGCCGTGCGACTCGCGCAGCCCACGGGCGATCATGCCGAGGTAGATCGGTGCCGGTGGACGGCACCGCACGGCGGACGCCGGGACGGGGGCCGTGAAGGTGAGCATCGGGACGCCGCACCGGCTGCCGGGGCAGACCAGCGTCTCGTAGCGCCCGGGGCCCAGCGTGGCCCGCCCGTCGGCGACGGCCGCGTCGATCGCAGCGTCGGTCGCCGGGATGAGGTCGGTGGTGTCGCCCGCTGGGCGGTACATCTCCTGCGCCGCGATGTCGGTGAACTGATCGACGGTGACCAGGTAGGCGCGGGCCGCGGCCAAACCCGGGAGCTGCGGGTCGTAGAACGCCATCCCGCCGGTCCAGGCGCCGGACTCGCCGGCGAAGTAGATCCCACCCGGCAGGGACACCGGCACCGACCGGCTCGGCGGGCGAGGGTCCCGGCAGCCGGGGTACGTCCGCAGCCCGCCCGGCGGGCACCCGCCGCCGATGTACCACGCCAGGCGGGCGGCGTGCATGTTGGAGCCGTACGCGACGTACCAGACCAGTCGAGTCTCGGCGCCGGCCACGAGTGGCGCCGTCAGAAGCCGCAGGTCTGGCCGGCGGAGTGGCTGACCTGCACGGTGTGCGTCACGCACCCGCCCGGCTTGACCCGGTGCAGCAGGAAGGCGGTGGGCTCGGCGACCCAGCCGATCTGTTCGTCGACGCTCATGGTCAGCGTGCTCTGCTTCCAGGTGCTGGGCGCCACGGTGAGCACCGTCCCGGCGTACCCCGTGGTGACCGTGCGGTGCAGGTGCCCGGCGGCGACCCGCACGACGTGCCGGTGCCGGCCGATCACCTCGGCGAGCGCGTCGCCGTCGGCGAGCCGGATGGCGTCGGCCGCTGGGATGCCGACCGCGACCGGCGGGTGGTGCAGGCAGACCACGGCAGGTACCTCGGGCCGACCGGCAAGGACGCCGTCGAGCCAGCCGAGTTGCTCCTCGCCGAGTTGGCCGCCGCCGCTGCCGGGGGTGAGCGAGTCGAGCACCACGATGGTCGCCCCCTCGTGGTCGGCGTGGTAGTAGGCGGAGAATCCGCCGCCGAGCCAGGGTGTGCCGCCGAACGCGTCGAGCAGTGACTCCCGGTCGTCGTGGTTACCGGCGGCCAGATACACCGGAAGGGGGAACCGGCCGATCAGCTCACGCAGTGCCGCGTACTCGTCGGGACGCCCATGGTCGACCAGGTCACCGGTGATGACCACGCAGTCCGGTCGGGGTCGCAACGCCAGCACCCGGCCGAGCGCGCGGTGCAGCCCGGCGGCCGGTTCGGCGGCGAGCAGACCGGTGGTCAGGTGCGGGTCACTGAGCTGGGCGATGAGCATGGGCTCGCCTCCTCGGCGCCGGGGTTCCACGGTATCGCCGGCCGGCACCGCCGGGAGGCCCGAGCCCACAGGCTGTGTCCACAGCCTGTGGATGGCACATGTGTACGAACCCCGGCCGGTCTCCCGTCGGCGTGAGTACGCTTGATCGCGTCGGCCCCCTCCCCTACCTGGAACGACGTGCGAGTGGATCATCAGCAAGTCATCCGCGACGTCACCGTCCGTCTGCCGATGGCGTCGACCACGCCGGAGGCCTGTCGGTGGACGGTCACCGCGCTGTCCCGCCACACCTCGGCGACAATCTCCGTGCTGCTCGAGGTCCACGACCGGTTGCGCTGCATCGCGGCGACCGGCGCCTGGCAGGTGTTCGCCACCGTGCCGGCGCGGACCGGGATCGTCGGCCGGGTGTACGCCACCGGCGCCACGGCCGTCGTCCCCGACGTCACCACCGACCCGGACTACCTGCCGGTACGCCCCGACGTGACCGCCGAGCTGTGCGTACCGGTCACCGACCCGGCCGGCCGCACCATCGGCGTGCTCGACCTGCAGTGGACCGATCCGGTCGACCTGACGCCGTGGCGGGAGACCGCGCAGCGGCTGGCAGCCCGGCTCGGCGCGCGGATCACCGCCCTTGGCGGCCCACCGGCGGAGAGCCGCAGCGAGAAGCTGCTCCGGCACGCCGCCGCACTTTCCTCCGCACCTACCGAGGCTGACGTGCTGGGTGTGGCGGCCTGCGCCGCCCGGGAGGTCTCCACCCTCTCCACCGCGGTGCTGCTGATCGCCGACGCGGGCGATGTCTCCCTCGGACCGACGCCGCTGACCCAGGGCGAGCTGGAGACCCGGATCCGGGCCGAGCTGACCGAGGCGGAGCCGGCGGCGCTCGTCCGGATGATCGAGCGCGCGCACCGGTACGGCGCCGGCTACACCCTCGGCGAGGCGGGGCACCCACCGACGGAGGACTACCAGCCGCTGACCCGGGCCGGGGTACGCACGCTTGTCGCCGTTCCGGTCGGGCCACCCGACGCGGGCGGGGTGCTGCTGGTCGCCGACGCGCGGTCCCTGCGCCCGGACCCGACCACGGTCAGCCTCATGGAATTGCTCGCCGGGCAGGCCTGGACGAACCTGGACCGGCTGCGCACGCTCGCGCGCCTACGGGAACAGGCCAGCTCCGACCCGTTGACCGGGTTGCGGCACACCGGCCCGTTCGGGCAGCGGATCGCGGCGGCCACCCCGGGCCGTACGGCCCTGCTGGCGATCGACGTGGACGGCTTCAAGACCGTCAACGACACGTACGGCCACCAGGCCGGCGACCAGGTGCTGGTGGGGCTGGCCCGGGCCCTGGAGGGGGCGCTGCGGCACGGCGACGAGCTGTACCGGATCGGCGGCGACGAGTTCGTGGCGGTGATCGAGGTGAGCCGCCCGGAGGAGGCGGTCCGGATCGCGGAGCGGCTGACCGAGGCTGCCCGACGCACGGGTCGCACGATCAGCGTGGGGGTGGCACTCCCGCACCCCGGCGAGTCCCCCGACCGCACCCTCCGCAGAGCCGACCAGGCCCTCTACGCGGTAAAACGCCAAGGCCGAGACGGCGTACACCTCTCCGCCGCCTAACCCGCCCCTTCTGGGTCATCATGAGTTGTGGTGCCTTACAAAAGGGTCTTACAACGCATTTCTCCCACCACAACTCCATGATCGACCCGACGTGGGGGGTTAGGGGTTTTTTAGCTCTTTGGCTAGGAGTTCGGCGATCTGGGCTGTGTTGAGGGCTGCGCCCTTGCGGAGGTTGTCGCCGGTGATGAAGAGGTCCAGGGCGCGGGGGTCGTCCAGGGCGCGGCGGATCCGGCCGACCCAGGACGGGTCGGTGCCGACCGCGTCGATCGGCATCGGGAACTCGCCTGCGGCGGGGTCGTCGACGAGGATCACCCCGGGTGCGTTGCGCAGCGCCTCGCGGGCGCCCTCGGCGTCCACCTCGGTGGCGAAGACCGCGTGCACGGCCACCGAGTGGCCGGTGACCACGGGCACCCGCACGCAGGTGGCGGACACCTTGAGGTCGGGCAGGCCGAGGATCTTGCGGGACTCGTTGCGGACCTTCATCTCCTCCGAGGACCACCCGCCGTCGGCCGGTGAGCCCGCCCAGGGCACCACGTTGAGCGCGAGCGGCGCGGGGAACGGGCCCAGGTCGTCGCCGACGGCCTGCCGCACGTCGCCGGTACGCGAGCCGAGCAGACGATCACCGGCGACCTTGGTGAGCTGGTCGTGCAGGATGTCGACACCGGCCTGCCCGGAACCGGAGACCGCCTGGTAGGAGGCGAGCACCAGCTCCCGTAGGCCGTACTCGCGGTGCAGCGGTGCCACCGCGATGATCATTGCGAGGGTGGTGCAGTTTGCGTTCGCGATGATGCCTCGGGGCCGGTTGCGGACCTGCTCGGGGTTGATCTCCGGGACCACCAGCGGGACGTCCCGGTCCATCCGGAAGGCGCCGGAGTTGTCCACCACGATCGCGCCCCTGGCGACCGCGACCGGCGCCCACTCGGCGGAGACCTCGTCGGGCACGTCGAACATCGCCACGTCGACGCCGTCGAACGCCTCCGGGGTCACCGCCTGGACGACGAGTTCCTCGCCCCGGCAGCGGACCCGCCGCCCGACCGAGCGTTCGGAAGCGAGCAGGCGGATCTCACCCCAGACGTTGCGACGCCCGGTGAGCAGCTCACACATCACGGTGCCGACGGCACCGGTCGCTCCGACCACGGCGAGGGTGGGCAGCGCCGACATCGGCGCTACCTACCCGTCCCCGCGTAGACCACGGCTTCGGTGTCGCCGCCGAGCTCGAACGCGTCGTGGATGGCGCGTACGGCGGCGTCGAGGTCGGTGTCCCGGCAGACCACGGAGACCCGGATCTCGGAGGTGGAGATCATCTCGATGTTGACCCCGGCCGCGCCGAGGGCGGCGAAGAAGCCGGCGGCCACACCGGGGTGCGAGCGCATGCCGGCGCCGATCAGCGAGACCTTGCCGACGTGGTCGTCGTACAGCAGGCCCTTGAACTTGACCGGCTCCTGGATCTTGCTAAGCGCGGCCATGGCGGTCGGGCCGTCGGCCTTGGGCAGGGTGAACGAGATGTCCGTGCGGCCGGTGCCTTCGGTGGAGACGTTCTGCACGATCATGTCGATGTTGATTTCGGCGCCGGCGACGGTGTCGAAGATCCGCGCGGCGGCACCGGGCTCGTCGGGCACCCCGACGATCGTGATCTTGGCCTCGCTGCGGTCGTGCGCGACCCCGGTGATCAGTGCCTGCTCCACGGAAAGGTCCTCCATCGATCCGGTGACCATCGTGCCGGTGTTGGTCGAGTATGACGAACGGACGTGGATCGGCAACCCCGCCCGCCGGGCGTACTCCACGCTACGCAGGTGCAGCACCTTCGCCCCGCACGCGGCCAACTCCAGCGTCTCCTCGTAGGTGATCTGCTGGATGTGCCGGGCGTTGGGCACGATCCGCGGGTCGGCGGTGAAGATGCCGTCCACGTCGGTGTAGATCTCGCAGACGTCGGCGTGCAACGCGGCGGCGAGCGCCACGGCCGTGGTGTCCGAACCACCGCGGCCCAGCGTGGTGACGTCCTTGGTGTCCTGCGAGACGCCCTGGAAGCCGGCCACGATGACCACCGAGCCCTCGTCGAGCGCGCCCTTGAGCCGCCCGGGGGTGACGTCGATGATGCGCGCCCGGCCGTGCACCGACGTGGTGATCACGCCGGCCTGCGAGCCGGTGAACGAACGGGCTTCGTACCCCAGGTTGTGGATGGCCATGGCCAGCAGGGCCATGGAGATCCGCTCGCCGGCGGTGAGCAGCATGTCCAGTTCCCGGCCCGGCGGCAGCGGGCTGACCTGGTTCGCCAGGTCGAGCAGCTCGTCGGTGGTGTCCCCCATCGCGGAGACCACCACCACCACGTCGTCGCCGGCCTTGCGGGCGTCGACGATGCGTTCCGCCACCCGCTTGATCCGCTCGGCGTTGGCGACGGAGGACCCGCCGTACTTCTGCACCACGAGTGCCACGACGTGCACTCCCTCCCAGCGACCCTGAGCGTGCCGACGCCGCCGGAACCGGGGCCGGCGGCGCGTGTCAGACCCCTTGAGGGTATCCGGCGGGTAACGACTGCGGGTCAGGTGATCCCACCATCCGGCCCGCCCGGCAGGTCCGGCCCTGCTGGCCGGGTCCGCGGTACACCGGGGCGGCCCGCCCCGACACGCCGGAACGGGCCCGGTACGTGGCGGTCCCCACCGACCACCGCCACCCGCCAGAATGAGCCGGTGCCCGTCCTCCTCCGCTCGGCCGGCCGCGTGCTCGGACCGCTCGTGTTCGCCCTCCCGGCCTGCCTGGCCGCCTGCACCGGTGAGCAGCCCCCGCCCCCGCCACCCACCGAAGGCCCACCGGCGCAGGTGGACGCCGCCCGGGACGAGTTGGCCGCGCTGGCGGCGGCGGCTCAGGACCGCCACCTGGTGGCGCAGTACGTGTACAGCCGGGCCGGCCAGCCGGACCGCACCATCGTGTTCACCAGCGCGAGCGATGGCAGCTGGCGGGTCGACGTGCCGGGTGGCGCGTTGGGCGGCACCGTCGATGTCTCGTTGGCGGCCACCGCCGACGGGCTGTTCCAGTGCGCCCTGCCGTCGTCCGTCCGGCCGGAGTCGGCGGCCTGCGTACGTGTCGGCGACCGCGACGAGCCCCTCCCGCGCCGGCTGGACCCCCGGGTCCAGCATCCGCTGACCGACTGGCTGGACGTGCTCACCGACCGGCGCGCCCCGCTCGCGGTCGCCCCGGCCGGCGCGCCGGAGGGCCTGACCGGCACCTGCTACTCGGTGGACTCCACGTCGGCCTCGCTCAACGCCCCGCTGGACGTCGGCATCTACTGCTACGACCGGGACGGCACGCCGACGGGCGCGAGGACGGGCGCCGGGACGCTGCGGCTGGCCGCGCCGCCCGGTCCACCGCCGGCGACCGTGCAGTTGGCCGGCCCGGTGACCGACGGCGAGCCGCTGGGCACCGCGGCGGCGCCAACGCCGACGCCTGATCCGTCGGACAGCCCGAGCGCGGGAACGTCCTGATCCTTGTCCCGTTACGGGTGTTGTTGACCACATTTGCCAAGCCCGCCCTGAGCGACGAATCGCCCATACAGGACGATTGTCCCCATGGCTGACCTGACCCCGCTGCTCGCCTTCCGCTGGAGCCCTCGGGCCTTCGACCCGAGCGCCGAACTGACCCCGGACGAGGCGGCCTCGCTACTGGAAGCCGCGCGCTGGGCACCGTCAGCGGACAACGGACAGCCGTGGCGGTTCGCCCTCGGCCACCGGGACGACGACAACTGGAAGCGTATTTTGAACAGCCTCCCCGGCGGCGACCAGGGCTGGGCTCGACACGCGGCGACCCTGGTCGTCGGCGCGCACACGGGCGGCGACGCCGAGCGGGCCGCGTACGACCTCGGGCAGGCGATAGCCCACCTGACCTTGCAGGCCACCGCGCTCGGTCTGCACGTGCGTCAGCTCACCCGCTTCGATCAGGCCAGCCTCGCCACCGAACTCGACCTGCCCAGCGGCGTCCGACCGCTCGTGGTCGCCGCCGTGGGCCGACTGGGGGACCCGTTCGCACTTCCCGCCGAGTTGCGCGCCCGGGAGACCGGCCTGCGTCACCGCCGCCCGGTCGCCGACCTGCTGCTGCGCTGATCGACCGCGGTTACCCGCCCCGGCTGGCCCGCAGCAGGACCACCGCGGCCTCGGTGTTCCGATAGAGGACGTGCCGACCCTGTCGGGACCGGGAAACCAGGCCGGCGGCGTGCAGCGCGGCCAGGTGCTGGGAGACGTTTCCGGCGGACATCCCGGTGAGTCGGGCCAGGTCGGTGGTGGTGGTCGCCGTGTCGAGCAGGTGCAGCAGCGCGGCTCGCCCCGGGCCGATCACCCGCGCCAGTGGGTCGCCGGGCGGCGGCGCGGTCGCCTCCCAGAGCGTCCCGAGGGCACGGACCGGGTACGCGCCGACCGGCAGCGAATCCTCCAGCAGGTTCCACAGCACGTGCTGCTCGGTGAACACCGTCGGGTTCAGTGCCAGCCCACGACCGCGGAGGTCGAAGTCCCGCTCGAACGTGTCGTCGCTGATCACTCGGTCGCCGTGCCAGCGCAGGCTCGGGTGGAGCTGCTCGAAGAACCGACCGGCGCCGCTCTCGGCGAGTTGGGCGGCCCGGTACGCCACGTCGGCGTCGAGCAGCGCCCGCATCCGTGGCCAGTCCGGGGCGATCGCCTCGTCGTACCAGACCCGTACCGCGTCGACGACCTGCGGCAGCAGCCCGCCGGGGTCGGCGAGCAGCGCCCGCCCGAACGGGCTCAGCGGTTTTTGCCAGGTGGTCGACAGCAGGTCCTGGACCACGACGGCCGGCGGCGTCGCGGCGATCTGGTCGAGCTGCTCGGCCATCTCCACGTTCGGTCGGGCCGCCGGGGTGAGGAAGTCGGGCAGCCAGCGACCCGGCACGACCAACCCCACCAGAGGTCGGACCCGGTCGGCCACCTCGGGACGACGCAACGTCACCCGGGCCCGGTCGATCCAGGGCAGGTGCACCGCGTAGCGGACCGGGTTGGCCAGCGCCCACATGCTCATGACCGTCTCGTTGGCCGGTGACACGGCGAGCCGCACTCCCGCCACGTCGGCCAGGCTGAACCGCAACTCGGACACACGCACCCCCGGGGGCAGGATTTGATCCAGCCTAAAAGGCTCGACCGGAACCGCGCGGTCCCGGTTCACTCACCGCCATGGGGGCCAGAGACACCATCCGCACCGCCGTTCGAGACGTCGTACCGCCGGCCGGGCTGACCCGCGCCCTGGCCGTGCAGGCCATGGTCTACGCCGTCGGCAGCGGCCTGTTCCACGCCGGCAGCGCCGTCTTCTTCACCCGGGCGCTCGGGCTCAGCGCCGCCCAGGTGGGGTTGGGGCTCTCCATCGCGGCGGGGGTGTCGCTGCTGGGTACGGTGCCGCTGGGTGGGCTCACCGACCGGTACGGACCGCAGCGGGTCTGGGTGGTGGGGCTGGTGCTGAACGCGGCACTGTTCGCGACCTACCCGTTCGTGGGCGGCTTCGCCGGGTTCCTCGCCGTGGTGGTGGCGCTGGCCGCCGTGGACGCCGCCGTCGGCGTGGC
This sequence comes from Micromonospora parastrephiae, assembly GCF_016802865.1. Lineage (GTDB taxonomy): Bacteria > Actinomycetota > Actinomycetes > Mycobacteriales > Micromonosporaceae > Micromonospora > Micromonospora parastrephiae. Next base: position 13,971 of record NZ_JAEVHM010000077.1, on the reverse strand, counting down.
CCGGCAGGTCTACTCGATCAACGCGCTCCCGCCGGCCGAACGGGTCACGGCGATGGCGTACCAGCGCTCGTCGCTGAACGTCGGGTTCGGGCTGGGCGCGGTGATCAGCGGCCTGGTGCTGGCGGTGGACACGATCGGGGCGTACCGGGGGATGGTCTGGTTCATCTCGGCGGTCTTCCTGGTGACGGCCCTCTTCGTGCGGCGACTGCCCCGACTGCCCCACGCGGCGCGGGCCGAGGAGCCGATGAGTCGGCTCGCCGTGCTCCGGGACCGGCCGTTCATGGCGGTGTCCCTGCTGTCCGGGCTGCTCACCGCGCACGGGGTGCTCTACCTGACGGTGCTGCCGCTCTGGATCCTCACCCACACCGACGCCCCGAAGACGGTGATCGCCGGACTGGTGCTGCTCAACACGATCCTGATCGTGCTGCTCCAGGTACGCGTCAGCCGGGGCGCGGACACCGCGGCCGGCGCGGCACGGGCCTCTCGTCGGGGCGGGCTGCTGATCGTCCTGTTCTGCCTCGTCCTGCCGATCTCCGGGGTCACCCGGGGCCTGCTCACCGTCGTGGTGCTGGTGGCCGCCGCGTTGCTGCTGATCCTGGCCGAGCTGATCGAGTCGGCGGGCGCCTGGGGTCTCAGCGCCACCCTGCCGCCGGCGGACCAGCGCGGCGCGTACGTGGGGGCGCTCGGGCTCGGCGTGCAGGTGCAGTATCTGATCGCGCCGGCGGGACTGACCGCGCTCGGCGTGACCACCGGCGGCTGGGGTTGGTTACCGACGGCAGCGATCTTCGTGCTGGTAGCGGTGGCGATCGTGCCCGCGGTGACCTGGGCCGAACGGACACCGCGGCTGGGTGCCGCGGCCCCGGAGCAGACCATGACTCCGGTCCCATAGTCCGGACCTACCTTCCCACCCCCCGTTGCATCACGTAGGGTGACTTGGTCATGTGGCGGGCGCTTCTTCTCCTTAGCCGCCGCGACGAGGCCTGACCGGCCGGCACCTCGTCGCGGAGTCGCATCGCGCCGTCCAGCACATCCGAACTCCTTCTCGGCACCGCCGCGCACCGTCGCCCGGCATCTCGCCGACACCTTCCGATCTGCTGACGCCACATGTTCCAGGGAGCACTCTGAGATGGCTCAACCTGTCACCGACGCTGAGACCGATCCGATCGCCCGGCAGCGCCCCAGCCGGATGCCGTACCACCGTTACCAGCCGTACCGGGAGCAGTTCCGGATCGAGCTGCCGGACCGCACCTGGCCCACCCGGCACGTCGACACCGCCCCACGCTGGTGCGCCGTGGACCTCCGCGACGGCAACCAGGCGCTGATCGACCCGATGTCGCCCGAGCGCAAGCGCCGGATGTTCCAGCTGCTGGTGCAGATGGGCTACAAGGAGATCGAGGTCGGCTTCCCGTCGGCCAGCCAGACCGACTTCGACTTCGTCCGCCAGCTCATCGAACAGGACATGATCCCGGACGACGTCACCATCCAGGTGCTCACCCAGTGCCGGGAGCACCTGATCGACCGGACGTTCGAGTCGCTGCGCGGGGCGAAGCGGGCCATCGTGCACTTCTACAACTCGACCTCCACCCTCCAACGGCGGGTGGTCTTCGGGCTGGACAGGGACGGCATCGCCGACATCGCCACCACCGGCGCGCGGCTCTGCCAGAAGTACGCCGAGATCCACACCCCGGACACCGACATCTACTACGAATACTCCCCCGAGTCCTACACGGGCACCGAGCTGGAGTACGCGCTGGAGGTCTGCTCCCGGGTGATCGACGTGATCGACCCGACGCCCGACCGGCCGCTGATCATCAACCTGCCGGCCACGGTCGAGATGGCCACCCCGAACGTGTACGCCGACTCGATCGAGTGGATGCACCGGCACCTGCCGCGCCGCGACAGCCTGGTGCTGAGCCTGCACCCGCACAACGACCGGGGCACCGGCGTGGCGGCCGCCGAGCTGGGCCTGCTTGCCGGCGCGGACCGCATCGAGGGCTGCCTGTTCGGCAACGGTGAGCGCACCGGCAACGTCGACCTGGTGACCCTGGGGCTGAACATCTTCTCCCAGGGCATCGACCCGATGATCGACTTCTCGAACATCGACGAGATTCGCCGGGCCGCCGAGTACTGCAACCAGCTGCCGGTGCACGAACGGCACCCGTACGCGGGCGACCTGGTCTACACCGCCTTCTCCGGCTCGCACCAGGACGCCATCAACAAGGGCTTCGACGCCCTCGCCGCCGACGCGAAGGCCGCCGGCGTACCGGTCGACGAGCACACCTGGGCGGTGCCCTACCTGCCGATCGACCCGAAGGACCTGGGCCGCACCTACGAGGCCGTCATCCGGGTCAACTCGCAGTCCGGCAAGGGCGGCGTCGCGTACATCATGAAGAGCGAGCACCAACTGGACCTGCCGCGCCGGCTCCAGATCGAGTTCTCCGGAGTGGTGCAGCAGGTCACCGACCACAACGGCGGCGAGGTCGACCCGACCGCCATGTGGGAGATCTTCGCGACGCACTACCTGGTCGACCACCAGCCCGACCCGGCGGTCCGGCTGACCGGCTACACGATCCGCACCACCGACGGCAAGGTCGAGATCGAGGCCGAGGTCGGCGTGGGCGCCGAGCAGCGCTCGCTCGCCGCGGTCGGCAACGGTCCGATCGACGCGTACGTCAACGCGCTCCAGTCGGTCGGGGCGGGCGTGCGGGTGCTCGACTACCACGAGCACGCGCTCTCCTCCGGCGGGGACGCGCAGGCCGCCGCGTACGTGGAGTGCGAGGTGGACGGTCGGACGGTCTGGGGTGTCGGCACCGACGCCAACATCGTCACCGCGTCGATCAAGGCGGTCACCAGCGCCGTCAACCGCGCCCGCAGCTGAACCAGGTAGGGAGGGGCGCCTCGGCGCCCTTCCCTACCTCCGGTGGGTCGGGGGCGTGGCGGCGGGCATCGAGTGGCAGGGCTGGGACGGCGGCGCCTCGCGGGGTGGCCGGTGGACCAGCACGAGGGCCAGCACCGCGCCGACCAGTAGCAGCCCCGCACACCAGGCCAACGAGCCGCGGAACGCGTTGGTCAGCTCCGCCTTCTGCTCGTATCCGCCGCCGGAGAGGCCGACGAGCAGCGGCAGCGCGGCCACGGCGAGCAGGCCGCCGGCCCGGGACGCGGCGTTGTTGAAGCCGCTGGCCACTCCGGAGAACCGGTCCTGCACGGCGGCCAGCACCGACGCGGTCAGCGGTGCCACCACCAGGGTCAGCCCGATGCCGAAGAGCAACACCCCGGGCAGGACGTCCCGCCAGTACGACGCACCCGGCTGCACACCGCGCAGCAGCAGCAGACCGGCGGCGGCGATCACCGGCCCGATGGCCAGCGGCAGCCGCGGGCCGATCCGGGCCGACAACGCGCCGGCCCGGGCCGACCCGACCAACAACAGCAGGGTCATCGGCAGCAGCGCGATGCCGGTACGGAACGCCGACCATTCGACGACGTTCTGCAGGTAGACGGCGAAGAAGAAGGTGAACCCGCCGAGCGCCGCGTAGACCACCACGGTGAAGATGTTCAGCACCGAGAAGAGTCGGCTGCCGAACAGCCCGGTGGGCAGCATCGCCGTGTCGCCGCGCCGGCGTTCCAGCAGCACGAAGGCCACCGCCGCCAGCACCCCGACGAGTGCCGCGACCAGCACGGGGGCCGAGTCGAAGCCGCGCGCCGGCGCGTCGATCAGCGCGTACGTGACGCCGGCGAGCGCGAGCGCCCCGAGCAGCGCCCCGGCCACGTCGAAACGGCGCCGGGTGCGACCCGGGCCGTGGGTGCGGGAGGCGTTCTCGTCCCGGCTCTCCGGCACCCATCGAAGCGCGGCCAGCAGGACCAGCACGGCGATCGGCAGGTTGAGGAAGAAGATCCACCGCCAGGACAGCGCGTCGATCAGCCAGCCGCCGATGAACGGCCCCAACGCCGTGGACACCCCGGACAGTCCGGCCCACGCGCCGATCGCCCGGCCCCGGTCGTCCGGGTGGAAGCTGGACTGGAGCACCGACAGCGAGCCGGGGGTGAGCAGCGCGCCCCCCGCGCCCTGGAGGAAGCGGGCCGCGATCAGCCAGCCGGTGCCCTGGGACAGCCCGCACAGCACCGAGGCGGCGGTGAACCAGAGCACCCCGATCAGGAAGACCCGCCGCCGGCCGAAGCGGTCCCCGAGGGATCCGCCGAGCAGGACGAACGCGGCCAGCATCAGCAGGTACCCGTTGACGGTCCACTGGAGATCGGCCACGTTCGCCCCGAGGTCCTGGCCGAGTCTGGGCAGCGCCACGTTGACGACGGTGGTGTCCAGGAAGACCATGCCGGAGGCGAGCACCGCGGCGAGCAGCGTCCCCCGGCCCGCGGTGGTGCCCATCCGCAGCGCGGGTGCCGGTACGGGTGCGGTCATCCCACCAATCTGCCTTGCAGGATGTGGGAGACGCCACGAAACGCCGAAACCATGCCCGGGTACTGTGCGCAATCGCCGGGAGCCCGCAAGCTGGAGAGGTGTCGTCTGTGCGTACCAGATCAGGACAGCGTGCGTCGGTGGCCGCGCTCGTCGCGGCGCTGGCGCTCGGCGTGGCCGGTTGTGTCCCGCCCGAGGAGCCGGAGGCGACGCCGCCACCCGGGGATGGCGGCAACGCCGTCGAGCAGTTGGGCCAGCTGACCGTCGCCGGCGCCGGCTCGATGAAGGGCTACAGCCGGGAACGCTTCCCGCACTGGAGGGACACCGGCAAGAACTGCGACGTGCGGGACAGCATCCTGCAACGCGACGGCAAGGACGTGAAACTCTCCGGCTGCAACGTGGTCGGTGGTCGCTGGGAGAGCGTGTACGACGGTCGCAGCGCGACCGATCCCTCCGACGTGGACATCGACCACATGGTGCCGTTGGCCAACGCGTGGCGTTCCGGCGCCGACGAGTGGGACGACGCGAAGCGTGGCGACTTCGCCAACGACACGACACGTCCGCAGCTCATCGCGGTTTCCGCGTCCTCCAACCGGGCAAAGGGTGACCAGGACCCGTCCCAGTGGAAACCGGCGAACCGGTCGTACTGGTGCCAGTACGCCAAGAACTGGGTGACGGTCAAGCACCACTGGCGGCTGACGGTGACCAGTGCCGAGAAGACCGCCCTGACCGACATGCTGGAGGGCTGCACATGAGCGAAGGAGCTGCGACAGGCGGCGCGGCGACCGGTGACACCGCCCCGGCCACGGCCGGGATGACCGCCGACGGTACGGCCGACACGCCGGCCGCGGTGCCGGGGGCCGGTATGGTCGCGGACTCGGCCGGTGCCGCCGGCTCGCAGAACCGGACCGCCGACATTGTGCCCGGTCCGGGTGGAGTGATGACCGACGAGGTCGGGGTCGTGACCGGCGAGTTGACCCTGCGCACCGAGTACGCGGACGGCAAGGTCACCCTGCGGGTGCAGTACAAGGACGCGGACGAGTGGTACGCGGTGACCGGCGGGTCGGTCGCGCTGGCCGACCCGGCGGGGCTGGACGCGGTGCACGGCGTCGCGGTGGCGCTGCTGCACCGCCCCGAGGGCTGAACCGCCCGGTAGCGCGTGCGGGTCCAGGGGCCGTCCTTCGCGGGACGGCCCCTGGCTGCGTCACGGGGTGGGAATCAGTTCGCCCGGCGGGTCGACGGGGCCGGTGCCGTCCACCGGGCGGACCAGCTCCACCTCGACCTTGTGCGGCCGGATCCGGCCGGCGGCGATGTCCTCGGCGAAGTGGCAGGCCACCCGGTGCCCGCCGACCACGTCGCGCAGTTCCGGTCGCTCGTCGGCGCACCGGGTCGGCTGCGCCCACGGGCACCGGGTGTGGAACCGGCAGCCCGACGGCGGGTTGGTCGGCGACGGTAGGTCGCCGGCGAGCAGGATCCGCTCCCGGCGGTCCTCCACCAGCGGGTCGGGCACCGGCACCGCGGACATGAGGGCGCGGGTGTACGGGTGCATGGGCTCGCGATAGAGGTCGTCGCTGGACGCCTCCTCCACCAGACCGCCCAGGTACATCACACCCACCGTGTCGGCGATGTGCCGGACCACCGCCAGGTCGTGCGCGATGATCAGGTACGTCAGGCCGCGCTCGTTCTGGAGGTCCTCCAGCAGGTTGAGCACCTGCGCCTGGATCGACACGTCCAGCGCGGAGACCGGCTCGTCGGCGACGATCAGGTCCGGGTTGAGCACCAGCGCGCGGGCGATGCCGATCCGCTGGCGCTGGCCGCCGGAGAACTCGTGCGGGTACTTGCTGAGGGCCGACGCGGGCAGGCCGACCGCCTCCAGCGTCTCGCGCAACCGGCGGTTCGTCTCGGCCTTGTCGCCGGCCAGCCCGTGCGCCTTGAGCCCCTCCACGAGCAGCGACTCCACCGACTGTCGGGGGTCGAGGCTGGAGAGCGGATCCTGGAAGATCATCTGCATGCGGCGGCGGGCGTGCCGCATCGCCTCGCCCTTGAGAGCGCGGACGTCCGTGCCGTCGAAGATGATCTCGCCGTCGGTCGGTTCGACGAGCCGCAGCAGGCCGCGACCCAGCGTCGACTTGCCGCAACCCGACTCGCCGACCAGGCCGTAGGTCTCACCCTTGCGGATGCTCAGCGAGACGCCGTCGACGGCGTAGACGTACCCGACGGTCCGGTCGAAGAGCAGGCCGCTCTTGATCGGAAAATGGACCTTGACGTCGCGCAGTTCGATCAGTGGACCGGTCGGTTCGGTCATCGGACCGCCACCTCCTCGGAGACGGGGTTGTTGCAGCGGAGGTCGCCGCCGGTGGCGGTGGGTTCGAGCGGCGGAGGCCCTTCCAGGCACGCGTCCACGACGTTGTCGCAGCGCGGCGCGAACGCACACCCCTCGGCCCACGGGATGTTGTCGGAGACCGACCCGCGGATCGCGTGCAGCCGCTCACCGCGCGGCGAGTCGAGCCGGGGCACCGAGTTGAGCAGCCCATGGGTGTACGGGTGCCGGGCGTGCGCGAACAACTCGTGCCGTCGCGCCCGCTCGACCACCTTGCCGCCGTAGAGCACGTTGACGGTGTCGCAGAGCCCGGCCACCACGCCCAGATCGTGCGTGATCATGACGAGTGCGGTGCCGGTTTCGTCGACCAACTGCTTGAGCAGGGTGAGGATCTGCGCCTGGATGGTCACGTCGAGCGCGGTGGTCGGCTCGTCGGCGATCAGCAGTCGAGGTTTGCAGGCCAGCGCGATGGCGATCAGCGCACGCTGGCGCATTCCACCGGAGATCTGGTGCGGATACTCGCTGAGACGCCGCTGCGGGTCGGGGATACCGACCGCGTCGAGCAGTTCCCGCGACTCCCGTAGCGCCTGCTTGCGGTCCCGGCCCTGGTGGCGCTCCAACACCTCGGCCACCTGGATGCCGATCGGGATGACCGGGTTCAGCGAGGAGAGCGGATCCTGGAAGATCATGCTGATCTCCCGACCGCGCCGGTCGCGCATGTCGTCCGGTCGCAGCTTCAGCAGGTCGGTGCCCTCGAAGAGCACCTCCCCGGTGACCTTGTTGCCCCGCTTGGGGAGCAGACCCATGATGGCGAGACTGGTCACGCTCTTGCCGCAGCCGGACTCGCCGACCAGGCCGACGGTCTGCCCCGGCTCCACGGTAAAGCTGACCTTGTCGACGGCGGTGAAGGGCCGCTCGCCCCGCCGCTGGAACACCACGCTCAGGTCACGAACGTCGAGCAGGCTCATCGGGTCACTTCCTCACTGCTGTGGTCCTTCGCTCGCGACTGCGAGGCTCGCAAGCTCACTGCTCGCGCTCGCCGGACGCGGGTGCCGGCCGTGCTGGTTGCGCGCACCGTGGTCACCGCCGGTTCTTCGGGTCGATCGCCTCGCGCATCGCCTCGCCCAGCAGGGTGAAGCCGAGCGCGACCACGACGATCGCGAGCGCCGGGTAGTAGGCCAGTTCGGGGCGGACCTCGAAGTACCGCTGACCGTCCACGCCGAGCATCAGGCCCCACTCGGCGCGGTTGATGTCCGGGTCACCCAGGCCCAGGAAGGAGAGCGCCGCGGCGTCCAGGATGGCCACCGCGAAGGTCAGGGTGGCCTGCACGATCACCGCGGTCAGCGAGTTGGGCAGCATGTGCCGGAGCACGATGTTGCGCTCCTTGACCCCCAGGGCCCGGGCGGCGAGCACGTGGTCGCTCTCCCGCTGGGCCAGCATCGAGCCGCGCAGCAGCCGGGCGAAGATCGGCACGTTGACGATGGCCACCGCGAAGATGACCGTCCACTGGCTGGACCGGCTCGCCATGGCGACCAGGGTGATCGCCAGCAGCAGGCTCGGCAGGGCCAGCATCACGTCGGTGAGCCGCATCAGCACCACGTCGACCCAGCCGCCGAAGGCGCCGGCGATCGCGCCGATCAGCACGCCGAGCGCGAGACCGATGAGCGTGGCGAGGACACCGACGAAGAGGGTCTGCCGGGCCCCGTAGATCATCCGGGACAGGAAGTCCCGGCCGAGCGGGTCGGAGCCGAGCGGGAACTCGCTGCTCGCGCCGGGGATGCTGTCCACCGTGAGGTTCTTCGTCAGCTCGTCGAACCGGGCCACCGGATCGTGCGGGGCGATCAGCGGGGCGAAGATCGCCACCAGGATGAACAGGCCGACGATGGTGGCGCCCACGATGGCGACCGGGTTGCGGCGGAGCCGGCGCACGGCGTCCCGGACCAGGCTGATCCCGCCCCGGTCGGCCGAGCTGGCCCGGGCCAGCTCGTCCAGCCGCGCCTTCTTGCGGTCGCCGAGAACGCCGATGCTGCGCTCGCTCATGCCCGGGCGCGGCTTGTCGTCCCCGCTACGGGGAGCCGGCGCGCCGGCCTGGGTGATCGGGTCACTCATCGCACACGCACCCTCGGGTCGATGAAGGCGTAGGAGAGGTCCACCAGCAGGTTGACCACCACGAAGATCAGCGCGGCGAGCAGGATGATCGCCTGGAGCACCGGGTAGTCCCGGCCACCGGTGATGGAGTCGGTGATCAGCGTGCCGATGCCGCCCCAGTTGTAGACCTTCTCGGTGAGCACCGCGCCGGAGAGCAGCGCGCCGGTCTGCAGACCGATGGTGGTGACCACCGGCAGCAGCGCGTTGCGCAGGATGTGCCGACCCCGGATGGTGCGGTGCCGCAGGCCCTTGGCCTCCGCGGTCCGTACGTAGTCCTCGTTGAGCACGTCGAGCACGCTGGCCCGGGTGATCCGCACGATCACCGCCAGCGGGATGGTGGCCAGCGTGATCGCCGGCAGGATCAGGTGCCAGAGCGCGTCGGCGCTGGCGTCGAACTCCCGCGTGAGCAGGCCGTCCAGCACGAAGAACCCGGTGACGTTGGTGTTGTCCAGACCCGTGGTGAGCCGCCCGGACGGCGGGAACCAGTGGATGTTCTGGGTGAAGACGTCCTTGAGCAGGTAGCCCAGGAAGAAGATCGGGATCGAGATGCCGAGCAGGGTGCCGGCGATGGTGAGGTTGTCCAGGAAACGCCCACGCCAGCGGGCGGCGAGGTAGCCGAGCGGCACCCCGAGGCCGACCGCGATGATCATCGCGGCGAGGGCCAGCTCGATGGTGGCCGGGAACGCGCGGCTGATGACCTCGGTGACCGGGTCACCGGACCGGATCGAGTTGCCGAAGTCGCCCGTGACGACCCGCTGCATGAACTTGCCGTACTGCACCAGGATCGGCTGGTCGTAGCCGAGCGCCTTGGTCAGCAGGGCGCGGCGCTCGGGCGTGGCCCGTTCGCCGAGTAGGGCCTCGACCGGGCCGCCGGGCAGATTCCGCAGCCAGATGAAGATCAGCGCCGACAGCGCTATCAGCGTCACCACCAGCTGTAGCAGGCGGCGGACTATGACTCGCAACATCTCTCACACACCAGACTCTCGATGATCGCGGAATCGGCCCGGGCCGGGAAGGAGCCCCGGACCGAGCCGATTCACGCCTACGGCGTCAGCCGACGAACGTCACTTACCGACACTGACCGTGTTGAACCGCTCGTCGGTCAGCGGGCTGGCAACCAGCCCCTTGACGTCCTTGGTGACGACGATGGCCGGCGGGGCGTGCCAGAGCGGCACGGCCGGCAGCCACTTGGTGGCGATGTCCCGGTTGACCTGCTCCCAGGCCGCCTTCTTGCCCGCGTCGTCGACGGTGGCGTCGGCCTTGGTGATGGCCTCGAACATCTCGTTCATCGACTGGTCGCCGAACTCGGCCTTGCCCCGGCCGAAGAACGTGCCGACGAAGTTGCCCGGGTCGTTGTAGTCACCGGTCCAGCCGAGGATGTGCAGGTCGTGCTTGCCGAACTGCTGCACGTCGTCTTTGAAGCCACCGTTCCACGGGCGAGGCACACCGTTGACCTTGATGCCCACGGCCTGCAGGTCGTTGGCGAGGACGGTGAAGATCTCCTGCGGGTTCGGCATGTACGGCCGGGTGACGTCCGGCGGGTAGTAGAAGTTCAGCGTCAGACCCTCGGCGCCGGCCTCCTTGAGGAGCTGCTTGGCCTTCTCCGGGTTGTACTCGTACTTCTGCACGTCCGGGGCGTAGCCGAGCACGGTGTCCGGCAGGAACTCGTCGGCGACCTTGGCGCCACCCGGGCCCTTGGTCTGCACCAGCTGCTGGCGGTTGAGCGCGTAGGCGATCGCCTGCCGCACCCGCAGGTCCTTCAGCTTCGGGTTCTTCTGGTTGATGCCCAGGTAGAGGACGTTGAACGCCGGGCGGTTGACGACCTGGAAGCCCTCACCCTCGAGCGCCTTGCGGTCGGCCGGGGCCGGGAAGTCGATGCCCTGGACGGTGCCGGCACGGAGCTCCTGCTTGCGGGTGCTCTCGTCCTTGATGATCTTGATGATCATCTTGTCTACCTTGGCCTTTTCGCCGTAGTAGTCCGGGTTCCGGTTCAGGGTGATCTCGTTCTTGGCCTTGTCCCAGCCACCGAAGGTGAACGGGCCGGTGCCGACCGGGTTGGTGGTGGCGAAGGCGCTGTACTCGAACGAGTCGCCGTTCTGCTTCACCGTGTTGGCGTCGTACTTCTTCAGCGCCTCCGGGCTGGCGATCGACAGCGAGGTCAGCGCGAAGGCACCGGGGAAGGCGCCCTTGTACTTGTTCAGGGTGAGGACGGCGGTTCCGTCGTCCTTGGCCTCGCACTTGTTGTAGATCGACTCGCCGGCGCCCTCGGCCTCGTTCTTCGCGAACCCGCCGAAGGTGTCCATGTAGTAGATCATCTGGGACTGGGCGGCAGCGCCCTTCATGTTGTACCAACGGTCGAAGTTGAAGCAGACCGCGGCGGCGTTGAACGGCGTACCGTCGTGGAACTTCACGCCCTGACGGAGCTTGAAGGTCCAGACCTTGCCCTCCGCGTCGTGCTCCCAGGTCTCGGCCAGGCCGCCCTGAAGCTCCGCGGTGCCCGGCTTGTGGCTCACCAGGGTGTCGAACATCTGCCGGACCGGCCGGAACGACTCACCGTCATCGTTGAAGATCGGATCGAAGTTCTTCGGGTCACCGGCACCCGCGAAGATGAAGGTGCCGCCAGTCTTGGCCTCGCCACTGTTGCCGTCGCGCTCGCTCTCCGCGCAGCCGGCCGCGCCGACCGCCAGAGCGGCAACGGCCGCGATGGCCACAGCCGATTTAAGCCTTCTCGCCTGCATCTCTCACCTCTGTCATGCGCATGACCACGCCGAGCTGTGGCTCGGTCCGTGTGCGGGAGGCTATGACATGTCACACGTGCAGCGGAACGGGCGTTAGGCAATCGCTACCAAGCCGACACCTTGTTCGGGCGTCTGACAGTCGACGGCACGGCGAACACATCGAGCGACACATCGATGCACACTGGGCTGGGCACGGCGAAGGGGTGGCACCGTCACCGACGGCACCACCCCCGCGGGGTACGACTCAGACGGCCCGGCGGCCCTCGAAGGCCCTGCCCAGGGTGATCTCGTCGGCGTACTCCAGGTCGCCGCCGACCGGCAGCCCACTGGCCAGCCGGGTCACCGAGATACCCATCGGCTTCACCATAAGCGCCAGGTAGGTGGCGGTCGCCTCACCCTCGGTGTTCGGGTCGGTGGCCAGGATCAGCTCCCGCACCGCACCGCCGCTGAGCCGGGTCATCAGCTCCCGGATACGCAGGTTGTCCGGCCCGATCCCCTCCAGCGGGTTGATCGCGCCGCCGAGCACGTGGTAGCGACCGCGGAACTCACCGGTCCGCTCGATGGCCACCACGTCCTTGGGCTCCTCCACCACACACAGCACCTCGTCGGTGCGGCGCGGGTCGCGGCAGATCCGGCACTGCTCGGACTCGGCCACGTTGTAACAGGTCGTGCAGAACCGCACCAGCTCCTTGACCTTGCGCAGCGCGCCGGCCAGCCGGTTGACGTCGGCGGGATCCGCCGACAGGACGTGGAACGCGATCCGCTGGGCGCTCTTCGGACCCACGCCCGGCAGCCGACCCAGCTCGTCGATCAGGTCCTGGATGGCACCTTCGTACATCTGCCGGCTCAGAAACCGGGCAGGCCGAGGCCGCCCATGCCGCCGGCGACCGGGCCCATCTTGCGCTCGGTCAGCTCCCGGGCCGCCTCGGCGGCGTTGTGCACGGCCGCGACGACCAGGTCCTCCAGCGTCTCCACGTCCTCCGGGTCGACGGCCTTCGGGTCGATCTTGATGCTCTTGAGCTCACCGGCGCCGGAGACCGTCGCGGTGACCAGCCCACCACCGGCGGTGCCGGTCAACTCGGCCTCGGCCAGCTCGGCCTGGGCGGCGGCGATCTGCTGCTGCATCTTCTGCGCCTGCTTCAGCATCTGCTGCATGTTCGGCTGTCCACCTGGGCGCACGGATGGCTCCTTCTCGCACTCGTCTGCTCGGCCGCCGCCCAGCCTAACCGCTGTGACCGACCCCGCCCCGCCCGGTGCGTCCGCCCACGCCGGGCCTTCCGAGTAGGGCTGGCACCACCGCGAATTGGCCACCTGCGGGTAGTGCGCCGGGGCACGCCGCACTGGTCTGCTCGACGGCATGAACCTCAACCGCATCGGCCGCATCGGCGCGCTCTGCTGGGTCGCGGCCGCACCGGTCTTCCTCGTCGCCAGCCTGGTCACCGGCCTGCGCTGGCGCCAGCCGACCTACAGCTGGGCCACCAACAACATCAGCGACCTCGGCAACGTCCACTGCGGCGTCTGGGACACCACCCGACCCCGCTACGTCTGCTCACCCTGGCACCCGGTGATGAACGCCGCGACGCTGGCCACCGCCGTGCTGCTCGCCGCCGGGCTCCTGTTGACCTGGCGGCTCCTCGGTCGCGGCGTGGTGGTGCGCTCGGCACAGACGCTGCTGCTGCTGGCCACCGGCGGGTACGCCCTGGCGGCCCTCTACCCGGCGGACGTCGACGAGAACCTGCACGTCCTCGGCGCATTCCTGATCATGGGATTGGGCAACGTCGGGCTGCTTCTCGCCGGCTTCGCACCGGGCACCACGCTGCTCGCCCGGTGGCGACGGCTCACCCTCGCCGCCGGGCTGACCGCGCTGGCGGGAACCGTGCTGTTCTTCGCCCAGCAGGGCGTCGGGATCGGGGTGGGCGGCATGGAACGTGTCGCCGTGCTGCCCTTCCCCCTCTGGGCCTGCTGCCTGGCCGTCCTGCTGGCCGAAACCCCGCCCAGCCGCGTCGATCATGGAGTTGTGGTGCCGCTTTAGGGCAGCCGCAGGTGTTTTGTCACCCACCACAACTCATGATGACCGGGGTGTCAGCGGGCGTCGACCTCGTTGATCTTCTCGGCGCCGAAGGTTTCCCGGAGCAGCCGTACCGCCTGTTCCTCGCTGGACTCCCGGGCGGTCTTCTCGTCGATGACCTCGTCCAGCGGCTCGTCACCCGGGTCGAACCCCTCGTAGACCGGGGCCGCCGCCGGCGCCGCGCCACCCGGCCGACCACCGCGCAGCGGGCCGTCGAAGTCCGGGTCGTAGGGCGGTTCGCCCGCCCATTCGGCGTCCGCCACGGGCCGGGCTGCCGCTGCGGTAC
>NZ_JAEVHM010000076.1 GCF_016802865.1 Micromonospora parastrephiae | reverse complement strand
GTCGGCGTCGCCGGCCAGGTCGGCCACCGCCGCGGCCAGCGCGTCGCCGTCGTTCGGCGCCACCAGCAGCCCGGTCACCCCCTCGTCGACCAGGTCGACCGGGCCGCCGCTGGCCGGAGCCACCACCGGCACCCCGGAGGCCAGCGCCTCCTGAAGGGTCTGGCCGAACGTCTCGTGCGGACCGGTGTGCACGAACACGTCCAGGCTGGCGTAGAGCCGGGCCAGGTCCTCGCCGTGCTGCACCCCCAGGAAGCTCACCCCGGGCAGCGTCCGGGCCAACTGGCGGCGGGCCGGGCCGTCGCCGGCGACCACCACCCGCACACCCGGCAGCCGGGACGTCGCCGCCAGCAGGTCCACCCGCTTCTCCGGGGCGAGCCGACCGACGTAGCCGACCAGCAGCTCGCCGCCCGGCGCCAGCCGGTGCCGCAGCACCGCGCAGCGTTTCGCCGGATCGAACCGCACGGCGTCGACGCCCCGACCCCACAGCCAGATCCGCTGCACCCCGTTGGCGATCAGGTCGCGGCGGCCCGGGTCGACGGGGCGAGGGTACGCTGCGCCGAGTTGTGGATCTCCCGGATCCGCCGCCACGCCGCCGCCTCACCCCAGCTCACCCGGTACGCGCGGGCGTACGCCGCCACGTCGGTCTGGTAGACCGCCACCGTGGGCAGCCCGTGCCGGCTGGCCAGCGTCGCCGCCCGCGCGCCGAGGATGAACGGACTGGCCAGGTGAACCACGTCCGGTGCCGTCGACAGCAGCGCACCGGCGAGTCGGGTGGTGGTCGGCACGCCCAGCCGGAAGCCCTGGTAGCGCGGCAACGGCACGCTGGGGATGCGCACCACCGGATACGGCAGCCGGTCGGTGTCCTGCCGGCCGGCCCCGGGCGGGGAGGGCGCGATGACGACGGGCTCGTGGCCCCGGGCGAGCAGATGTTCCGCCGTCCGCACCACGGAGTGCGCGACGCCGTTCACATCCGGCGGGAACGACTCGGTCACGATGGCGATCCGCATGCCCACACCGTGCGGGTGTCATCGGTGCGGCAGACAACCGGCCGCTGACCGGCCGGCGAACAGTTCGGCACAACACCGCCGGCCGGGCCGGGACGCGCGGGGTCAGATGTCGTAGCTCGCGCCGGCCCGGACCACCTCGAGCGGGCCGGTGTACGCGGCGGCGGCCGACTCCAACGTGTGCGCCTCACTGCCCCAGGCCGCCACCAGGTGGGTGAGCAGCAGCCGACCCACCATCGCCTTGGTCGCCGTCTCGCCGGCCTCCCGGCCGGTCAGGTGCAGATCCGGCGGATTGTCCACCCCGTCGAGGAAACTCGCCTCGCAGAGGAAGACGTCGGCGTTCTGGGCCAGCCGCAGCAACGCGTCGCAGGGCGCGGTGTCCGACGAGTAGCACAGCGAACGACCGCCGTGCTCCAACCGCACCCCGTACGTCTCGACGGGATGGTTGACCCGGTCGACGGTGACCGTGAACGGACCGATCGGGAAGGTGCCCGGCTCAAGCGCGTAGAACTGGTAGACGTCCTCCACGCTGCCGTCGTCGTGGTACGCGGCGCCGAGCCGGTCCGGTGCGCCGGAGGGCGCGTACACCGGCAGCGCCGGGTAGGGGCCTTCCGGGGCGTACCGGCGGACCACCACGTACGTCACGGCGTCGAGGATGTGGTCGCAGTGCAGGTGGGTCAGCAGGATCGCGTCGGGGGCGTGCAGCCCCGCGTACCGCTGCAGACTGGACAGCGACCCGGAACCGAAGTCGACCAGGAGCCGGAAACCGTCGGCCTCGACGAGGTAGGCCGAGCACGGGGACTCGGGGCCGGGGAAGCTCCCGGCACAACCCAGGACGGTCAGTCGCATCGGGTCGTCTCACTGTCACTATCAGTAGCATCCGTGCCGGCCGTCGCTCCAGCCATGATCTCTACCGACGCGTACGCCACGCTGCGCAGCCTACGCCGGGCTACCCGGCGACAAGAATCATCCGCTGGAACTTGTCACGAACGTGACACCTGCTCACAGCGCGTCGGGCAGCCTACGGGCCGCCGACGCATGCATCGACGGCCCGTACACAACGACCATTCCGGTCACGCCCAGAGCTGGCCCTCCAGGGCGTCCTCGGCGTCGGCCAGGGTCCCGCCGTACGCGCCGGTGGACAGGTACTTCCAGCCGCCGTCGCAGACCACGAAGGCCACGTCGGCCCGGCGACCGTCACGGACCGCCTCGTGCGCCACCGCGAGGGCGGCGTGCAGGATCGCGCCGGTGGAGAAGCCGGCGAAGATGCCCTCCACCTCGACGAGCTGCCGGGTGCGCAGCACCGCGTCCCGGGTGCCCACCGAGAAGCGCCGGGAGAGCACCGAGGCGTCGTACAGCTCGGGCACGTACCCCTCGTCGATGTTGCGCAGGCCGTAGACCAACTCGCCGTAGCGCGGCTCGGCGGCCACGACCTGGATGCCGTCGACCTTGTCCCGCAGGTAGCGCCCGGTGCCCATCAGGGTGCCCGTGGTGCCCAGGCCCGCCACGAAGTGCGTGATGGTGGGCAGGTCGTGCAGCAACTCCGGCCCGGTCGTCTCGTAGTGCGCCCGGGCGTTGGCCTCGTTGCCGTACTGGTAGAGCATCACCCAGTCCGGATGCTCGGCGGAGATCTGCTTGGCGGTGGCGACGGCCTGGTTGGACCCACCGGCCGCCGGCGAGAAGATGATCTCGGCGCCGTACATCCGGAGCAGCTGGACCCGCTCGGTCGAGACGTTCTCCGGCATCACGCAGACCAGCCGGTAGCCGCGCAGCTTCGCCACCATGGCCAGCGAGATGCCGGTGTTGCCGCTGGTCGGCTCGAGAATGGTGTCACCCGCCCGGAGCCGACCGGCCTCCTCCGCGGCACGGACCATGAACAGCGCGGCCCGGTCCTTGATGCTGCCGGTCGGGTTCCGGTCCTCCAGCTTGGCCCAGAGCCGCACCGGCGGAGCGCCGTCGGGCACCGTCGGGGAGAGTCGGGGCAGACCGACCAGCGGTGTGCCCCCGCACGCGTCGAGCAGGCTGTCGTACCGCGCCATGGCGGCCGCCCTCAGCGGGCGGCGACGGCGTGCTGGCTGATCGCCGCGGCGGCGGCGAAGCCGAACGCGCCGCCGGCCACCGCCGGCAGGATGGTGACGCTGTCACCGTCGGAGAGCTTCGCGTCCAGCGCGCCGAGGAAGCGGACATCCTCGTCGTTGACGTAGACGTTGACGAAGCGGTGCAACGCGCCGGCCTCGGTGACCAGCCGGCCGCGCAGCCCGGCGTGCCGGGAGTCCAGGTCGGCGAGCAGGTCACCCAGGGTGTCGCCGGTGCCGTCGACGACCTTGGCGCCGCCGGTGTAGCTGCGCAGGATGGTGGGGATGCGAACCTCAATGGCCATGATGTCGTGCTCCTCGCTCGGGTGTGCCTACGGTGACGGGACGAAACGGGTGCGGACGCTGACGGGTCAGCGGCCGGAACACTCGTAGTCGACCGTCGCCGGGCTCTGCCCGAACATGTACGACTGCACGGCGTGCGGGTCGACGCCGGCCTCCACGATCCGGACCGGCTCCTCGGTCACCACACCGTCGACGATCCGGAACGACCGGATCTCCTCCGAGTCGGGCTCCCGGGTCGAGACGAGCAGATAGTGCGCGCCCGGCTCGCCGGCGAAGGAGACGTCGGTCCGCGACGGGTACGCCTCGGTGGCGGTGTGCGAGTGGTAGATGACCACGGGTTCCTCGTCGCGGTCGTCCATCTCCCGCCACACGCGCAGATGCTCCATCGAGTCGAACTCGTAGAAGGTCATCGACCGGGCGGCATTGTCCATCGGGATGTGCCGGGTCGGGGTGTCGCTGCCGACGGGACCAGCGACGACGCCGCACGCCTCGTCGGGGTGGTCCCGGCGCGCGTGGGCGACGATCGCGTCGATGATCGACCGGTCGATGCTCAGCACGTGGTCCAGCCTAACGCCTGCCGGACAGGGGTTGAAGTGGTGCGGGTCACGCTTAGTCGATCAAGGCGTTGAGCAGCGACTCCTGCAAATATCCGAGATACGCGTAGACCGACAGTTGGAACACCCGGCTGGAGCCCGGGTCCTCGGTGACCGCGTCGTCCAGCTCCTCACCCAGGTCGGTGCCGTCCTTGATCTCCAGTCGGACACCCATCGCCAGCCGCGCGTCGTTCAACGCCCGCAACCACGCCTCGGCCGCCTCGGCGTCCAACCGCACCTCGCCACCGGCCTCGTCGGGCAGCGCGGCAAGGATCGCACCAGCCTGATCGATCTTGGCGGTCTTGAGGTCGCCCTCGGTGTAGCGACGGAACTCGGCGGAACCGGCCGCGTCCTTCGGGTAGACCGCCGGGAAGAGCCGGCCGACGACCGGGTCGGTGTGGTCGAAGCCATCGGTGAGCAGGCCGACCACCTCGGAGGCGACCTTGCGCAGCACCCGCACCTCGTCGACGGCGAAGGTGGCGACATAGTGGTCGGTCTGGCGACGGAACATGCTCACGGCGCCTGCTCCGTTCGCGACTGCGGGGCTCGCAGGCCCGGCTCACTCCGCACGCTCACGAGCGGTCCACCGTCGCCCACAGCCCGTACGCGTGCAGCTGCGACGCGTCGTGCTCCATCCGCTCCCGGGCGCCGTGGAGACCACGGCACGGCCCTTGTGGTGCACGTCCAGCATGAGCTGCTCGGCCCTCTCCCGGCTGTAGCCGAAGAGCTTCTGGAAGACCCAGGTCACGTACGTCATCAGGTTGACCGGGTCGTCCCACACGATCGTCACCCATTGCCGGTCAGCCGCCGGCACCTCGTCAGTGTCCGGCGTCTCGACCGGTGCAACCTGCGGAGCCGCCATGCCCCCCATCGTGCCACCGGTTTCCCGGAACCGAGGAACCGGAACGCCGGCCCGTCGAGGATCGCCCACTCCGGCCGCCCCGGACCCGTCCCGGACGTCGTCGGCCGCGAAGGGCGATGCGAGCCCGGACGGGTGGGCGACCACGCCGTCAGGCGAGCAGGATGCCGTGGTCGACTGCATCGGAGAGCACCGCGCCCAGCGAGAGGCGGATCACCTCGAACCGCCGGGAGACCTCCCGGGACAACCCCAGCTCGACCTCCCGCAACGCCCGCTGGGACCAGGCCCGCGCGGCGTTGTGGTCGTCGTTGCCGGGCGTACGCCACCGCTGCCAGCACCCGCCGGAGAGCGCCACCGCCACCGGTGGGAGCACCTCGTCGCGGGATGGCGTCGGATAGCCGGCGAGCGCGTCGATCGCGTCCGCGCCGGTCAGATTGGCCACCCCGGCCGTACTGGTGATCAACAGCACCCGGTCCAGGTCGCGGCCGTTGCGGTGATCGGCGAGGCCGTACTGCACGGCGGTGGCGATCCGGCGGCGCACGCCCTCGGCCGGTGGCGCACCGAGCACCCGGGCCGCCGCGTCGGCCACGATGCCCCGCACGGCGTGGTCGCACTGGGCGGTGGCCAACAGCGACAGCGCGGCCATCTCCCGGTCCAGCAGGTCGGGCAGGCCGGGGCAGCCGACCCCGAAGACGATCTCCTGAACCGCCCGCAGGTGGATGTTGGCCAACTCCAGGGCGAGGTGCTGGCGGATCCGCTGCGAGCAGGAGCGGGTCTGCCGGTCGAGCCGCTCGGACCAGTCCCCCGGATCGGCGACGACGGCCACCCGGTCGTGCTGGCCCGGCAGCACCGGTGGATCGGCGCTGGCGCGGTGCAGGCCCTCACCCGCCGACCAACCCACCAGAGCCCGGCGGAGGTCCGCCGCGGAGGTGGCGTCGTCGACCGGGAACCAACGCGCGCCGGCCAACGCCGGCACGGCGGCCAGTAGCGCCGCGCGGTGCGCCTCCACGGTCACCGCGACGGGGTCCACCTCGTTCGACGCGACGGGCGCACCCGCGTCCTCCGTCGTCGCCGCGCCGCCCCAGCCCGCCGCACCCGGGGTGACCGCGAAGGTGACCTCCACCGCCGCCGGGGCGACCTCGGCGAGCAGGTTCAGCTCCGCCGCCGTGAACGCCTGGTCGGCCGCGATCACGAAGAGCAACGCGCCGGCCCGGCCGACCGCGTCCAACAGCACCCGGACGCCGGCGACGCCGAGCGTGCCCGTGTCGGGCGTGTCGATCAGCGTGAAGTGCCGCAGCAGCGGCTCCGGCACGCTCAACTCGACCCGTCGGGGCGGGCGGGCCAGCGCCGGCCCAGCGGCGTCGCGGTCCGCCCCGTACGAGTAGGGCTGGCGGTAGCCGGGAACGAACGCGGCTCGGGTGGGCACCTTGGCGTGCCGCACCACCAGCCAACTGCCCGCCGGGACGGTGAGCATGACCGGGTCGAGCCCCAGCAGGGTGGCGAGCACGGTACGCCGCTCGGCGCCGGCCGGGCCGACGGCGACAACGCCGAGCGGCTCCTCGGGTGCGGGGCCGGTCACGCCGACGCGGGTGGGCAGCGGGCCGCAGCTGGGCAGGTCGGTGTGGCCGGACACGTCGTCGGACGAGTCGACCGAGGGGAGAGGGCCCTGCTTCATCGGGTGGCCTCCCATGGCAGGCGACCGGGCACCCCGGTCGCGTGAAAACTCCGGTGACGCTACCCGGATGCCGGAAGAGTACGTGCGAGCCTGTGACCGGGCGGAACACTTCGGATACTCACCGGTAATCGCGGGATTACTCAACTTCGGTGCGTGACGGTGCGGGCGCGGACAGGTCTCGATGGATATGCTGCGCGAATGAGTCGATGGAAGTTCGTCGGCCGCACCGATGAACTCAACCGCCTGCTGGCGGCAGTGACCGGCGAGGCCGGCCGGGGGCTCTTCTTCAGCGGCAGCGCCGGCATCGGCAAGAGCCGGCTGCTGCGTGAGGGCGTCGCCATGCTGCCCAGCGACCGGTACGCCATCTGGTCCATCGCGGCGAGCGCCACCACCGCCGCGCTGCCGTTCGGCGGACTGGTGCAGGTCCTCCCCGCCGAGCAGCCGCAGGGCCTCTCCCCGGCCGGCATCCTGCGCTGGGCGATGGACGTGCTGCAACAACAGGCCGCCGGCCGCCGGATCGTGCTCGCCATCGACGACGCGCACCTGCTCGACCCCCCGTCCGCGGCCCTGGTGCACCTGGTCGCCCGCGCGGAGAACGCCACCGTCATCGGCACCCTGCGCGACGGCGAGCAGATCCCCCTGCCGATCCGGGCACTGTGGACCGACGACCTGGTCGAGCACGTCGAGCTGACACCGATGCCACCGGCGGAGACCGCGGGCCTGCTGGCGGAGATCCTCGGCGGCCCGGTCGACGCCGGCTCCGCCGACCGGCTCGGTCGACTCTCGGCCGGCAATCCGCTGCTGCTGCGCGAGCTGGTGCACGCCGCCAACGGCAGCGAGGAGCTGAAGCGCACCTACGGGATCTGGAAGTGGACCGGCCGGCTGGAGCTGGCACCCAGCCTGACCGACCTGATCGACACCCGGGTCGGGCAGCTCACCGACGGCGTCCGCGCCGTCGGTGAACTGGTCGCCTTCGGCGAGCCCCTCGGCCTGCACCTGCTCAACCAGGCCGCCGACCAGGCGGACGTGGAGATGGCCGAGGAACGCGGGCTGATCAGCGTGGTGCAGCACGACCGGCGGACCAACGTCCGGCTGGCCCACCCGCTCTACGGCGAGGTGATGCGCCGCCGCTGCCCGGTCAGTCGTACCCGGCGGCTCCAGGCCCGCCTCGCGGAGTTGCTGGAGCAGGTCGGCAAGCGCCGCCGCGACGACCTCCTGCGGGTTGCCGTCTGGCGCCTCGACTCGGGCACCGCGCAGGACCCGGCCCTGCTGGTGGACGCCGCGGTGCAGGCGTTCACCCGCTACGACGTACCGTTGGCGACCCGCCTGGCCCGTGCCGCGATGGACGCCGACGGCGGTTCCGACGCCGCCGAACTGCTGGCCACCATCCTGATGTTCGCCGACCGGCCGGACGAGGCCATCGACGTCCTCGACGCGGTGACCCCCGAGCCCGGCGACGAGCGGCGGCTCTGCCGCTGGCTGACGGCACGGGGAATGGTCAGTTACTGGGGGCTGAGCCAGGAGTCCACGGTGGAGGCGATCGCGAGCCGAGCCGAGCAGCTCAGCGACTCCGCCGACCGGGCCCGGGTGCACGCCTTCGAGGCGATCATGCGTCTGCACCGGCTGGACACGACCACCGCCGTACGGCTCAGCCAACGCGTGCTGGACCGGCCGGCGGCCGGCGTCGCCGCGCGCGAGCTGGCCCGCTCCACCATCGCGTACGTCCAGGCCGCGCAGGGTGAGCTGACCCGCAGCGGCGCGGCGATCGCCCAGGTGCACTCCGCCGCGGCCAGTTGGCGCACCGACATGCCGTACCTGCAACTGGCCCTGGAACTGGCCCGGGGCACCCGGCTCATGCTCACCGGCGACCTGGCCGGGATCGACGCGATCGTGGCCGACGAGTTCGCCGACCTCGCCGGCGCCGGAGACTTCCGGCTCGGCACGGGCTACCTGGCCATCCTCCAGGCGTACGCGGCACGCCTTCGCGGGCAGAGCGACGCGGCGATGCGGACGTCGCTGGGCGCCTGCGCGGTGCTGGCCACCAGCCGCGTCTACGCCGGCCTGGCCCAGGCCGAACGGGCCCAGTCGGCGGCGCTGCGCGGTGACGCGACGCAGGCCACCGCCGCGATGGCCGAGGCGGACCGCACCCACGCGCCGGGCATGGCGGTGCTCTATCCGTGGCTGGAGCAGGCCCGCGGCGCGACGCTCGCCGCGTCGGGCGACCTGCCGGGCGCGGTCAAGCACCTCGGCGACCTGGTGGACCGGCTGCGCGCGGACGACTTCGCCGGGCACGAGGTGCACGTCCTGCACGACCTGGTACGGCTGGACCAGGCGTCCATGCCGGTCGGGCCGATCTGCTCCGACGGTAGCCAGCGTACCGTCGCGCAGCGGCTCGCCGAACTCTCCGAACGCGTCGACGGGGTGCTGCCGCCGCTGCTGGCCCGGCACGCCCGCGCCGCGGCCACCGACTCCGCCGCCGATCTGCTCGCGGTCGCCGACGACTACGCCGCGCTGGAGTTGACCGTGTACGCCGCCGAGGTCACCGCCCAGGCCGTGCAGCGGCTGCGCCGGCAGCACTCGGCTGCCGCCAACGACGCCCGGGAGCGACTGGCGGGTCTGCTCAGCCGCTGCGACCTGATCCGTACGCCGGCGTTGAACGCCGGGGTGCCGGTGCTCACCGATCGGGAATGGCAGGTGGCCCGCCTCGCCGCGCACGGCGCGCCCAGCCGGGCCATCGCCGAGCGGCTCTACCTCTCGGCGCGCACCGTGGAGAACCACCTCCAGCGGATCTACACCAAGCTGGGCGTGACCGGCCGGGCCGAGCTGTGGGCGGCGCTGCGGTCGATCCCGGGCCACGAGGGCGGCGACGCCGACTGAACCTTAGGCTGGGGCGGTGAGCACCCTCCGCCCCGCACTGCTGACCGACCACTACGAGCTGACCATGGTCAGCGCGGCACTGAAGGACGGCACCGCCGACCGCCGCTGCGTCTTCGAGGTCTTCACCCGTCGACTGCCGTCCGGCCGCCGCTACGGTGTGGTCGCCGGCACGTCCGGCTGATCGAGCTGATCCGCGACTTCCGGTTCGACGAATCGGAGATCGACTTCCTGCGCCGGACCGGGGTGGTCGACGAGGCGGCCGCGGCCTGGCTGGCTGACTACCGCTTCACCGGCGACATCGACGGGTACGCCGAGGGTGAGCTGTTCTTCCCCGGCTCGCCGATCCTGACCGTCTCGGGCGGTTTCGCCGAGTGTGTGGTGCTGGAGACGCTGGCGCTCTCGGTGCTCAACCACGACAGCGCGGTGGCGGCGGCGGCAGCCCGGATGGTGACCGCGGCGCGGGGGCGGGCGCTGATCGAGATGGGGTCGCGTCGGGCGCACGAGGAGTCCGCGGTGGCCGCGGCGCGGGCCGCGTACCTGGCCGGGTTCCGGTTCACCTCCAACCTGGCCGCGGGTGCGCGCTACGGCATCCCGACGGCGGGCACGGCGGCGCACGCGTTCACGCTGCTGCACGACGACGAGCGGGCCGCCTTCGCGTCGCAGGTGGCCACGCTGGGCAAGGACACCACGCTGCTGGTCGACACGTACGACATCAGCCAGGGCATCCGCAACGCGATCGCGGTCGCCGGGCCGGAGCTGCGGGCGGTACGCATCGACTCGGGTGACCTGGCGGTCATCGCTCAGCAGTCGCGGGAGTTGCTGGACTCGCTGGGCGCGACCGAGACCAAGATCATCGTTTCGGGCGACCTCGACGAGTACTCGATCGCCGCGCTGGCCGCCGAACCGGTGGACATGTACGGCGCGGGCACGGCCGTCGTCACCGGCTCCGGGGCGCCGACGGCCGGGCTGGTCTACAAGCTCGTCGAGGTCGAGGGCCGGCCCGTGGTGAAGCGTTCCGAGCACAAGGCGACCATCGGCGGTCGGAAGGTGGCCGTCCGCCGGCACAAGCCGACCGGCACCGCCACCGAAGAGATCATCGTCCCGCAGGGCGTACCGGACCGGCAGCCCAATGACCGGATGCTCCAGCGCTCGTACGTGGTCGACGGCGAGCCGGTGGCGCTGCCCACCCTCGACCAGTCCCGGGAGCACCTGCGCGAATGCCTCATCTCCATCCCGTGGGAGGGGCTGAAGCTCTCCGCCGGCGACCCGGCCGTGCCGGTCACCGTCGTACCTGCCGGCTGAGCCCATCCGCCGGCCCGACATGAGAGGGAGACCCCCGATGGCCAACGCGCTGATCATCGTGGACGTGCAGAACGACTTCTGCGAGGGCGGCTCACTGGCCGTCCCGGGCGGCGCCGGGGTGGCCGCCGGCATCTCCCGCCTGCTCTCCGCCGAGCCGGACCGATGGGCGCACGTGGTCGCCACGAAGGACTACCACGTGGACCCGGGCGCCCACTTCGGCGATCCGCCGGATTTCGTGGACTCCTGGCCCCGGCACTGCGTGGTCGGCACCACGGGCTCGGAGTTCCACCCGGACCTGGACACGGGCCGGGTCGAGGCGATCTTCCACAAGGGTGAGCACGCCGCGGCGTACTCCGGGTTCGAGGGGCACGCCGACGACGGGGAGTGCCTGGCCGACTGGCTGCGCCGCCACGACGTGGACCGGGTCGACCTGGTCGGCATCGCCACCGACCACTGCGTCCGGGCGACCGCGCTGGACGCCGCCCGGGAGGGTTTCGCGACCACCGTGCTGCTCGAGCTGACCGCCGCCGTGGCCCCGGACACCACCGACGTGGCCCTGCGGGCCATGGACGGCGCCGGGGTGACTCTGCACGGCGAGCCTGTGATCAGGACCGCATGAGGCGGTAAATGGTTGGCCATCGGGCCGCCGCCGGTCGAGGATGTCGCCGGAGGTACGGACCCACGTGAACATGAAGCCTTACCGGACAGCGCTCGCCCTGCCCGGCCTGCGGTCGCTGCTGCTGGTCGCCGTCCTCGCCCGCATTCCGCTCACCGCGACCGGGGTGACGCTGACCTTCCACGTGGTGCTCGACCTCGATCGGGGCTACGGGGCCGCTGGACTGGTGGGCGCGGCCATCACCGTGGGCGCGGCGATCGGTGGTCCGTTGCTGGGCCGCCTGGTGGACCGGCGTGGCCTGCGCCCGGTTCTGGTGCTCACCGGCATCGCTGAGGCGATCTTCTGGTCCACCGCGCCCTCGCTGCCGTACTCCCTGCTGCTGCCGGCCGCCTTCGTGGCCGGCTCCCTGGCCCTGCCCATCTTCTCGGTGGTCCGGCAGTCGATCGCCGCGCTGGTTCCGGAGGACCAACGCCGCCCGGCGTACGCCCTGGACTCGATGTCGGTGGAGCTGTCCTTCATGATCGGGCCGGCGCTGGCGGTCGCGCTGGTCACCGCGATCTCCGCTCAGACCACCATGTACCTGGTCGGCGGTGGCATCGTCGCTGCGGGGATCGCCCTGTGGCTGGTCAACCCGCCGATCCGCGGTGCCGCCGAACCCAGCGGCCCACCGCGTCGGGTGCCTCGCCGGGCGTGGCTGACACCCCGACTGCTCGCCGTGCTGGCGCTCAGCGCCGCGGCGACCCTGGTGCTCGGCGGCACCGACGTGGCGGTGGTCGCCGTACTACGGGCCAGCGGCGAGGTCGGCTGGACCGGTGCCGTGCTGGCCATCTGGGCGGTCGCCTCGCTGGCCGGCGGCTTCGCCTACGGGGCCGTGCACCGCTCGTTCTCCCCGCTGGCACTGACCGCCGCGCTCGCCGTGTGCACCATCCCGGTCGGGCTGGGTGGCGCGCACTGGTGGCTGCTCTGCCTGGCGCTGATCCCGGCCGGGGCACTCTGCGCACCGACCATCGCGGCCTCCTCGGACGCGGTCAGCCGGCTCGTCCCGGCCGAGGTACGCGGCGAGGCGATGGGTCTGCACGGCTCCGCCGTCACCGTCGGCATCGCGGTCGGCGCGCCCCTCGCCGGTGCGGTGATCGACGCCACCGCTCCGCCGTGGGGCTTCGCGGTCACCGGTGCGCTCGGGGCGGTGGTCACCCTCGTGGTGCTGCCGATCGAACTGCGTCGTCGTCGCAACGCCGCCGACTCCGCCCTGCCGACGGCCGAGACGGACCTCGCCCCCGCCACCCGCTGACGAGAGCCGTCCCGGCTGCCCGCGGACGAGAGCCGTCTCCGCCACCTGCCGTCTCCGCCACCCGTCGTCTCCGCCACCCGTCGTCTCCGCCACCCGTCGTCTCCGCCACCCGCCGTCTCCGCCACCGCCGTCTCCGCCGCCCGCAGACGGGAGCCGTCTCCGCCGCCCGCTGGCGGCACACATGCTGACAAGCGATATACCTCTGAGTCATAAATATGCCCCAGAGGTATATCGCTCATTCGCACGCTTGCCCCCGAGACCGGCCGTCACGCCAAGGCGGAGCCCCGGCCGTCAAGCCAAGACGCAGTCCCGGCCATCACGCCAAGACGCAGCGGCCGCCACGCCGGGGCAGGCAAGCCCGGGCGCTCCGAGACTCGCGAGGCACGGGACGAGGGGCGGCCGAACATGGCGACGGGCGCCGCTCCCGGTGGTCCCGGGGGCGGCGCCCGTCGTACGGCTCAGCCGAGCGTCAGTGCCGGTCGACGTCGCTGGCGGGGTCCTCGCGGTAGCTGGCCCCACCGTCCGACTCGCTGGTGAGCGGCTTGGCGCCACCCTCCGGCGGGCCGGCCACGCTCTGGCCGGCGGCCAACTCGGGGAACTTCGCGTCGAACGCCGGCCGCTCGGAGCGGATGCGGGGCATCCGGTCGAAGTTGCGCAGCGGCGGCGGGCTGCTGGTCGCCCACTCCAGCGAGTTGCCGTGACCCCAGGGGTCGTTCACCTCGACCACCGGGCCGGTCTTGTACGACTTCCAGCAGTTGTAGATGAACGGCAGCGTGGAGATACCGGTGATGAACGCGCCGATCGTGGAGATCGTGTTCAGCGTGGTGAAACCGTCGCTGGGCAGGTAGTCGGCGTACCGGCGGGGCATGCCCTCGTTGCCGAGCCAGTGCTGCACCAGGAACGTGGTGTGGAAACCGATCATGGTGAGCCAGAAGTGGATCTTGCCCAGGCGCTCGTCGAGCATCCGGCCGAACATCTTCGGGAACCAGAAGTAGATGCCGGCGAAGACCGCGAACACGATGGTGCCGAAGAGCACGTAGTGGAAGTGCGCCACCACGAAGTACGAGTCGGACACGTGGAAGTCGATCGGCGGGCTGGCCAGCAGCACACCGGTGAGACCACCGAAGAGGAAGGTGACCAGGAAGCCGACCGCCCAGAGCATGGGCGTCTCGAAGCTGATCTGACCCCGCCACATGGTGCCGATCCAGTTGAAGAACTTCATACCGGTCGGCACGGCGATCAGGTAGCTCAGGAAGCTGAAGAACGGCAGCAGCACCTGACCGGTGGCGAACATGTGGTGCGCCCACACGCTCATGGAGAGCGCGGCGATCGCGACGGTCGCGGCGACCAGACCCTTGTAGCCGAAGATCGGCTTGCGGGAGAAGACCGGGATGACCTCACTGATGATGCCGAAGAACGGCAGCGCGACGATGTACACCTCGGGGTGACCGAAGAACCAGAACAGGTGCTGCCAGAGCATCGGCCCGCCGGTCGCGGGGTCGTACACGTGGGCGCCGAGGATGCGGTCCGCGGCGAGCGCGAACAGCGCGGCGGCCAGCAGCGGGAAGACCAGGATCACCAGGAGGCTGGTGACCAGGATGTTCCACGTGAAGATCGGCATCCGGAACATCGTCATGCCGGGCGCGCGCAGGGTGAGCACCGTGGTGATCATGTTGACCGCGCCGAGGATGGTGCCCAGGCCGGAGATGGCCAGACCCATGATCCACATGTTGGCGCCGACGCCGGGCGAGTGCTCGACGCTGCTCAGCGGCGCGTACGCGAACCAGCCGAAGTCGGCGGCGCCGCCCGGGGTGATGAAACCGGCGGTCGCCATCGTGCCGCCGAACAGGTACAGCCAGTAGGCGAAGCTGTTCAGCCGGGGGAAGGAGACGTCGGGCGCGCCGATCTGGATCGGCACGATGTAGTTGGCGAAGGCGAACACGATCGGCGTCGCGAAGAACAGCAACATGATCGTGCCGTGCATGGTGAAGAGCTGGTTGTACTGCTCCGGCGACAGGAACTGCAGCCCGGGTCGGGCCAGCTCAGCCCGCATGACCAGGGCCATCAGCCCGCCGATCATGAAGAACACGAACGCGGTGACCATGTACATGATCCCGATTTGCTTCGCGTCCGTGGTACGCAGCAGCCGCGCGATGGCCGACCCCTTGACCGGCTCCCGGACCGGCCAGGGCCGGGTCACGACCGGCTTGGGTGCGACGGTGGTCACGAGTGGCCTCCGGTTCTCGGTTGTCCCGCTCGGCACACGCTGGTTATCGGCGGGCCGTCATCCGCAAGGAGGATAGTCCCCGGCAGGTCGCAGCGCCGCGTGGGGTGGTCGGGACGCGATCTACAGCGGGCCGAGCAGCAGCCGGTAGTGCTCCCCGAAGATCCGGCCGCCGCGTCCGCGCAGCAGCGGGTCGCGCAGCGCCGGCGGCACGTCCCTGGTCCGGTTGCGGTCACGGGTGCGGTCCCGCACCCACCGGGTACGCGGGCGGCGACGGCTCTCGTACGCCACCAGGGCCGCGTCCACGCTGCCGGCGGCGCGCAGCGACTCGGCCAGCACCACGGCGTCCTCCAGCGCCATCGCCGCACCCTGGGAGAGGGTGGGCGCGGTGGCGTGCGCGGCGTCGCCGACGAGCAGCACCCGCCCCCGGTACCAGCGGCCCAGCTCCACCTCGTCGGTGATACCGACATGCACGGCGCCGAGCCCCGCCAGCACCTCGGGCACCGGCCCCCGGTAGTCGGCGAAGAGTTCCCGCAGCCGGGCCAGCGGGTCGGCGGGCGCCCGGGTGCCGGCCTCGTCGGCGTAGCAGTGCAGCCGGCCACCGCCGATCGGCACCATGAGGAACCCGGAGCGCTGTCCCAGCAACGCCGTCCACTCGGTGACCGGCGGGCCGTCGCGGAGCACGGCCCGGTAGACCACCTGCCCGACCGGCCGGGGTGGCCCGCCGAGCGCGGCTAGGGCACGGACCGAGGAACGCGGACCGTCGGCGCCGATGACCAGGTCGTACTCGGTGGTGGTGCCGTCGGTGAAGGTGACGCCGACGGCACCCGGGAGCAGGTCCAGGGTGCGGACCTCGGCGCCGTGGCGGACCGCCCCGCCGGCGCCGCTGAGCAGCACCCGGTGCAGGTCGGACCGGGGCAGCGCCCGGCACTCCCCGACGCCGGCCCAGAGGGTGTCCAGGTCGACCTCGCAGAGCGGCGCGCCGGCGGCGTCGAAGAAGCGTTGCCGGCGGATCACCTGCCCGAGCGGGCGGACCGGATCGTGCAGGTCCAGCCGGTGCAGCGCGCGGGCCGCGTTGCCAGGCAGGTAGAGGCCGGTCTCGGTGGACTCCCCCGGCGGCAGCTTGTCGGTGACGTCGGGCCGGAAGCCCGCCAGGCGCAGCGCCCGGGCGACGGCCAGGCCGGCGATACCCGCGCCGACGACGAGGATGCGCAGGGGGGAGCCACCCATGGTGGTGTACGCCTCCGGAGGGGGAACGGCACGCGTTGGAGGCAACACGCTACTCGGAGCTATTGGCGCACACCAGGGCCGATCGGACCGGCCCGCGACACTCGTCGGCGGCTCGTGCCGCTTAGCTGGCCGTCCGACGACAGCCGTCCGGCGGGGGCGTGGGAATCCTCACAATTCACCAGTTTGACCCGTACGGTTGCGCGGCAGTTTCAGACATGTAAATGTGTCGTTGAGCGTGGGAGCGCTCCCGCATCAGCCCGCCACATTCCGGCGCCCCGGGCACGCGCCGCAGTCAAGGAGCGTCATGAAACGTCCACTTCGGGCCTTGGTCGCCACCGGCCTGCTGCTCGCCGGCTCGCTGGTCGCAGTGGCCCTCGGCGGCAACGCCTCCGCCGACACCCAGATCTGCGAACAGTACGGCTCGACCGTCATCCAGGGCCGGTACGTGGTGCAGAACAACCGCTGGGGCACCACCGCCCAGCAGTGCATCAACGTCACCGGCAGCGGCTTCGAGATCACCACCCAGAACGGCAGCAGCCCCACCAACGGCGCACCGACGGCGTACCCCTCGGTCTTCTTCGGTTGTCACTACACCAACTGCTCCCCCGGCACGAACCTGCCGATCCAGGTGAGCCAGATCAGCAGCGCCACCAGCAGCATCTCCTACCGGTACGTCAGCGGAGCCGTCTACAACGCGTCGTACGACATCTGGCTGGACCCGTCACCGAAGCGGGACGGGGTCAACCAGATGGAGATCATGATCTGGCTCAACCGACAGGGCCCGATCCAACCCATCGGCTCGGTGGTCGGCACGGCGACCCTGGCCGGCCGTACCTGGGAGGTCTGGCGGGGCAGCAACGGCTCCAACAACGTCATCTCCTACGTCGCGCCGTCGGCGATCTCCAGCCTGAACTTCAGCGTGCTGGACTTCATCAACGACGTCCGCAACCGGGGCGCGATCACCAACTCCTGGTACCTAACCAGCATCCAGGCCGGCTTCGAGCCCTGGCAGGGTGGCGTCGGCCTGGCGGTGACGTCGTTCTCCGCCGCGGTCAACGGTGGCGGCGGCACTCCGCCCACCACCCCGTCGACCCCGCCCCCGAACACGCCGCCGCCGGGTAGCGCGGCCTGCGCGGTGAAGTACACGGCGAACTCGTGGAACAACGGCTTCACCGCGGACGTGCAGATCACCAACACCGGGTCCAGCGCACTGAACGGCTGGACGCTGACCTACAACCTGCCCGGTGGGCAGCAGGTCACCAACTCCTGGAACGCCACGGTGAGCCAGAGCGGATCCACGGTGACCGCCCGGAACACCAGCCACAACGGGTCCGTCGCGCCCGGCGGCACGGCCAGCTTCGGCTACCAGGGCACGTTGAGCGGGGCGTACTCGTCCCCGACGAGCTTCTCGCTCAACGGCGCCACCTGCACGCGGGCCTGAGTGTTGCACCACTGACGGTGGGGGCGTGACCATCCGGTCACGCCCCCTGCCGAGGCTCGGCGCTCGTCGAGCTCAGACGCGGGTGAGGCGTACGGCGTCGGCGACGACCAGGCCCGTCGCGGTGCTCCAGCGGCTCACCGCCACCCGGTTGGCGTCCCCGGCCGGCAGCGTGAACGTGCCGAGGACGCGCCACTGCCCGCCGGTCACCCGCTGGTCGACGTACACCGTCTTGTTGCCGGTGCTGGTGGCGACGATGTACGGGGTGGCGCTGTTGTAGCCGCTGTTCGTCGGCCACCAGGCCTCGACCCGGTAGTTGCCGGCCGCCGGCACGTTGAACCGGTACCAGGCGGGGTCGCTGGCCGCGACCGGGTCGGCGTACCGGTAGTCGGCGCCGTACCGCTGGCTGGAGAACGTCGACACGCCCCAGCTCGCGCTGGCGGTGAACCGGCCGGCGGTGGTGTTGTCCACCGTGGAGGACCACGCCGTGCCTCCGCCGGCCATCTTCGCCGCGACGTCGGCGCGCATCACGTTCAGGTCGATGAAGGACGGGTCGATCTTGCCGGTGGTGCTGGTCTCCCGGTGGCCCCGGGCGTAGCTGCTGTCCCGGCCGAGGCGGGTGAGCACGGCGGCGGTGGCGGCGATCGACGCGTTGTACTGCGCGGCGGTCATCTCCTGGTCGACGCCGTTGTAGTCGATCTCCCACCCGATCATGAGGGTGTTGCCGTCTCCGGCGGGGATCGGTCCGCTGCCGCCGGAGACCCCGGCGTGGTTGCACCGGCCGGCGGAGATGACGTGGAAGACGCCGTTGTAGTCGACGAGCGCCTGGCACAGCGGCCCGGCCAGGTCGGAGCGGCCGTTGATGCAGATGCCGAGCGCCGGGTGCGGGTTGCTGGCGCTGGAGGTGGAGGCGGTGTGATGCCAGAGCACCCCGATCGGGTCGAAGGAGCCGGGCCGCATCCGGTTGAGCCAGTCGCCTTCGACGACGACCTGGACCCCGGCCGCGCGCAGCACGTCCACCAGCCAGGGAATGGTGGCCATCAGGATTCCCCGAGCAGGTCGGCCAGGCACTCGGCCTTCGGCGCGGCGTTCGCCGGAGTGGGTCGGACGACGGTGGTCAGCGCGGCGGCCACCAGGGCGGGGATGGCGAGCACCCCGCGGCGGCGTAGACGGGTGGATGGTGACCGGGCCATGGCGATCCTCCAGCTACGGCGGGTTCGAACGGATCGACGAACGTGATGACGGGGACGCTATACCGTCATGAGCGTCGATGTCGATACCCTTCATCGCCGAGTCGCGGGCTGAAGGAAACCGCCGGGTCAGACCTCGCCGAGCGCGTCGATGTCGCGCATCTCCTCCGCCGTCAACGAGAAGTGGAAGACGTCGAAGTTGGCGGTGATCCGCTCCGGGGTCACCGACTTCGGGATCACCACGATCTCGTGGTCGATGTGCCAGCGCAGCACCACCTGCGCCGGGGAGACACCGTGCGCGCCGGCGATCCGGGTCAGCACCGGATCGCTGAGGTCGCTGGTCTTGAACGGGCTGTACCCCTCCAGCACCACACCCCGGTCCCGGTGTTCGGCGTGCCGCTGCCGGTCGTACAGCGACGGGCTCCACCGGATCTGGTTGACCGCCGGATTCTCCTCGGTCGACTGGATCAGCTCGTCGATCTCCGGGGTGC
This sequence comes from Micromonospora parastrephiae, assembly GCF_016802865.1. Lineage (GTDB taxonomy): Bacteria > Actinomycetota > Actinomycetes > Mycobacteriales > Micromonosporaceae > Micromonospora > Micromonospora parastrephiae. The sequence continues at coordinate 6,374 of NZ_JAEVHM010000076.1, read as the reverse complement.
TGTAGTTGCTCACCCCGACCGCCCGGGTCAGGTTTTCGTCCCGGGCGGCCAGCAGCTCCCGCCACAACGGGATGCTGTCCCCCGGAGACGACGGCGGCCAGTGGATCAGCCAGAGGTCCACCTGGTCGACGCCGAGCGCCTCCAGGCTGGCCTCCAACGTCTGGCGCTCCCGGCCCACCCGGTCCGGCGGGAGCTTGGTGGTGATGAAGACGTCCTCGCGACGCAGCCCGCTCTCCTGCACCGCACGCCCGACCTCCCGCTCGTTGCCGTACACGGTGGCGGTGTCGAGGTGCCGGTAGCCGGTGTCCAGCGCGGCCAGCACGGCGTCGTAACCGGCCCGGCCGGTGGCCTGCCAGGTGCCGAAGCCGAGCAGGGGCATCCGCACGTCACCGGGGAGCAGGGCGGTGGGCTGGTCGGTGAGGTCCATGAGGTCCGTTCTACCCCGCCGCATCCCCGGCCGCCGAGCGAACCGGACACTCCGGCGTCCAGCGCGACGGTCCGGTTTGCCGGAGAATGTGGGTGTGACCGACCGGCTGGAGGAGTACCGGCGACGGCGGGACGCGGCCCGCACGCCCGAGCCCGTGCCGCGGGAGAGCCCGACGGTGGCCGGCACCGACGGCGACACCGCCCGCTTCGTCATCCAGCAGCACCACGCCCGCAGCCTGCACTGGGACCTGCGCCTGGAACGCGCGGGCGTGCTCGCGTCCTGGGCGGTACCGCGCGGTCTGCCCCGCGACCCGGGCCGCAACCACCTGGCCGTGCACACCGAGGACCACCCGATGGTGCGTAGACTACTGCGCCATGAGGCTGGCTGCAATCTACGAACGGATCAGCGACGACCGCGAGGGGCGGGAACTCGGCGTTGACCGGCAGGACAAGGACTGCCAAGCCCTAACTCGGCGAGAGGGTTTGACAGTCTTCGGTGTCTACCGCGACAACGACATCAGCGCCAGCACTAACTCGCGCAAGCCTCGGCCGGAGTACGACCGGCTCATTGCCGACGCCAAGGCCGGCAAGTTCTCGGTGATCGTGGCGTACACGAGTGGGCGACTGACCCGCCGGCCCCGAGAGCATGAAGACCTCATCGACCTGGCGACGGGCTACGGCATCAGCTACCGCTACGTCCGCTCCCCTAACTTCGATCTGAACACTGCGCAGGGGCGCGAGATCGCGCGCACCATGGCCGCCAGGGACGCAGGCGAAGCCGAAGAGATCGCCGAGCGCGTCGCCGCCGAGGTGCGCGACCGTGCGGAGCGGGGTGAGTACCACGGCGGACCGCGCAGCTACGGGCTGGCCCCGAACGGTCGGGACCTGGTCGAGAGCGAGGCGGCCGAGATCAGACGCTGGTACGCACACGTCCTCGCCGGCGGCTCCCTCGCCGGGCTCCAGGCAGACCTGAACCGCCGCGGCATCCCGACCGCCACCGGGAGGACGTGGCGGGCCCCGGTGATCCGGAAGATCCTGCTCAAGCCCCGCAATGCAGGCCTGCGGATCCTGCACGGCATCGAGTACGCGGCGCCGAACCCGCCCATCGTGGCGGAGTCCACCTGGCGGGCTGTGAGGCAGATCCTCGAAGAACCCGGCCGGCTCGCCAACCACACCGGAACCGCGCGCCGGCACGTCGGCACCGGCCTGTTCATCTGCGAGCGCTGCGACCCGCGCACCGTGAACGCCACCTACGACCGGAGCGGGAACCTGCTGTACCGGTGCCTGCTGTGCTTCCGGTCGTGGCGGGCGGAGCCGATCCACCGCTGGCTCAACGCCACCGTAGAGGCCATCCTGGCCAAGGAGGACGACCGGAAACGGCTGCTGCCCGCCCCTGCCAAGGGGATCGACCTGCGCGGCCTGTGGTCCGAGGCCGCCGCGATCCAGGGCAACCTGGCCGAGCTGGCCGCCGAGTTCGCGCTCAGCCGCGGCGCGGTGAAGGCAGCGCTCAAGAGCGGGATGGATCGCGGCCAGGAGCGCCTCGACGAGATCCAGGTCGAGATCACCGCCGCTGGCCGCGTGGACGCCACCACCGCGCTGCTGGCCGCCGACGATCCGGTGGCGGCGTACCGCGCCATCAGCGACGTTGGCCTGCGTCAGGCCGTGCTGCGCTCGATCGCGGTCATCCGCCTCGGTCCGCCGATCCGTGGCCGGGCCGAGTGGGACGCCACGAAGTTCATGGGCGGATCGCAGTGGAAGAACGACACCCGCACGTGGGGGGAGATCTGGGCGGAGGCTGGGCTGTGAGCCGACGCAAGAACCGACCGGATCGGACGTCGCTCACCGTCGTCTGCCACCGGCACCCGATGCAGTCGAACCCGCTGCTGCGCGTCTTCCTCGATAGCCGCCAATTGTCGTTCGGGGGCGCCAACGTGAGCGCTGTGCAGGCACACGACGAGGCCCCGCACACCTTCGTCGGCCGCTGCCACCAACCCGGGTGCCGGACCACGATCGAGGCCCGCGTCACGCGCATCTCCGGCGTGATGAACACGATCCGGGAACGGATCGGAGTGGACGCCTCGCCGACTGTCACACTCCGGCAGTTCGAGGTGATGCTGAGCTGGGCCGACCTGCCCGCCGCATCTCTGGGCAAAGAGACGCTAGTCGCGGTAGCGCTTGGACGAACCGTCTGGAAGCTCTAAGATCATTAGGACACGTGTCGACCCCCCGCGCGAGCGGGAACGCGTCCCACCCATGCAGGAGGGGAAAGGTCGGCCGGGACTCCGGTCCCATCAACGCCCTCTCCGGGGCGGCAGGTGACTGCTACCCGGGAGGGTGCTCTTCATGTCCAAACCGGACACCACTACGCCGTCACCACGGCATTTTCGAGCGGTCAAGGCCAACGCCGTTCGCTATGGCGACCAAGCCGCCGCCGAGCGCGCCGACCGCGAACTACGCGCGGCCAAACTTGAGCGCGCGATCCGTACCGCCGTCGACGCCGCGCCGCCTCTGACGGACGAACAGCGCGCCCGGCTCGCCGGGCTGCTCGCCCCGCCGCAGGCATCGGGGGGAGGTGGACAGGTTGCGGCATGAAGAACCCCCGCGACCGGGCGGATCGCGGGGGCAGGTGACGGCCGGCGAAGCTGTCCAGTCGAGCGTACCGGAGAACGTCACTGCCTCGCCCACCCGCCGCGGCGGCGATCCGGCTATAACGCATCGGCGCGACGTCCGCGCCCTCGACGAGCACCTGGCCGACGAGTTGCCGCCGGCGCCCGTGGTTCCGCCGTCGTGCGGTGGCGCGCACTCCGGCCCGTGCGACCGCTGGTCGGCGTGCACCGGCATGACGCTCACCGTCGTCGAGCGTGACACCATCGGCCGCGCCCACCCGTGGCGGTTGGTCGCGTGACGGACGTAGCTGCCTGGGACGACGTCGCCGTCGCCGTGCCGGGCACGGTGCCGGTGGCCAGCTTGCCCGGTCGCGCCGAGGACGTCGCCGAGGGCTGGTCCGTACCGCCGGATACCGAGCTCTGGTCGGCGCGGTCCAGCCTGGCTCGGGTGCACCAGTTCGCACGGTCCCGCCGGGCGGCGCCGTGGGCCACCCTTGGTGTGGTCCTGGCCCGGGTGGTGGCCGCCACGCCGCCGTTCGTGGTGTTGCCCGCGCTGGTCGGGGGGCACGGGTCGCTGAACCTGTACGTGGCGATCGTGGGGCCGTCAGGGGCGGGCAAGGGTGCGGCTGAACGCACCGCGGCCGACGCGGTCGAGGTCGGTGCCCTGACGTCGGCCAGCGTCGGGTCCGGCGAAGGCATCGCACACCTCTACGCCAAGCGCACCCGTCAGGGGGTCGAGCGGCACACCGATGCGGTGCTGCTGTCGGTGCCCGAGATCGACACGTTGAGCGCGCTCGGTGGCAGGCAGGGCGCGACGCTACTGCCGGAGCTCCGGCGGGCGTGGTCCGGCGAGGCGCTCGGGTTCTCCTATGCGGACCCGGACAAGCGGCTGCCGATCCCGGGCCACTCGTACCGCCTGGCGCTGGTCGTCGGTGTCCAGCCGGCGCGGGCCGGTGGGCTGCTCGACGACGCCGACGGCGGGACCCCGCAACGTCTGCTGTGGCTGCCGGCGACTGACCCGCAGGCCCCCGACGTTGCGCCCGACGAACCGGCCGGCCTGCTGTGGCAACGACCGCTGTGGCCGCTGGCCGAGTTCGGCACCAGCCGCGTGGTGCTGCCGGTCTGCCAGAACGCCCGCACAGCGATCGACGCTGCCCGGCTGGCCCGGCTGCGCGGTCAGCCCAGCGACCTGGACGGGCACGCGCTGCTGGCGCAGCTGAAGACCGCTGCGGCGCTGGCGCTGCTCGACGGGCACGCCGAGGTGACCGAAGAGGACTGGCAGCTGGCCGGCGTCGTCGCGGTCGTCTCCACTCGTACCCGTGACCAGGTGGCCGCCGGCCTTGAGCGCGTCGAGCGCGAGCGCAACCGCCGACGCGGCGAGGCGGAGGGGGATCGGGCGGCGGTGGCCGCTGAACGGGTCGCCGAGGACGCGGTCAAGCGGTGCTGTTCCAACATCCTGCGCAAGCTCGACGGCGACGAGTGGAAGGCAGGCTCACCGCTGCGGCGATCCATCGCCGCGCGGATCCGGCAGCACTTCGATGAGGCGATCCAGCGGCTGCTCGACACCGGCCAGATCGAGGCCGAAGACATCGACGGTGGTGGCGTGCGTTACCGCCGACTCAGCGGTGCCCGATGAGCCGCCCCGAAGGGGTGTACGGGGTGTACGAGGTACACCCCTACCCCGGAAAACCGACCATCACCGGTGGCTATATCCGCAGGTCAACAACAAACGGTTCATCCGCGATACGCGAGCGGATCGGGGGGTGGGGTGTACGCCCGTACTCATGTACACCCCACCGGGCCGATTCCAGGCAGAGAGGGTCATCCATGAATCTCGACCGTGACAGCGTCACCAGCTTCGCCCCCGTTGACCCGGACCTGTACGAGGTCGCGTTCACCGGAGAGGACGAGAGCTGGACGCTGCCCGTCATCGGCTTCGCTGTCGTCGTCACGTACGCGGCGCAGGAAGACCACGACCTGAGCGAGACGGGCGTCTGCCCCGTCCTGATCGGTGAAGACGGCTACGCGGTCACCCTGCGGGATCTGCTCTCGGAGCTCAGCCACCGGCCGCAGGCCACCCTTCGCCGGAAGGCAGCGCCGTGACCGAGCAGGAACGCGTCGAGTGGCAGCAGCGGCTCCAGGCCGCCGTCGACGAGACGTTGCGCCGGCGGGCCGCACGCCGGCAGCTCCACCAGGACCACACCGCCGCCCGCAACGCCGGGCTGGCGCACCGCAACCGCGCCCGACTGGCCCGGGCCAGAGCAGGAGGACCCATGCCCAAGACACCCGAGCACGCCGACGACGTGCTGACCGTTGACGTCGCTGAGCTGCGCAACCCCGACCTGGGTGCCCTCGCGTCCGCGCTCGCCCGCGTCTCCGGCTGGTCCACGCTCGCCCCCGGCGCCGCGCTCGCCGTCGGCCAGCTGGCGCAGCAGGCACAGCACGCCCTCGACCGACGCCGCCGCCGGCTCCCCACCAACCCCGGCCAGGCCACCCCGCCCGACGGGCCGGAGGCGGCATGACACCCGACGAACATTCATCGGCCGGCGACCCGCTCGCCGTCGCTGGCCTGGCCGCCGGCGAGCTGCGCCAGGTCCTCGACGCCCTCTGCCGAATCGATCAACTGCTGCGCCCCATGGTTCACCGAGCCGAAGAGCTCGCCGGCCGCCCGAGGATCGACGACGCCGACCTGGCGCAGCTGCTCGACGACCTCCGATATGCCCGCACGCTGCTGACCGGCGGGTTGATCACGTGAGCGTCGACGTTGGTGCGTTCCACGCCGCGGCGATCGGCGTCTGCACCGAACTGACGCTCGGCGAATGCGACCTCGACGTCATCGCCGCGCTGATCGCCGACCTGCCCGAAGAGACTGCGTCGCGGCTGATCCTGCTCGTTGCCACGTTCGGCGACATCCTGCACATCGCCGGCCCTGACGCGTTGCGTAGCGCCGGCCTGCACGCCGCCCAGCTGCAGCTGGGCGTCGACCCGTGAGCGGCCCGGTGCCGGCCGGGTCGGTGCTGCTCGACCCGGCTGACGCCGCCGTTGCCGCGTGGGCGATCCGCGACGCCATCCGCGCGCTGCGCGTCGCCGGCAGGCCCGTGCCCGGCCGGCTGACCGCGCTCGCCGGCACCCTCACTGCCGCCGCTGTCGCTACCGCCAACGGCGTTCGCCCTGACTGGGCTACGCGGGCAGCATCCACGGCAGACCTGACCGCCGACGAAGGGGTGACCGTGAGCGAAGCCGGACCGCGCTCGCCGGCACCCTCACTGCCGCCGCTGTCGCTACCGCCAACGGCGTTCGCCCTGACTGGGCTACGCGGGCAGCATCCACGGCAGACCTGAC
>NZ_JAEVHM010000075.1 GCF_016802865.1 Micromonospora parastrephiae | reverse complement strand
ACGGCCGCCCACAATGACGTTGACTGCCCATACCTCACCCTTACGAAGTAGGTGCGGGCCAAGCTGGATGACGGCTTCATCCCCAATCGCTCCGGGGTCAGCGGTTAGCCAACTCCACCGACAATGTCCGCGCGCATTCCGTCCACGTCGAAGGCCGCGCACACCTCGGCGATCTGACGCAGCGCCGCGTCGGGAAGCCGTACCCCGGGAAGCCGGCAACGGGCGGCGGCCACCTGGCGGGCGATGTCGGCGTCGGCGTCGGCCCAGCGGGCGGCGAACCCGGCCGGGTCGGCGTCGGCGGCGAGCCGGCGGCGGACCACCTCGACCCGGACCGCCGGGTCACGACTGGCGCCGACCTCGACGGTCAGCCCGAACCGGTCGAGCAGCTGCGGGCGCAGCTCACCCTCCTCCGGGTTCATCGTGCCGACCAGCAGGAACCGGGCGGCGTGACTGACCGAGACGCCCTCACGCTCGACGTGACTGCGGCCCATCGCCGCCGCGTCCAGCAGCAGGTCGACCAGGTGGTCGTGCAGCAGGTTGACCTCGTCGACGTAGAGCACGCCGCGGTGTGCGGCGGCGAGCAGGCCCGGCTCGAAGGCGCGGACCCCCTCGCCGATGGCCCTCTCCAGGTCCAGGGAGCCGACCACCCGGTCCTCGGCGGCGCCGACCGGCAGTTCCACCAGCCGGGCCGGACGGGTCTCGGCGGCGGCGTCCGCCGGGTGGGGGCCGTCCGGGCAGGCCGGGTCGGGCTCGGCCGGGTCACAGCCGAAGCGGCAACCGGTGACGTGGCGCACCGGCGGCAGCAGCGCGGCGAGGGCCCGGACGGCGGTCGACTTGGCGGTGCCCTTCTCGCCGCGGACCAGCACCCCGCCGATCGCCGGGGACACGGCGTTGAGCAGCAGCGCCAACCGCATGTCGGCCATGCCGAGCACGGCGCTGAACGGGAAGGTCGTGGTCACGGTCATGCCCGGTCCTCCAGGTCACCCTCGCTGGCCAGGTACGTGTCGCGGAGCCGGTCGACGGTCGCCGGCTCGGGTTTGGCCCACAGACCCCGGTCGGCGGCCTCCAGCAGCCGCTCGGTGATCCCGCGCAGCGCCCACGGGTTGGACCGCTCCAGGAACTCCCGGGTGGTCTCGTCGAAGAGGTACGCGGCGGCCAGGTTCTCGTACATCCAGTCGTCGACGACGCCGGCGGTGGCGTCGTAGCCGAACAGGTAGTCCACGGTGGCGGCCAGCTCGAACGCGCCCTTGTAGCCGTGGCGACGCATCGCGGCGATCCACTTCGGGTTGACGACCCGGGCCCGGAACACCCGCCGGGTCTCCTCGCCCAGCGTGCGGGTCCGCACGTCGTGCGGCATCGCCGAGTCACCCACGTACGCCTGCGGAGCGGCGCCGGTGAGGTGTCGGACCATCGCCACCATCCCGCCGTGGTACTGGAAGTAGTCGTCGGAGTCGACGATGTCGTGCTCGCGGGTGTCCTGGTTCTTTACGGCCACCGCGATCCGGGCGAACGAACGTTCCATGTCGGCGCGCGCCTTCCGCCCGTCCAGGCCCTGGCCGTACGCGTAGCCGCCCCAGACCGCGTACACCTCGGCCAGGTCGGCGTCGTCGCGCCAGGTCCGGGCGTCGATCAGCGGCAGCAGCCCGGCGCCGTACGCCCCGGGTTTGGAGCCGAAGATCCGCGCGGTGGCGCGTCGCTCGTCGCCGTGTTCGGCGAGGTCGGCGGCGACATGGGCGCGCAGGTAGTTCTCCGCGTCCGGCTCGTCGAGGGCGGCGACCCGGCGGACGGCGTCGTCGAGCAGCGCCACGACGTGCGGGAACGCGTCGCGGAAGAAACCGGAGATGCGCACGGTGACGTCGACGCGGGGTCGGCCCAGTTCGGCGGTCGGCACCACCTCGATGCCGGTGACCCGCCGGGACCGCTCGTCCCAGACAGGGCGGCAGCCCAGCAGCGCGAGCACCTCGGCGATGTCGTCGCCCTGGGTCCGCATGGCGCTGGTGCCCCACACGGTCAACCCCACCGAGCGGGGGTACGTGCCGGTGTCGGCGAGGTGCCGGGCCAGCAGCGAGTCGGCGAGGGCCACCCCGACATCCCAGGCGTTGCGGCTGGGAATGGCCTTGGGGTCGACGGAGTAGAAGTTGCGGCCGGTGGGCAGCACGTTGACCAGGCCGCGGGTGGGCGAACCGGACGGTCCGGGCGGCACGAACCGCCCGTCGAGCGCGCCGAGGGTGTTGGTCAGCTCGTCGGTGGTGCGCGCCAGCCGGGGCACCAGCTCGGTGGCGGCGAAGCGCAGCACCGCGCCGGCGTCCGGGATCGGCTGACCGGTCACCTCGGCGACCACCGCGTCGGCCGCGTCCACGGCCCAGTCCAGGGTCTCCATGCCGACGACCAGCCGCCGTGCGAGGGCCTCGATCAGGTCGACGGCGTCGGCGGCGGTGCCGGCGGGCCCGTCCACCGCGTCGGTCAGGGCCGTGGGCAGGACGATCCGCTGTCCGGGCGACGCGAGCAGCTCCTGCTCATCGAGGCCGTACGCGGCGGCGAGGGCCTGCCGCAGGCCGGGCAGGGCGTGGGCGCCGCCCCAGATCTGCGGCGCGCGCAACACGGCGAGCACCAGGTTGACGCGCGGTTCGCCGGTCGGCGCGGCGGCGAGAATGTGCAGCCCGTCGCGGATCTGGACGTCCTTGACCTCGCAGAGGTACCCGTCGAGGTGCAGCACGAAGTCGTCGAAGTCGTCGGCGTCCGGCATCGCCTCGGCGTGCAGGTCGTGGTGCAGCTCCGCGGCGCGTACCAGGTCCCAGATCTGCGCCCGCACAATGGGCACCTTCGCCGGGTCGAGCGCCTGCACGGTGGCGTACTCGTCGAGCAGTTGCTCCAGTTTGGCCAGGTCGCCGTAGGTCTCGGCGCGGGCCATCGGCGGCACCAGGTGGTCGATGACCACGGCGTGCGCGCGCCGCTTGGCCTGGGTGCCCTCGCCGGGGTCGTTGACGATGAAGGGGTAGACCAGCGGCAGGTCCGCGAGGACCGCGTCGGGCGCGCAGTCGGCGGCGAGGCCGAGGCCCTTGCCGGGCAGCCATTCGAGGGTGCCGTGCTTGCCCAGGTGCACCACGGCGTCCGCGCCGAAGCCGCCGTCGGACACCGGCGCGGCCAGCCAGCGGTACGCGGCCAGGTAGTGGTGGCTGGGCGGCAGGTCCGGGTCGTGGTAGATGGCGATCGGGTTCTCCCCGAAACCGCGTGGTGGCTGGATGAGCAGCACCACGTTGCCGAAGCGCAGCCCGGCGAGCACGATGTCGCCGCCGTCGGTGTACAGCTCGCCGGGCGGCTCACCCCAGTGCTCCCGCATCCGCTCGCGCAGCTCGGCCGGGACCTGGTCGAACCAGCGCCGGTACGTCGGCCCCGGTATCCGGGCCTCGGCGGCGGCCAACTGCTCCGGCGTGAGCCACTCCACGTCGTGACCACCGGCGGCGATCAGCGCGTGGATCAGCGCGTCGCCGTCGTCGGGCGGTGGCGCGTCACCGAGGTGGTAGCCGGCGTCGGCCAGCGCGGCGAGCAGCCGGACCGCCGAGACGGGGGTGTCCAGCCCGACGGCGTTGCCGACCCGGGAGTGCTTGGTGGGGTACGAGCTGAGCACCACGGCGACCCGTTTGTCGGCGTTGGGCACGTACCGCAGCCGGGCGTGGCGGACCGCGATGCCGGCGACCCGCGCGGCCCGTTCGGCGTCGGCGGCGTAGACCGAGAGCCCGTCGGCGTCGATCCGCTTGAACGAGAACGGCACGGTGACGATCCGACCGTCGAACTCGGGGATGGCCACCTGCATGGCGGCGTCCAACGGGGACAGTCCGGCGTCGCTGCCGGCCCACTGTTCGCGGGTGCTGGTGAGACAGAGCGCCTGAATGACCGGTACGTCCAGGGCGGCGAGGGCGCCCACGTCCCAGGCGTCCTCGGCACCGCCGCCGGACGCGTCGGCGGCGACCGCGCCGCCGGCGGCGAGGACGGTGACCAGCAGCGCGTCGCAACGGGCGAACAGTCCGAGCGGTCCGGCGCCGGCGGTCAGCCCGCGCAGCGAGCCGCAGAAGATCGGCAGCGGGTTGCCGCCGGCCTCGCGCACCGCGTCGGCCAGCACGTCGACGAATCCGGTGTTCCCAGCGAGGGCGTGCGCCCGGTAGAAAACGATTCCCACGGTGGGCCGGTCCGGGTCGGCCGGGTGCTCGCCGTGCACGCCGTACGCCGGGGTGGACGCCGGTGGGGCGAAGCCCTCACCGGTGAGCAGCACCGTGTCGGAGAGAAACCGGGCCAGCTGCGCCAGGTTGTCCGGGCCGCCCTCGACGAGGTACGCCAGCGCCTGGGTGGCCACCCCGGACGGCACCGTGGAGAGGGCCATCAGCTCCGCGTCGGGCATCGCCTCACCGCCGAGCACGACCGTGGGCCGCCCGCTGGCGAGCACCGCGGCGAGGCCGTCGGGCCACGCCTGCCGGCCCCCGAGCAGACGTACGACGGCGAGGTCGACCCCGTCGAGCAGGGCGGGCACCTCGTCGGCCGCGACCCGGGCGGGGTTGGCCAAGCGGTAGTCGGCGTCGCTGGCGCGGGCGGCCAGCAGGTCGGTGTCGGCGGTGGAGAGCAGCAGGGTGCGCACGGCAGGCTCCGGACAGTAACGTCGGCAGGCTCGCGGAAGCGGGCTGGCGACGTGGGATGGGCGCGGGGTTCAGCGGGTACCGCGCTCCGGCCGGCTCACCGGCGGGAGGCCGGCGGCGACGGGTGGCGCGGTACGGAACTCAGCGGTGAACGGCGGGAGGGCGCCCGGGTACGGGTGCGGCGAAGCGGTCGCCGCTCGGGTCACGACGGTGTTCGTCGGTGACAGAGACGCCGTGCGTCATCGGGTCCTCCTCGGGTGTCCACGCCCTGGGGTACATCCGACGGCCGAAGTATCCTGGCTTCCGGATCGACGCTCTCCCCCGGCCTTCCAACCGCAGACACACGGCCGTGACTCACGAGGGGGGATCGCTCCCCGGTGACAGTGGCGGGACCGCGTCGGATTCGCACCGACTTCCTTCACTGCCGTCAGGCCGCGAATGCTGCCACACCCTCCGCTGCCGGTCAACGCGGATCCCGGCGTCGGCGACCCTGCTCACGACATTGACCTGCGGTGATGTGGGGGCGCCGGTTCGCCGGTCAGCGCGGCGGTCGGGTGAGCACGACACCCGCCGACGGCCGACCGCCAGCCGTCGCCCGCCGACGGCGGGCGACGTCCCGCTCAGCGGGCGTGTCGTTCCGGGTGTGCCCGGTTCCACACCCGCATCCGCTCCGGGTAGCCCGTGCGCGCCGCCTCGTACAGCGGCACCGCGTGCTTGCGGGCGATGGCGCCCGCGGCCCGTGGCGTGCCGGTCCGGCGGCGGATCCACTCCCCGTCGTGGGCGATCGCCACCACGGTCGTGTCGGTGGCGGTGGTCTCCGGCTCCAGGTAGAACTCCACCCCCCGCCGGGTGGCGACGAACGCCTCCAGCGCGGCGAGGTCGTCGCGGGTCGCCTCCCGGTCGAGCTTGGTCGGGGTCGCCTCGGTACCCCGTGCCCGCCGACTGAACCAGCCCATGCCCCACCCCTCTCCTCGACGCTCCCACCAGTGCAGCACCGAATCCTGGCAATACGCTGCACGGCGGGTGAGAGCAAGCTGACCCGGGGCGGGTGGAACCCGCGACGCCCGTGCGGTGTCATGAGGGTGATCGAACCGGAGGTTTCGCTGGACGACCACGTGCTCGTCACCCGCGCTCGGGCAGGTGACCTGGAGGCGTACGACCTCCTGGTCGCCCGACACAGCGCGTCCGCGTATCGGACGGCGGTGCTGCTCGGTGCGGGATCGGACTCCGAGGACGTCATCCAGGAGGCGTTCGTGAAGGCGTACCGCAAGCTGTCCCGCTATCGCGGTGAGTCGTCCTTCCGGTCCTGGCTGCTGGCGATCGTCGCCAACGAGACGCGCAACCTGCACCGCTCCCGCAGCCGGCGCGACGGGCTCGTCCTGCGGGCCGCGGCCGCCGGCCCGGTGTCGGAGGCCGCCGAGGACGGGGCGGTCGGCGCGGTCCTCGCCGGGGAACGTCGCACCGCGCTGGTGCGGGCGCTGCGCCAACTGCCGGTACGCGACCGTGAGGTGATCGTCTGCCGGTTCTTCCTCGATCTCAGCGAGGAGGAGACCGTGCAGACGTTGGGCTGGCCCCGGGGCACGGTGAAGTCGCGGACGTCCCGGGCGTTGGCGAAGCTCCGCGGCCTGCTCGACCGCGAGGAGGTCCGGCATGGGTGACCTCGAGAAGGAACTGCGCGACCTGTCCGCCTGGCTGGAGACACCCGACGCGCCCGACGTGACCGCACGCGTACGCGCCCGGCTCACCGCGCCCCGGCGACACCGGTGGCGCGCGTACGCCGCCGCGGCACTCGCCGCGCTGGTGGTGGCGGTGCTGCCGCCCACACGTACCGCCGTCGCCGACGCCGTCGGTGGTCTGCTGCGCTTCGCGGGAGTCACCATCGCCCCGTCGTCGGGGCTGCCCGCCGGCACCCCGTCGCCGTTGCCGTCGCAGCGGACGGCCGCGCTGGACGAGGCGCAGCGGGCGGTGCGCTTCCCGATCCGCGTACCGGCGAAGCTGGGCCCGCCCGAGCGGGTGGTCGTCGCGGACCCCGACGCCAGCGGCGCGCACCGCGTGGCCACGCTGCTCTACCGCGGGGGCGCGCTGCGGGTGGACGCCTTCGACGGCCACCTCAACCTGGCCTTCCACAAGGAGACCAGTGGACCGGACACGGAGTGGGTCCAGGTCAACGGCGACTTCGCCATCTGGGTCGGCAGCCCGCACGTCCTGTCCTACGTGGACCGTGCCGGCCAGATCCGCAGGGAGACCGCCCGGCTGGCCGCCTCGACCCTGATCTGGCAGGCGGACGACGTGAGTTACCGGCTCGAGGGGGATCTCACCAAGCCAAAGGCGATCGAGATCGCCAATTCGATGAAGTAGGAACCCGTCGGCCCCGAGCGGTGTCCTGATGACGCGACACACCACTCGGTTCATCGACGTATCGGAGGACGACATGGGTGCCTGGGTGAGGTTCACGCTGGGATCGGTGCTCCTGCTGGCGGGGTGCACGACCGGCGACCAACCGGCCGACTCCGCGGCGGCGGCCACGTCGGCCGGAGCGCCGGCCAGCACGGTCTCGGCGAGCGCCGCGACGGGCTGCGGCTCGCGGGTCGAGACGGGGGCGCTGCCCGACTGGGCGGACGCCGGGTTCAGTGGTGACGCGCGCGTCCCGCACGTCTTCGGCGCGAAGGGCGACATCGTGGCGGTGATGTTCGCCCACCCACTGGCACAGGTCAGGCGGGACGGGTCGAACAACAAGATCCTCTGGGTTTCCCGGCCGGTCACGGCGTCGACCGGCACGACGTCGGCGGCCACCCTGGTGATCACCGCGACACTGGACGGCACCGGAACCAGGGTGACCCGCGAGGTCGCCGGCGGTCCGGGCCCGTCGATCATCGACATGCCGCGTGCGGGGTGCTGGCACCTCGACCTGCGCTGGGGCGGGCACAGCGACACGATGGACCTGGTCTACGCCGAACGGACGCCCTGACGATCGGTGGGCGCGGGGGGTGCGGCCGAGTGGATGATCAAGGGAGAGGAAAGCACTCAATCCCTGCCACTCTTAACGTATACCGCACCGGGGGACTTGTGGCAAGGCCCGGGTCGTACCGCACAATTGCCGGCCAGACCGCGTTTCCGCAGCTCGGAGGCGCGCGTTTGCCGGCATCCCAGATCGGAGCGACCGACGTGGACCCGCTGACCCTCAGCGTGTTTGATCTTCCCGAGCAGCTCTCCGCCAAGGCGGACCCGGCGCTGATCGCCCGTGACGAGGAGCACTTCGCGGCCATCGCGGCGAGCCTCGGACAGACGTTCACCGACCTGACCGGCCGCCTCGACGCCGAACGCAGGGCGCCCGGCGGCGGCGGCCGGCAGGCCGTGGAGCGGGACCGGGAGGTCCGCCGGCTCAGCGCCCAACTGCGCGCGCTGCGCCGCTACGGTCTGGACCTGTGCCTCGGTCGCATGGTCAGCGCGGACAGCCCCGATCCCGTGTACGTCGGGCGTCGCGGCCTCACCGACGGCGCCGGCCGCCAGCTGTTGCTCGACTGGCGCTCCCCCGCGGCCGAGCCGTTCTTCGGCGCCACCCACGCCAACCCGATGGGCCTGACGAGCCGCCGCCGGTACCGCTGGACCCTCGGCCGGATCACCGACTACTGGGACGAGGTGTTCACCTCCGACGGGTTCGAGGGGCACGCCGCGCTCGACGACCAGTCCGCCTTCATCGCGAGTCTCGGCGGCAGCCGGTCGAGCCGCATGCGCGACGTGCTCGGCACCATCCAGGCCGACCAGGACGCCATCATCCGAGCGGGCTCCCGCGGGGCTCTCGTCGTCGACGGTGGCCCCGGTACGGGCAAGACGGTCGTCGCCCTGCACCGCACCGCGTACCTGCTCTACTCCGACCCTCGGCTCGGTCAGCGCCGGGGTGGCGTGCTCTTCGTCGGACCGCACCAGCCCTACCTGGCGTACGTCGCCGACGTCCTGCCCAGCCTCGGCGAAGAGGAGGTGCAGATCTGCACGCTGCGCGACCTCGTCGCCGAGGGAGCTTTGGCGGTGGTCGAAACCGACCCGGACGTGGCCTGGCTGAAGTCGTCCGCGCGGCTGCTGACGGCGATCGAGGCGGCCGTGCGGTTCTACGAGGAGCCGCCCCGCACTCCGATCACGGTGGCGACCGACTGGGCCGAGATCCGACTCAGCGCCGACGACTGGGCCGAGGCGTTCGAGGCGCCGGATCCCGGCACCCCGCACAACGAGGCACGTGATCGGGTCTGGGAGGAGCTGCTCACGATCCTGGTGGACCGGTACGACGGCGACGAACCGGAGAACGTGCTGCGCGCGGCGCTGCTACGCAACGCGGAGTTGCGCACGGCCTTCAACCGCGCCTGGCCGCTGCTCGAAGCGGCGACCTCGTCGGAGACCTGTGGTCGGTCCCCGCGTACCTGCGCAGGTGCGCTCCCTGGCTCAGCCCCGACGAGGTCCGCACCCTGCAACGCGATGACGCGCACGCCTGGACGGCGTCCGACCTGCCCCTGCTGGACGCCGCCCGGCAGCGTCTCGGCGACCCGGCGGCGGCGGAGCGCAAACGTGGGCAGGACGCCTCCTTCGCCGCCGAACGCGCCCGCATGGCCACCGTCGTCGACGACCTGATCCAGGCCGACGTCTACGACGACGGCGAAGGTCTGCTGACGATGCTGCGCCACCACGACCTGCGCGACGCGCTGGTCGACCAGAGCGCCCTGCCCAGCGTCGACCCGGACCTGCTCGCCGGCCCGTTCGCGCACATCGTCGTGGACGAGGCCCAGGAGCTGACCGACGCCGAATGGCAGATGTTGTTGCTGCGCTGCCCTTCGCGCAGCTTCACCATCGTCGGGGATCGCGCCCAGGCCCGGCACGGGTTCACCGAGTCGTGGCAGGAACGGCTTCGACGGATCGGGCTCGAGCGGATCGACCTGGCCTCGCTGACCATCAACTACCGGACGCCGAAGGAGGTCATGGCCGAGGCCGAGCCGGTCATCCGCGCCGTGCTCCCGGACGCCAACGTGCCGACCTCCATCCGCGGCGGCGGCGCTCCCGTCGTACACGGATCCGTCTCCGATCTGGGTTCGATCCTCGACACCTGGCTCGCGGCGCACGACGAGGGGATCGCCTGCGTCATCGGCGACGCCACGTTCCCGACGGCGGCCCGCGTCCGGTCGTCGACCCCGGAGCTGGCGAAGGGTCTGGAGTTCGACCTGGTCGTCCTCGTCGACCCGGATTCGTTCGGCGACGGGATCGAGGGGGCGGTCGACCGTTACGTCGCGATGACCCGGGCGACCCAGCAACTGGTCATCCTCACCGGCCGGTAGCTCCCCGCGCCCCTACGCGTCTGGCTCCGCGACTGAGTGGATCAGCCGAGGCGGGTCAGGTCCTCCGGGGTCAGTCGTACGGACGCGGCGGCGATGTTCTGCGCGAGATGCGCCACGTCCCCGGTGCCGGGGATGGCCAGCACGTGTGGACCCTGGTGCAGGGTCCAGGCCAGACGTACCTGGTGTGGGGTGACGCCGTGGGCCCGCGCGACGGACAGAACGGCCTCGGCCTGGTCGGCGCCCGCACCCGCCTCCCGGCCGGTGCCGGCCAACGCGAAAAACGGAACGTAGGCGATGCCCCGCTCGCCGCAGGCCCGGACGAACGCGTCCTGCTCCCGGTACGCGTCCACCCCGTAGTTGTTCTGCACGCAGACGACCGGCGCGATGCCCGCCACCTCGTCCAGTTGCTCCGGCCGCACGTTGGACAGCCCGAGGTGCCGGATCAGCCCGGCGGCGCGCAGCTCGGCCAGGGCGCCGAACCGATCCGCCAGCGGCACCGGCCCGGGCCCCCGACCGAGCCGCAGGTTCACCACGTCCAGCTGGTTGAGGCCCAGCCGACGCAGGTTCTCCTCGACCTGGGCGCGCAGCTGAGCCGGGGTGAGCGCCTCGGTGAAGCCGCCCACCGGGTCGTACCCGAAACCGACCTTGGTGGCGATCACCAGGTCCTCCGGGTACGGGGCGAGCGCCGCCCGGATCAGCTCGGTGGCGTACCGGGCCGGACCGCTGCCCACGCGCAGGGCGCCGCCCGGCGAGACGTAGAACGCGGCGGTGTCGATGTGGTTGACGCCCCACCGCACGGCGCGGCGCAGCAGTGCGATCGCCCGTTCGCGGTCGGGGTTCGCGGTGATCCGCATGGAGCCGAAGCCCATCCGGCGCACGACGCGGTCGCCCAGGGTCCAGGTGCCCGCCGCGGCGGCGGTGATCTCGTCGGTCGGCATTGGGCGACCGTAACGGGCCGGGGTGCGCGGCGCAGTCGGCCACGCACCCGATACCGCTGAGCTGCCCGTTGGGCTAGATTTCTGGTGTGGGACGGGCCGGCTCGGCGGCGTGCGGCGGGCGCAGCACCGGCACCAGCAGCAGGGTCGGCACCAGCAACAGCGGCACCACCAGCAGCGCGCGCAGGGTGCCGACGTGGTCACCGAGCAGCCCCAGCAGCGGCGGCCCGGCCAGGAACGCCGTGTAGCCGATCACCGCGACCACGCTGACCCGGACGGGCGCGTGCGCCTCCTCGTCGGCCGCGGCGCTCATCCCGACCGGGAAGCCCAGCGACGCACCGAGGCCCCACAACGCGACGCCGACGATCGCCAGCGGCCCCGAGCCGGCCAGCACCGCCAGGCCCGCGCCGAGCACGGCGAGCCCGATGGTGCCGGTGAGCACAGGCACCCGGCCCCACCGGTCCAGCGCGACGGTCCCCGCCGTGCGCCCGAGGGTCATACCGACGACGAACACGCCGAAGACCGCCGCTCCGGCCGCCTCGCTCACGTCCCGGCCGTCCACGAACGCGACCGCCAGCCAGTCGTTGGCGCGCCCTCGGTGAACGCCGCCACCAGCACGAACAGCCCGATCAACAGGGTGCGCGGCTCCCGCCAGGCGGCGAGCTGCGCCCGGCGACGGCCAGCCGGGGTGGCGTCCGCCGGGTCGCCGGCCGGGTCATGGGCCGACAGCGGCAGATACGTCCGCGCGGCGAGCACGGTGCCGCTCAACACCACCAGCGCCACAGCGGAGAGGTGCGCGCCGACCGGCACGTCCAGGCGGGCCGCCCCGGCGCCGAGCCCCGCGCCGGCAACCGAACCGAGGCTCCACCCCGCGTGGAAGCGGGGCATGATGGTCCGCCCCAGCCGCCGTTCCACGGCAGCGGCCTCGACGTTCATCGCAACATCGCAGGCGCCGGACCCGTAGCCGAAGGCGGCCAACCCGAACGCGACGACGACGAACGACCCGGTCATCGTCGCGCCCACGCCCGCCACGGTCAGGCCGACCGCCACCAGCACCGTGGCCAGGGTCACGGTCCGGGCCGCGCCGAGACGCTGGGCGAGCAGGCCGGAGGTGGGCATGGCGAGCAGCGCGCCGACGCTCATCGCCAACAGCAGCAGACCGAGCCGACCGGCGGAGAGGTCCAACGCCTCACGGACGGCCGGCACACGGGAGAACCAGCTGCCGACGGCCAGCCCGTTGAGGGTGAAGGTAAGGGCCACACCGTTGCGGGCGAGGCGCACGGCACGCAATGGTGTCGGGGCGGCGTCCGGGGTGACGGGTCGACTGGTGGGGGCGCTCACGAAGACGGGTCCTCTTCCTCGGGGTGATCTCCTGGCACGATCGCACACCTGAGAGCGCTACCACCACAACCCGCTGCCGCCCCTTACCGTCGACGGCCCGACCGGGCATGATGCGAACAGGCGTTCGTCCGACCGGACGGATCGCCAACGGGGAGGCGACGTATGACGACAGCGGCACACCGGCCGGCGACCCTGGAGGACGTCGCGCGGCTCGCCGGGGTGTCCCGGTCCACCGCGTCGCGGGTGATCGCCGGCACCGGGTTCGCCTCGCCGGACGCCCGGGACCGGGTCGCCACGGCCGCCCACCGGCTCGGCTACGTGCCCAACCCGGCGGCCCGCGCGCTGGTGAGCGGAGCCGGCGTACGCCTGGTGGTGGCGGTCGCGGGCACCAGCGCCGCGGTGCTGGACGACCCGTACGTCCACCGCGTGGTCGGCTCGGCGGCGCGGGTCTGCACGCCCGCCGGCGTCGGGGTGGCGCTGCACTGGCTGCCGCTCGGCGAGCCGACCGGCCTGGACCAGCTCGCCCGGGACCGCAGCGTGTGCGGCGTGGTGCTGGTCAACACCACCGAGGACCTGCTCGACGCCATACCCCGATCGCTGCGCGGCCGGGTGGTCTCCATCGGCATCGGCTCGCCGACCGTGCCGTCGTTCGACGTCGACAACACCGCCGGCGCCGACGCGGTACTGCACCACCTGTACGCCACGGGTCGCCGCCGGATCGCCATGGTCACCGGCCCGCAGTGGCTGCCGTGCTCGCGACGCCCCGTGGAGGCGTACCGCGGGCTGATGCGCCAGGCGGGCCTGCCGGAGCGGGTGCTCCCCGGGGACTTCTCGGCCGCGCGCGGCCGGGCGGCCGCCGGCGAGGCGCTGCGACGGTGGCCGGACGTCGACGCCATCTACGCGATCAGCGACGAGACTGCCCTCGGAGTGATCGCCGCGCTGAGCGACGAGGGTGTGCGGGTGCCCAGCGACGTCGCGGTGGCCGGCTTCGACGACATCCCCCTCGCCGCGATGACCGCCCCGGCGTTGACCACCGCCAGCCACCCGGTGGGACGCATCGCGACCGCCGCGGCCACCGCCCTGTTGGACGGGCGTCCGGCCGCGCCGGTGACCCTCTTCCCGTCCGTCCTGGTCGCCCGGGCCAGCGCCTGACGCCGACGGTCGGGCAGCGCCTCCGCGCGCCGCCGGTTAACCCGGGGCGGGCCGGGTAACCGCGTCGCACCTGTCGTCGACCGTGGGAAGTGGTGACCCGTGTCCAACTCCGCGCCGCAGCATCGAGACCCGGCGCAGAACCCTCGACACGGCCGGTTGACGACGCGACCCCACCCGCCGGTGCGCCGGCGCCCACCGGGCTCGTGCCGCTGACCGGCGCCGACGGGCGCCCACTGGCGGTGGCGTACGCCCCGCAGCCGACAGCAGCCGACACGCCGTACCGGCTGGTGCTGCTCCTGCACGGGGCGGGCGGCTCGGCGCGGCAGGCGCTGGACCTGCTGCTGCCGGTCGCGGACGCGCAGCACCTGCTGCTGGTCGCCCCGCAGTCGTCGGCCGCCAGTTGGGACCTGATCGCCGGCGGTTTCGGGGTGGACGTGGCACGTATCGACGGGCTGCTGGCGTCCGCCTACGACGGCTATCCGGTGCGGGACGTGACACTCGGCGGCTTCTCCGACGGCGCCTCGTACGCGTTGTCGCTGGGCCTCACCAACGGCGACCTGGTCGACGCGGTGCTGGCCTTCTCCCCTGGTTTCGCCGCGCCGCCGGCCACCCACGGCCGGCCACGGATCTTCATCTCACACGGGGTGGACGACCGTGTGCTGCCCATCGACGTGTGCAGCCGCCGGCTCGTCCCGCGTCTGCACGATCTCGGCTACGACGTCACGTACCAGGAATTCCCCGGCGGCCACGAGGTCCCCATCCCCATCCGCGATTCCGCCACAACCTGGCTAACAACCCAACCCTGACCCCCGCCCCGCACGAAGTCCAGGTACTGGTTCCAGAAGGTGTGCGTGGTCGACGGTACGCAGGCGCAGCTCGGCCCGACGATGAGCTGGTTGGGGAACTCCGCCCGGATGCGCTGGTAGGTGCGGCGCCACAGTTCGAGGTACTGGGAGATCGGGCGGTTCCAGAAGATGGTGATGTTGGGTTCGTTCCAGATGTCCCACTGCACGGACAGCCCGGACGCCCGGACGTCGTTGATGAGCCGGGTCAGGAAGTTGTCGTAGTCGGTCCAGTTGCCGTTGTCTCCGGGGAAGCGGGAGATGCCGGCGCCGTCCGCGCCCCACAGGTCGTGCGGCAGGATGATGAACTGACCGCCCAGGGCGACGGTCCGGCGCGCCTGGGCGAGGGTGGAGTTCCAGCGGCGGTCGTAGGTTCCGCCGACCCAGCCACTGCCGGCCAGTTGTGCGCCACCGGCACGCATGTACTGGAACTTGACGTCTCGGTAGAAGTGGTCGGCCGGGCCGCTGGCGTTCTCGGTCATGCCGTAGATCCAGCCGGAGGCGCGGTAGGTCGGCGTACCGCTGGTCGTGGAGAAGTTCACGCTGATCGACTCGTCGGCGGCCTGGGCGGTAGGCGCGGCGACGGTTACGGCGGTGGCGGCGGCGAGCAGGCGACCACGAGTCGGGCGACGAGCGCGCGGGCTGGTCCTGGCCTGCCGTGGGACGGGGTTTTCACGGGCGGCTCCTTGGTGGGGCGTGGGGGCGCACTCCGGAGGCGGCGTTTGCGAACCGATTCGCAGGGATCGTAGGACCGGATACTGAACCATGTCAATGGAGCGACGGCGGGGTAAAGACGCCGTTTCCGGGTGTTGCACCCCCGCCCGTGATCACCCCTTGACCCCCGAGCATGGACGGTCCTATCTTCGGGCGAACCGATTCGTCGAATCGATTCGCCTCATGGCCGGACCACCACATCCGGCCCGCGACGGTCACCACCACACCCCCACCCGACGATCGACTTGAAGTGAGGCAGCAGATGACCGGACCCAGTCGACGGCGGCGGCTGGCCGCCGTCGCCGTGATAGCACTCTCCGCGGTGGCAGGAGCCGCCTGCTCGTCGTCCGCCGACGGTCCCTCCGACGGCGGCGCCTACCTCGTCTGGGACCCGTATCCGCAGTTCGCCGACGACTCCGAATGGGTGGCCCTGCTCAAGAAGTGCGGCACCTCGGCGGGCGTGACGGTCGAGCGGACCGGCTACGACACCACCGACCTGACCAACAAGGCACTGCTCGCCGCCCAGCAGGGAAACTCACCGGACGTGCTGATCGTGGACAACCCGGTGATCTCGACACTGGCCGAGGCCGGCGCCCTCACCACCACGGAGGAGAACAAGCTGGACGTGTCGAGCATGGAGGCGAACCTGCTCGGCGCCGGCCAGCGCGACGGCAAGACGTACGGGGTGCCGATCGGAGCCAACACCCTCGCCCTCTACTACAACAGGGACCTGCTGACCCGCGCTGGCGTCGATCCGACCTCGATCACGGACTGGACATCACTGACCGCGGCGCTGACCAAGGTCAAGGCGGCGGGCAAGAAGGGCATCACCTTCTCCGCGATCGGCACCGAGGAGGGCAGCTTCCAGTTCCTGCCCTGGTTCTGGGGGTCCGGAGCGCAGCTGACCGGCCTGGACTCACCGCAGGCGGTGTCCGCGCTGACCCTTTGGACCGACTGGCTCAAGCAGGGCCACGCCCCGAACTCGGTCATCAACAACACCCAGACCACGAGTTGGCAGGAGTTCGCCACCGGCGACTTCGCGTTCGCCGAGAACGGCACCTGGCAGCTGGCCAACGCGGAGAAGCTCGGCTTCCCGTACGGCACGATCGCCATCCCGGCCAGCGCGGGCGGCCCGGCCCCGGCACCGACCGGCGGGGAGTTCGTCTCCATCCCGGTGCAGAACAAAACCGCCCGGTACGCGACGTCACAGAAGCTGGTCGCCTGCCTGACCAACGCCGACAACCTGCTCACCACCGACACCACGCTCTCCTACGTGGCACCCGTCGCCGCCGTGCAGGAGCGCCAGGCAGCCGCCGACCCCAAGCTCAAGGTCTGGGTGGACGCGGTCCGGGCAGCGAAGGGGCGCACCGGTGACAACCTCGGCACGAAGTATCCGAAGATCTCCGAGCCTCTGTGGTCCGCCGTGCAGGCGGCCCTCAGCGGCGCGAAGACGCCGCAGGAGGCGCTGACCGCCGCGCAGGCCACGGCCACGGCCAGGTAAGCGCACGAACCGACACGATGACGCCCACGACACAGACCTCTACCGCCACGCGAGGCCGTGGCGGGGCGGCGACCGCCGCCCCGCCCGGGCCTCCCGCGTCCCGCACCCGCCGGCCCCGCCGGTGGTTGGCGTGGAACTTCCTGGCACCGGTGGCCATCTACCTGGTGGCCTTCTACGCCTACCCGCTCTACCGCAACGTCGAGCTGAGCCTGCGCGAGTACACCGTCCGCTCGTTCGTGCAGGGCGGCGCACCCTTCGCCGGCCTGGACAACTACCGCACGGTGCTGACCGACCCGGCCTTCTGGCCGACGTTGACGCACACCCTGGTCTTCACCGCGGCGTCGCTCGCCTTCCAGTTCAGCATCGGCATGGCACTGGCGCTCTTCTTCCGCCAGCACTTTCCGCTGTCGGGCACCCTGCGGGCGCTGATCCTCGTCCCGTGGCTGCTCCCGCTGATCGTCTCGGCGTCGACCTGGTCGTGGCTGCTCAACAGCGACTCGGGGCTGGTCAACGCGGCACTGGGCGCGGTCGGGATCGACCAGGTCAACTGGCTCACCTCGCCCGGCTGGTCGCTCACCTCGGTGATCATCGCGAACATCTGGATCGGCATTCCGTTCAACCTGGTGGTGCTGTACAGCGGCCTACAGGCGATCCCGGTCGAGGTGTACGAGGCGTCCGCGCTCGACGGAGCGACGGGCTGGCAACGATTCTGGTCCATCACCTTTCCGTTGCTGCGCCCCGTCTCCGCGATCACCCTGCTGCTCGGGTTGATCTACACGCTGAAGGTCTTCGACATCATCTGGATCATGACCAGGGGTGGCCCGACCGACTCCTCCGCCACGCTCGCCACCTGGTCGTACCGACTCGGCTTCGGCAACCTGCTGCCGGAGTTCGGTCCGGCGGCGGCCGTCGGCAACCTGCTCATCGTGATGGCCCTGATCGCCGGGCTCGTCTACATCCGGATCCAGCGGAAGCAGAACCTGCGATGACCACCTCCACACCCCGGGTCTGGTGGAAGACCGCCGTCGGCCTGGTGCTGACCGGGCTGATGCTCTTCCCCGTCTATTGGATGATCAACGTGTCGTTCACCCGGGACCAGGACATGCGGGCCAGTCCGCCCCACCTGGTCCCGACCAACGGCACGCTGGACGGCTACCGGGCCGTGCTCGACCAGCAGTTGCCGTACCTCGGCACCAGTTTCCTGGTCGGTCTCGGCACGGTGGCGCTGACCGTGGCACTCGCCGCCCCCGCCGGATACGCGCTGGCGAAGCTGCGGCCACCCGGCGGCCCGGCCCTGAGCTTCGTCCTGCTGATCGCGCAGATGATCCCGGGAATCATCATGGCGATGGGCTTCTACGCCATCTATCTCACCCTCGGCGTCCTCAACACGCTGCCGGGCCTGATCCTGGCCGACTCGACACTGGCGGTGCCGTTCGCCGTGCTGATCTTCACGGCCTTCATGTCCGGAATTCCCGACGAACTGCTCCAGGCAGCCGTGGTCGACGGCGCCGGTCGGCTGCGCACCTTCTGGTCGGTCGTGCTGCCGGTCAGCCGCAACTCGATCGTCACGGTGTCCCTGTTCGCGTTCCTGTGGTCCTGGTCGGACTTCATCTTCGCGTCGACCCTCGCCGGCGGCGGTGACCACCAGCCGATCACCCTCGGCATCTACCACTACATCGGCAACAACAACCAGCAGTGGAACGCCATCATGGCGACCGCTGTCGTCGCCTCCATCCCCGCCGCCGTGCTGCTGGTCCTGGCCCAGCGGTACGTCTCGATGGGCGTCACGGCCGGCGCCGTCAAGGACTGACCACCCGCACCAGAAAGGCAACCGCCACCCATGACCGTCGTCCCGTCCGGTCCGGAGTTCTCCATCCAGGACATCCCGTTCAGCTACCGCGGCTCCTGGCTCAACATCTCCCCGGTGGTAGCCGAGAAGACGTACGCCGACGACCTGCACCTGGTCTCCCACCAGACCGGGCTGCACCCCGTACTGCGCCTCTGCCCCGAGGTCGCGGCCGCCACGGTCGTCGCCACGCCCGCGCTGCTGACCTGGCGGACCGGACCCGGCCGGATCGAGGCCGTCTACGACGGACCGGACACCCTGCGGCTACGGGGTCGGCGGCTGGGTCTGCGGGTCGCCGCAGCCGCGAGCACCCTGACCCCGTTCAGCGGCACCTACCTCTACCTCGACCCGGTCGACGGCGCACACGTGTTCACCTCCTACGAGACCGGGCGCCGCTACCGGATCACGGTGCTCTCCGGCGCTCTCCGGCGGGCCGAGGGCGTGGAGGCGCTCGGCACCGCGGACCGGTTCCTGGACCTGGCCGGCGACCAGCCCTGGGAGATCGCGATCGAGGAGTACGCCACCGCCCGCCGGCCGTACACCGCGTCCGCCACCTTCGACCGGCTGTGCCACGACCGGAGCAGCGAGTTCACCACCTTCGTCGACGCGGTCGCGCCGTGGCGCGGCACGGACACCCCGTCCGCCGAACTGGCCGCGTACGTGCTGTGGTCGGCCACCGTCGCCCCGGCGGGTTTCGTCACCCGGCCGGCCGTCCTGATGTCGAAGCACTGGATGGACAAGGTGTGGAGCTGGGACCACTGCTTCAACGCGATCGCCCTGGCAGCCGGCGAGCCGGAGCTGGCCTGGCACCAGTTCCACCTGCCCTTCGACCACCAGGATGAGGCTGGCGCCCTGCCCGACTCGGTCACTCACTCGGAGGTCCTGCACAACTACGTCAAGCCCCCCATCCACGGCTGGGCGCTGCGACACCTGCGCCGACGCCTTCCCCAGCCGCCGGACCGGGCGGCGCTGGCGCAGACCTACGACCGGCTGTCCCGCTGGACCGCGTTCTGGCTCGACTCGCGCCGCGCCCCCGGCCACGACCTGCCGCACTACCAGCACGGCAACGACAGCGGCTGGGACAACGCCACCACCTTCGACGACGACCGGGTCATCGAGACGGCCGACCTCGCCGCGTTCCTGGTCTCGCAGCTGCGCTGCCTGACCGACCTCGCCATCGAGCTGGGAGAGCCCGCCGACCGGTGGTCGCGGGAGGCCGACCGGATCCGCGCGGCCATGCTGCGGGACCTGTGGGACGGTGAACGCTTCACCGCCCGCAGCCCCCGCACCGGCCGGCGCAGGGCGAGCGGCAGCCTGCTCGACCTGATGCCCGTCGCACTCGGGGCCGACCTGCCCGCACCGGTCGCCGACGCGCTGGCCCGGGGCATCGAAACGCACCTGACCACACACGGGCTGGCCACCGAGCCGACGGACTCGGCCCACTACGTCGCCGACGGCTACTGGCGGGGTCCGATCTGGGCGCCCTCGACGGTGTTGGTCGAGGACGGTCTGCGGCGGGCCGGACACACCGAAATCGCGGACGACATCAGTCAACGGTTCCTCGCGTTGTGCGAGAAGTCCGGCTTCGCGGAGAACTTCGATGCCGAGACCGGGACCGGGCTCCGGGACCGCGCGTACACCTGGACCGCCAGCAGCTACCTCATTCTCGCCGGCGGTCAGGAGGAACGGCGGGTCAGAGGTGGGTAGTCGGACCGGCTCGGCGGGCCCGGACCGGACCGGTGCTGGAGCGCAACGAGACGGGCGGACTGTACAGGCGGTGGCGCGGTACGGCCCCAGGCGCGGCGATGATCTCCAGCAGCAGCGCCACCGCCTCGGCGCCCATCTCGCGCATCGGCACATCCGCGGCGGTCAACGGCGGGCGGAAATCCTCCGCCCAGTGCTGCGCGGCGACCCCGGTGACCGAGAAGTCGGCCGGCACGGACAGGCCGGCGCCGGTCAGCGCACGCTGCATGCCGGGCAGGGCGGCCTCGTTGATGGTGGCCACGGCCGTGACGTTCGGATGTGTCGCGAGCAGTTGCTCCACGCACGTCTCGCCGGAGGTCGCGTCATCGCCGCAGCAGACGTCGACGCCGGTCAGACCCCGCTCCAGAACCGCCGCCCGGAAACCGGCCAGCGCCCGATGGCTGGGGCCGTAGCCGGCGGCCACCAACTCGGCGGAACGGTTGACCAGGGCCACGTGCCGGTGCCCGAGATCGGCCAGGTGGTGCACACACCGGGCGATCAGACCGGCGTAGTCGATGTCGATCCAACTCATTCCGTGCGGGTCGGCGGTCCGACCGATCGTGACGAAGGGCAGACCCGTTCTGGCCAGCCGGGTCACCCGGTCGTCCTCCAACCGGATCTCCATCAGGACCACACCGTCCACGCGACGCCCGGTGACGATCCGCTCGAACGACCGGTCGTGGTCGCCACCGGACGGGGACAGCAGCACATCGAGGTCGTGGCGGGCGGCCGCCTCGACGACACTGGCGACGAAGCCCAGCTGCATGTCGGTCAACCGCTGACTCGCCGGAGGGATCACCAGCCCGAGAGTGCGGGTACGTCCTTCCTTCAGGGCGCGGGCGCTGGCGTTCGGCCGGTAGTCCAGCTCGTCGATGACCGCCTGGATCCGCTGTCGGGTCGCCTCCGACACCGTGCGTTTCCCGCTCAGCACGTAGGAGACGGTGCTGCGGGACACTCCCGCCCGGCGGGCGATCTCCCCGATGTTCATCCATCGCCCTCGAATCGATTCTTGCCCCGACACGGGGACGCGCCATGCTTCGCTGCCGAGCATAACCGTCCTGAATCCTCTTCTCGGACGAGGAATTGCGCGCCCGGGCTTCGGCAATCCCACCGCTTAGCCAGGTTGGCGCGCCCGGACAACTAGCCAGCAAGATAGACCATCATTAATCTCAGAGGTATGACGTGTGATGTTGCCGGGGACGACGTCACACAACACCGCACACCCCACCGAAAGGATTCGATGAACGTGCAGAGGAGATTGAGCCGCTTACTGGCCGCCGCGGGGGCCGCACTGGTCCTCACCGTCGGCGCCGGGGCCTACGTGGTCTCGAACGCGCCGGGCGTCGCCCACGCGGCCGGCACGGGACCATGCGACATCTACGCCTCGGGCGGTACGCCGTGCGTGGCCGCGCACAGCACCACCCGGGCGCTGTACGGCGCGTACAACGGTCCGCTCTACCAGGTCCGACGCTCGTCGGACAACACCACCCGCGACATCGGCGTGCTGAGCGCGGGCGGCTACGCCAACGCCGCCACCCAGGACTCGTTCTGCGCCAACACCAACTGCGTCATCACGATCATCTACGACCAGTCGGGCCGCAACAACCGCCTGACGCAGGCGCCTCCCGGCTACTGGCCCGGTCCCGCTCCGGGCGGGTGGGACAACCTCGCCGACGCGAAGGCGGCCCCGATCACCATCGGCGGCCAGAAGGCGTACGGCGTCTACATCGCGCCCGGCACCGGCTACCGCAACAACAACACCAACGGCGTCGCCACCGGCGACCAGCCCGAGGGCATCTACGCCGTCGTCGACGGCACGCACTACAACCAGTGGTGCTGCTTCGACTACGGCAACGCGCAGACGGACGGCCAAGCCGATTCGCCCGCCATCATGGAGACCGTCTACTTCGGGGCCAACAAGCAGTGGGGCTACGGGGCCGGGGCCGGTCCGTGGATCATGGCCGACCTGGAGTGGGGGCTGTTCTCCGGAGTGAACGCGGGATACAACAACATCCCGTCCATCAACCAACGCTTCGTGACCGCCATGGTCAAGGGCGAGCCGAACCACTGGGCCATCCGGGGCGGGAACGCGCAGGCGGGTGGTCTGACGACCTACTTCGACGGGCGACGGCCCAACGGCTACCACCCGATGAAGAAGGAAGGCGCGATCCTCCTCGGTATCGGTGGCGACAACAGTGTCACCGGCCGTGGCACGTTCTTCGAGGGTGTGCTGACCTCCGGCTATCCGACCGCCGCCACCGAGGACGCCGTCCAGGCCAACATCGCCGCCGCCTCGTACGCGCCAGCCAGCGGCGGCAACCCCCAGCAGAACGTCCGCATCGTCGGCGGCCAGTCCGGCCGCTGCATCGACGTACCCAACGGCAGCACCACCAACGGCACCCAGGTCCAACTCTGGGACTGCACCGGCGGCACCCCACAACGCTGGACCTACACCGCCGCCAGACAACTCCAGGTGTACGGCAACAAATGCCTCGACGCCTCCGGCCAAGGCGCCACCAACGGCACCCAAGCCATCATCTGGGACTGCAACGGCGGCACCAACCAACAATGGAACGTCAACGCCAACGGCACCATCACCGGCGTCCAATCCGGGCTCTGCCTCGACGCCAACGGCGCATCCACCGCGAACGGCACCAGGCTCCTCCTCTGGTCCTGCAACGGACAACAGAACCAGCAATGGGCCCTGCGCAACTGATCACAGGGCGAGCCCCGTCTCCCGGGCCGCTTCGCGAGGTAGGCGAAGGCGGCCCGGGACGGCCAGCCCACACGACCTCGTTCAGAAGGCGGTGGGCTGGATGCTGCGCGAGGTGGGCAACCGGGACAGAGCGGCGGAGGAGCTGGGCCGGCACGAGTGCGCGATCGGGAACAGCGAACGGGGGAACACGATCGATGTCTTCCAGGCCGAGATGCTGCTGCACGACACCAGGCTGTCCGTCGACGACACGGCGGGCGCCCGCCGCGCGTGGCGGAACGCCCGCGACGCCATGCACGCCATGCAGAACGGCGGAACCCCGAGCATGCGGAAGGCGGTCGGTGACCGGGGCGACACCCAGAGCTGACCGTCATCGGGACGGGTGGACGCGGACGATCCGCTCCACCACCCCTTCAGCGCCGAGCGGGTTCCGACGCACTAGCATTGCCGCGGTCCGGGACGGCTCTGCTGAAACGAGGCGAGATGGGTTGGCTCCAGCGGTTGCTGGGTGGCGGGCGGGTCCAGCTCGATCCGCAGCGGCAGCAGGCGCTGCTACGGGACGTCCAGCACAGGTACGGCGCCCACGCGCGGATCCCGTTTCCCGAGCAGGTCAGGGCGGTCACCGGAACCCTGGACGGCGATGACGGCCTGGTGGTGGCGGCCCGGATCGTGAGTCAGGTCGCCGACGAGGCTCACGCCGACCTCCAGGCACAGGCCCAGGACTATCACCGACGGACGGGCCGACGGCTGCTGGTGAACCGCCGCAACTACCGGCCGCTGTGGAAGGAGGTCGGCCCGACGCTGCGGTGGCCGCTGTTCGCGTTGCCGTGTGGCTTCCATCCGTACGCTCAGCTGGCCGCCGCTGTCGACGTGGTCGGCAGCCAGGCGCGCCGTCTCGATCGGGTGACCGACCCGGCCCCGCTCGTGACCCGCGTGTTCGAGGTACTGGACCTCACCACCGCCGGCTGGGAGTACGCCCGGGTGCGGGTGGACACCGACGCCGCCGCCCTGGCCGATCGACTGATCTCGAGCGCCGGGCAGGTCCTCG
Organism: Micromonospora parastrephiae; assembly: GCF_016802865.1. Classification (GTDB taxonomy): domain Bacteria; phylum Actinomycetota; class Actinomycetes; order Mycobacteriales; family Micromonosporaceae; genus Micromonospora; species Micromonospora parastrephiae. The sequence goes on along the minus strand of NZ_JAEVHM010000075.1, from coordinate 2,290 downwards.
CCGCCATGGACGACCCGCCCCGGCTGCCACCGGCGGTCCGTGAGCTGATGCGCCGCAACAACACCCTCGGCGTGCACGATCCGGCCGGCCCCCGGGCAGTAGGTGGGATCAACCTGGGCGCGCGGCTGCGGGAGCAACTGCTGGTCTGACGCCGTCGGGGCGAGGCGACGGTCACCCCGCTCCCCCGGCGCCCGTCGGTCGGTCGGGCCGCAGGCCGGTGATCAGAGTGTCGACGAGGAAGCGGTAGCTGCGGTCGACATCGCGGGGCAGTCCGAAGCCGCCCGCGCTCTCCAGGCTGGCGAAGCCGTGCAGCGCCGACCGCAGCGCACGGGCGGCGTCGATGGTGCCGGCACCAGGTGGTCCGAAGCCGGCGAGGACGTCGAGCAGGATTCGCAGGACGTCGTCGCCGGCACGGCGGTCCTCCTCGTCATCGGCCTCGGGCGCACGGATGGTGGCGGCGTAGCGGCCCGGATGGTCGAGGACCCAGCGACGGTGGGCGTCGGCGAACGCGCGGACCGCGTCCGGGCCGGAGAGCCCGACCGTTGCCCGGGCCAGCGCGTCCCCGAGTTCGCGTTTGGCCTGGATGGCGATGCCCCGGCGTAGAGCGTCGAGGGAGTCGACGTGTTTGTAGAGCGACGGTGTCCGTACGCCGACCCGCTCGGCCACCAGACCCATGGACACGTTGGTGAAGCCGACCTCGTCGGCGAGCGCCGCCCCGGCCGCGACGACTGCCGCCGGAGCGAGGCCGGCCCTAGGCATGGGCGTTCGCCCGCAGGAAGGGCAGCACCAGCGAGGTCACCTCGTCGGGGTACTGCACGTGCGGGTAGTGACCCGCACCATCGATCATTTCGAGCCGGCCCAGACCCGCCGGGAGCGCGGCCACGATCGCTTCGCCCTCGGCCCGTGGGTCGGCCCAGTCCGGGTCGAGCGTGCCCTCGACGATCAGGGCCGGGCAGCGGACGTTCGCCAGCTGCGCCCCGGCGTCGACCGGCGCCGACTGGCCCATCTTCTGCATCGCCTTCATCCGGCCGGGCTCGCGCATCATCGCGTCGACCCGGTTCATGCGGGCGGTCCAGTCGGCCGGCTTCCTCCCCGGGTAGGCGACGTCGAGGTAGCTGCGCCAGAGCGGCACGCTGCCCAGCAGGCCGGCGCCGAGCAGTCGGAGCATGCCCTTGCGGTAACGGGCGATCCGCAGGTCACCCAGCCTGATCGACTGCTTGCGGGTGAACGGTGCCAGCTCGACGATGCCGCTGACCAGGTCGGGCGCCTGGGCGGCCGCGATGGTGGCGGCCCCGCCGGAGATCGAGTGACCGACCAGCACGGCCGGGCCACCGAGGTGCCGGATCACCGCGAGCAGGTCGCCGGCGATGTCGGTACGGCTGTAGGACGGCCACTGCGCGCTCGACTCGCCGCAGCCGCGCAGGTCGACCGCGACCACCCGGTATCCGGCGGCCACCAGGGGCGCAGCGACGAAGCGGTACGCCTCGCGGCTGTCGCCCATGCCGTGGGCGAGGACGACCAGCGGTCCTTCGCCGGTCACCTCGTACGCGATCGTGCCGCCGTCGATGGACAGGTATTCGGTCATCAGCTCTCCCCCGGTTAGCTATTCGTATTAGCTTTAAGCTAATCGAGTTAGCCAACCGGGTCAAGTGACGCCGGACACGCCTGGGCCCACGCGGCACCCACCGGAGGTCACACGTCGGCTTCGAGGGCGAAGGTGTTGCCGTCCGGGTCCTGGAACCAGGCGATACGTCCACCTCCGGCCCGAGCGGAAATCCCCTTGGCATCATGCTCGAACTGCTCGTAACGGACGAACTCGACGCCGGACGAGGTGAGCTCGTCGACAATCTGGTCGATGTCGTCGACGTACCAGGTCGCCAGCGTCGCCGACGTCTTTCCGGCGGTGACCGACTGGTACACGTTCAGCGCCGGCCCGCCACCGGAGCCGTAGACGCGGCTGCCGTCGGCGATGTTCGCGCTGGGACCGGACCGCAGCGCCCGCAGGCCCAGCGTGCCTTCGTAGAAGGCCACGGCCCTCTGGATGTCGGACACAGCGATCGAGGTTCTGAGGTGATACGCGCTCAAGGGCATGAGCCACTCTGGCAGGTGCTTGGCCCGACAGGTGGGCCGTACGGCCACATTCGTGGGTCGGGGCGGGCCCGGCGTTGTGCCGAGCCCGCCCCGTCACACGGTCAGCGTTGCAGGGTGAGTAGGCCGGGTCGGTAGGGCAGGAGGCCGTAGTCTCCGCCGGAGCTGGGGGATCGGCCCTGGTAGAGCAGTTGGAGGTTGC
>NZ_JAEVHM010000074.1 GCF_016802865.1 Micromonospora parastrephiae | reverse complement strand
GGCAGCGGGGTTGGCGGTGGTCAGCGCGGGTGTGGGTGCCGCGTTGGCCGGGGCGGTGCCGGCGTCGGCGTACCGGCCGGTGGTGCTGGTGGTGCTGGTGGCGGTGGCGGTGTTCGTGCTGCTGCGTCCCCGGCTGGGGGTGGTGGCGGCGCCGGGGAAGCGGACTCCGGTGCGGGTGGCGGCGGTGGTCGCGGTGGCCGGGGTGGGTATCGCCCTGTACGACGGTCTGATCGGCCCGGGGACGGGCACGTTCCTGGTGTTGGCGTTCACCGCTCTGGTCGGCGCGGATTTCGTGCACGGCTCGGCGATGGCGAAGGTCGTCAACGCGGGCACGAACCTGGGTGCGCTGGTGGTGTTCGGGGTGACCGGGCACGTGTGGTGGCTGCTGGGCGCGGGCATGGCGGTGTGCAACATCGCCGGCGCGGTGCTGGGGGCGCGGATGGCGTTGCGTCGCGGGTCGGGATTCGTGCGGGTGGTGCTGTTGGTGGTGGTCGTGGCGTTGGTCGCGAAGCTCGGCCATGACCAGTGGGTGGCGCGCTGATGCCGGTGCGCGCGGAGCACGACCGGGCTGTCCTGGCCGAGCTGCTGGGTCGGGATCCGGTGCTGCACGCCTACCAGTTGGGTGACCTGGACGACTTCTTCTGGCCGTACACGTCGTGGTTCCGCCGCGGTGAGCAGGTGGTGTTGCTGTATCACGGGGTGGAGCCGCCGACGCTGTTGGCGTTCGCGGCGCCGGCGGACACGGCGGCGTTGGCGGCGTTGCTGACCGAGGTGGCGCCGGTGCTGCCCGCCCGGCTGTACGCGCACCTGTCCCCCGGGCTGGTCGAGGCGCTGTCCGGGTCGTTCCGGTTCGATTCGGGCGGGCGGCATCACCGGATGGCGTTGACGGACCCGACGCGGCTGGACGCGGTGGCTGCGGCGGGTGTGGTGCTCGGCGCGGCGGACCTGCCGCGGTTGCGGGAGTTGTACGCGGTGGCGTACCCCGGCAACTGGTTCGACGCGCGGATGGTGGACACCGGGCAGTACCTGGGGGTCCGCGACGGCGGTGACCTGGTGGCGGTGGCCGGGGTGCACGTGTTCTCCCCGGCGTACCAGGTGGCGGCGTTGGGCAACGTGACGACGCACCCGCGGTGGCGGGGGCGGGGTGTGGGCGCGGCGGTGGTGGCGGGACTGTGCGCCCGGCTGCGGCGCAGCGTGCGGCACGTGACGTTGAACGTGCAGGTGGACAACGCGGCGGCGGTGCGCCTTTATGAGCGGGTGGGTTTCACCCGGGTCGCCGACTACGACGAGTGGACGTTGACGGCGCGGTAGGGCGTCAGCGGCGGCTGGGTGAGTCGAAGCGGCCGGCGCGGATCTCGCGCAGGGCGCGGCGGCGGATGTCCCCGCGCAGGGTGTCGACGTAGAGGGTGCCGCGCAGGTGGTCGGTCTCGTGTTGCAGGGCGCGGGCGAGGAAGCCGCTGCCGGTGATGCTGAGGGGTTCGCCGTTCTGGTCGACGCCGTGCGCGGTGGCGTGCAGGGCGCGCGCGGTCGGGAAGTACAGCCCGGGGATGGACAGGCAGCCTTCCTCGTCGTCCTGGAGTTCGTCGGACAGTTCCAGGGTGGGGTTGATGAGGTGGCCGCGGTGTCCGTCGGCGTCGTAGACGAACACCTGGGCGCTGACGCCGATCTGGGGTGCGGCGACTCCGGCGCGGCCGGGCGCGCCGAGCAGGGTGTCCATCAGGTCGGTGACCAGGGCGCGCAGTTCCGCGTCGAAGGTGGTGACCGGCTCGCATTCGGTGCGCAGGACGGGGTCGCCGATGATCCGGATGGGCCGCATGGTCATGCGGGTCAGCGTATCGCCGGGCCTGGGGCGCTCAGCGTCCGGCCAGGGTGGCGCGGATCGGGGCGGTCTTCGCGGCGGCCTCGGCGACCTCGGCGCCTGCGTCGCTGTCCCAGGTGATGCCGCCGCCGGCCCAGGTGTGCAGCGTCTCGCCGTCGGCGGCGGCGGTGCGGATGGTCAGGCCGAGGTCGATGTGGCCGGGGGCGACCCAGCCCAGGGCGCCCATGCTGGCGCCCCGGCCGACGGGTTCGAGGGCGGCGATCCGGGTCAGCGCGGCGCGTTTCGGTGCGCCGGTGACGGAGCCGCCGGGGCAGGTGGCGCGGAGCAGGTCGGCGAGGCCGAGGCCGTCGGCGACGGTGGCCCGCACGGTGGACTCGGCCTGCCACAGGTCGCACCAGCGGCGGATGGCGAACAGGTCGTCGACGGTGACGGAGCCGGTGCGGGCGATGCGGGCGAGGTCGTTGCGTTCCAGGTCGACGATCATGATGTGTTCGGCGCGTTCCTTGGCGCTGGTGAGCAGTTCGGCGCGGCCGGCGGCGGTGGCGGGGCGGGTGCCCTTGATGGGTCGGGTGGTCAGGTGCCCGCCGGTGACCTCGATGAGGGTTTCCGGGGAGGCGCAGCCGATGGCCCAGCCGTCGCCGGTGAGGACGCCGCCGTAGCGGGCGCCGGGTAGCGCGCCGAGGCGGCGCAGGGCGGGCAGCGGGTCTCCGGTGTAGCGGGCGGCGGCGTGGCCGACGAGGTTGGTCTGGTAGACGTCGCCGCGGCCGATGGCGGCGCGGACGGCGTCGACGGCGGCGGCGTGCTGCTGCGGTGTCCAGCTCTCGGTCCACGCGCCGAGCCACCAGGGTGTCGCTGCGCTGGCCGGGGTGCCTCGGGTGGGCCCGTGGTCGTAGACGACGACGACCAGGTCGGGCAGGGTGGGCGCGGGTTCGGGTGCGGTGGTGGGGGCGCCGGCCAGCTGCGCTCCGGCGGCGGCGGAGAGGTAGAACGCGGCGCCGCAGGCGGTGTCGTGGTGGTGGCGGGAGGGTGCGGGTCGGCTCAGGTCGTGCAGGGCCATGCCGTGCGCGGCGAGGAACTCCTCGGCGAGCGCGGCGGGGTCACCGCCGTCGGCGCGGCGCCAGTGCAGCCGGGCCCGTTCGACGAGGGTGTCACGGCAGCGGGGTGGTGCCGCCGGCGCATCGACCAGCACCTGTGGGAGCGTTTCCACGCCGTATGGCCCGACCTTCCTCATCCGTTCAGTGGATTTCCCGTGCGCCAGGCCGACACCTGCTCGATGCTGGACACTTTCGCTTGGTACTGTGCGTCACTGGTCATGTGAACCATGACACAGTGCCCCCACAGTCCGGAGAACCCGATGTGCCAGCACCAACCGACCTGCCCCTCCGCCGCAGCGACCGACCGCGAAGCCGCCCGGGTCCTCGCTTGCTTTCCTGAGCAGGGCTGGAGCCTGCTCTGCAACGGTGTCATCGTCTTCGAGGACACCGGTGAACTCCTCCCCGACGGCAGCAGCATCGCCCCGCACCGCGGCCCCGCCCGTCACGCCCTCGTAGCCTGATCGGCCACTCAGCGTCACCTCATCGCCGCCGTCGACCCAGGCTAGTCCCCCACTCGGGGCGTCCGAGCCAGGTCGGCGCGGCTGCCGGGGCGGCTGATGACCCGCCCCGGCGCGCCCGCCGTCAGTCCTCGAACGCCTCCGGCGACGGGCACGAGCAGACCAGGTTCCGGTCGCCGTACGCGCCGTCGATACGCCGCACCGGCGGCCAGTACTTCCCCGCCCGGTCCACCCCGCCCGGGTACGCGCCCACCGACCGCGGGTACGGATGCGGCCACTCGTCACCGCTGACCATCGCCGCGGTGTGCGGCGCGTTCGCCAGAGGGTTGTCCCCCGCCGGCCACTGCCCCGACCCCACCTGCTCGATCTCCGCCCGGATCGCGATCATCGCGTCGCAGAACCGGTCCAGCTCGGCCAGGTCCTCGCTCTCGGTCGGCTCCACCATCAGCGTCCCCGCCACCGGGAACGACATCGTCGGCGCGTGGAAGCCGTAGTCGATGAGCCGCTTCGCCACGTCGTCCACGCTCACCCCGGTCGCCTTCGTCAACGGCCGCAGGTCGAGGATGCACTCGTGCGCGACCAGGCCCTTGTTGCCGGCGTACAACACCGGGAAGTGCCCGCGCAGCCGCGCCGCCACGTAGTTCGCCGTCAGCACCGCGACCCCGGTCGCCCGGGTCAGCCCCTCGGCGCCCATCATCCGCAGGTACGCCCACGGGATCGGCAGGATCCCCGCCGACCCGTACTTCGCCGCCGAGATCGCCGGCGTGGCGTCGGCGTGCGCGCCCAGCGGGTCACCGGGCAGGAACGGCGCCAGGTGCGCGCGCACCGCCACCGGACCGACGCCAGGGCCGCCGCCGCCGTGCGGGATGCAGAACGTCTTGTGCAGGTTGAGGTGCGACACGTCCGCGCCGAACTTACCCGGCTTGGCGAACCCGACCAGGGCGTTGAGGTTCGCGCCGTCGACGTACACCTGCCCGCCGGCGTCGTGGACCTTCGCGCACAGCGACGCGATGCCCGTCTCGTACACGCCGTGCGTCGACGGGTACGTCACCATGATCCCGGCGAGCGCGTCCCGATGCTTGTCGATCTTCGCGTCCAGGTCGACGAGGTCGACGTTGCCGTCGTCGTCGCAGGCCACCACGACCACCCGCATACCGGCCATCACCGCCGACGCCGCGTTCGTGCCGTGCGCCGACGACGGGATCAGGCACACGTCGCGGTGCGCCTCACCCCGCGACGCGTGGTACGAGCGGATCGCCAGCAGCCCGGCCAGCTCACCCTGCGAACCCGCGTTGGGCTGCACGCTGACCGCGTCGTAGCCGGTCAGCTCGGCCAGCCACGACTCCAGCTGACCGATCATCTCCCGGTAGCCGACGGTCTGCTCGTCCGGCGCGAAGGGGTGGATGTGCGCGAACTCCGCCCAGCTGACCGGCTCCATCTCGGTGGTCGCGTTCAGCTTCATCGTGCACGACCCGAGCGGGATCATGCCCCGGTCCAGGGCGTAGTCGAAGTCCGACAGCCGCCGCAGGTAGCGCAGCATCGCCGTCTCCGAGTGGTGGCTGCGGAACACCGGGTGGGTCAGGAAGTCGCTGCTGCGCGCCAGGTCGACCGGCAGGGCCGCGTCGACGTCGCCGTCGAACGCGGGCACACCGAACGCCTCCCACACCGCCGTCAGGTGCGCGCCGGTGGTCGTCTCGTCGCAGGACACACCCACCCGGTCGGCGTCGACCAGCCGCAGGTTGACGCCCCGCTCGGCGGCGGCCGCCACGACCTGCGCCGCCCGACCCGGCACGTGTGCGGTGACGGTGTCGAAAAACGCGACGTCCGCGACGTCGACGCCACCGGCGCGCAGCCCGGCCGCGAGCCGCGCCGCCATGGCGTGGGTACGCGTCGCGATGTCCCGCAGCCCGTCCGGGCCGTGGTAGACGGCGTACATGCCGGCCATCACCGCGAGCAGCACCTGCGCCGTGCAGATGTTGCTGGTCGCCTTCTCCCGCCGGATGTGCTGCTCGCGGGTCTGCAACGCCAACCGGTAGGCCGGGTTGCCGTCCGCGTCGCGTGACACCCCGACCAGGCGGCCGGGCAGCATCCGCTCCAGGCCCGAGCGCACCGCCAGGTAACCGGCGTGCGGCCCACCGAAGCCCATGGGTACGCCGAAACGCTGGGTGGTGCCGGCGGCGATGTCCGCGCCGATCTCCCCCGGTGCGCGCAGCAGCGTCAACGCCAGCAGGTCCGCCGCGACGGTCACCAGGGCCCCGACGGCGTGCGCGGCCTCGACGAGGCCCGCGTGGTCACGGACCGCCCCGGACGTGCCCGGGTACTGCAGGTGCAGCCCGAAGAACTCCGCCGGCAGCTCGTCACGCTCGACGTCGACGACCCGCACGTCGATGCCCAGCGGCTCGGCCCGACTGGCGATCACCGCGATGGTCTGCGGCAACGCGTCGGCGTCGACCACGTACACCCGGCTCTTGCTCTTCGACGCCCGCCGCGCCAGGGTCATCGCCTCCGCCGCGGCGGTGCCCTCGTCGAGCATCGACGCGTTCGCGGTGGCCAACCCGGTCAGGTCCGTGACCATGGTCTGGAAGTTCAGCAGCGCCTCGAGGCGGCCCTGGCTGATCTCCGGCTGGTACGGCGTGTACGCCGTGTACCAGGCCGGGTCCTCCAGCACGTTGCGGCGGATCACCGCCGGGGTGTGCGTGCCGTGGTAGCCCAGGCCGATCATCGACACGGCGACGGTGTTGCGCGCCGCGAGGGCCCGCAGCTCGGCGATCGCCTCGGCCTCGGTGGCCGGATCCGGCAGGTCCAGGGTGCCGTGCCAGCGGATCACCTCGGGGATCGCGGCGTCCATCAGCTCGTCGATCGAGCCGTGCCCGACGACCTCCAACATCCGGCGCTCGTCGTCCGGTCCGGGACCGATGTGACGGGTGGCGAACTGCTCTACGGTCATTGGGGGCACTCCCGGGGCGAGGTCGACGTGTCGGCCTCCCCCTCTGTCGCACCCCACGGGGTGCTCCACAGTGCCTGCCCACGAGGTCCTTTTGCCTGAGAGGTTCCGGGGAGGATTTGCCCCTTCGGCGCCGCCCCGGGTGCTGTCGGGCGGTCTCTCCCACGTGGGTGGTACCGGCATGGTCAACGCTACCAGCGCCGGTGTTTCCGGCAGATGTCCTACCCCTGGGTGGGCCGTCACACCCCGGCGGGCGTGGCCACCGTCGCGCCGCCGGTGACCCGATCGGCCAGCACCGGCAGCAACGCCCCCAACGGCGCGTCGACGCACACCGTGGCGTACCCGTCACCGCGGGTCGGCCCCTGGTTGACGATCGCCACCGGGATGCCCCGTTTCGCCGCCCGAATCACGAACCGGCGACCCGACATCACCGTCAACGACGACCCGAGCACCAGCACCGCCCGAGCCTGCTCCACCAGCGCGAAGCACCGCGCCACCCGCTGCGGCGGCACCGTCTCACCGAAGAACACCACGTCGGGTTTCAACATACCGGTGCCGCAGATCCCGCAGTCCACCGGCCGAAACGCCGCCACCTGCTCATCGGGGAGATCCACGTCACCGTCCGGGTTGACCGCGGCGACCCTGGCCACGAAGTCCGGGTTGGCCTCGCGCAGCCGCCGGTCCACCTCCTCCCGGGAGGTCAGGTTGCCGCAGTCCAGACAGGTCACCTCGTCCAGGCGGCCGTGCAGTTCGACCACCGACCCGCTGCCCGCCGCGCCGTGCAACCCGTCGACGTTCTGGGTGATCACCGCGTCGACCAGGCCGGCGTGCTGCAACCGCGCCACGGCCCGGTGCCCGGCGTTCGGCGCCGCCCGGGCGATCAACCGCCACCCCAGGTGGCTACGCGCCCAGTACCGCCGCCGCGCGACGGGATCGCGGGTGAACGCCTGGAACGTCATCGGGGTGTGGCGGCGGGCCACCCCGCTGGGCCCCCGGTAGTCCGGGATACCCGACTCGGTGGACAGGCCCGCCCCGCTGAGCACCACCACCTGACCCCCGGCCACCAGCGAGGTCAACGCGTCCAGGCTCTCCGTCACCCCTCCATGCTGCCTCAACGCGGCCGCCGCCGCCGAACCCCGGCGGGCCCTGTGGTGCTGTCTACACCGCGGCGACGTCGGCGACGACGCAGGCGATGTTGTCCGGCGCCCCCGCGGCCGTCGCCAGACCGATCAGCCTCCGCACCGTGTCCTCGGGATCGGCCGCCGCGCTCAGCGTCGACGCCAGGGCGACCCGGTCGACGACAGCGGACAACCCGTCGGAGCACAGCAGGTACCGGTCACCGGGCAGAGCGGTGCGCAGCGCAAGATCGGCCTCGACCTGCGGGCCACCACCGAGAGCGCGCACCAGCACGGCCCGCCGGGGATGCCTGTCCGCCTCGTCGCGGTCGAGCCTGCCCTGATCCACCTGGGTCCGCACCCAGGTGTGGTCCTGGGTGAGCAGCGACAACTCCGCACCGCGCAGGAGGTACGCCCGGGTGTCACCGATGTGCACCAGGGCCAGTTGGGAGCCGCTGCGCAGCAGCGCGGTCAGCGTGGTGACCGGCTGGTGCTCGTCGGTCGCCAGGGCGCGGACGATGTCGTCGGCGTCGGTCACCGCGCCGGCCAGCATCGTCAGCAGTTCGACGGCCGGTACGTCGGTGAGCTCCAACGCCCGCAGAGCGTCGACGGCGGCGGCGCTGGCGGCGGCGCCACCGGGTCCCCGCATGCCGTCGGCGACGGCGAGCAGCCGCTCACTGGCGTACGCGGCGTCCTCGTTGCTGTCGCGTACCGCCCCGATGTCGCAACCGGCGGCGTAGCGCACGGCAAGGGTGACATTGGAACCAGACACGGTGGTACCCCCTTCGGACAGGTGATCCACGAGGATGGCGGCGAGTCGCGCGCGAGCCGCGGTGTCGGCGCTGACCTGCCGCCAGTACGCGGTGATCGCCTCCGCCGCCGCCGCGGGTCGCAGGGCACACACGGCGCGGATCGTCGCCAGTGGCATGCCGACGCGACGCAACTGGGCCACCAGCCGGGCCAGCGGCACCTGCTCCGGATCGTAGAGCCGGTATCCGGACTCGGGATCGACCGCGGCCGGGCGCAGCACCCCGACCCTGTCGTACAGGCGCAGCGCCTTCGGCGTCAGTCCCGCCGCCCGGGCGAACGCCCCGATGGTCAACAAACCCACGTCGGCATCCTCCTCGTGCCGGTCACGGCGACCGGCAGGGACCAGACTGGGGGTTCCCCAAAGGTCAAGGTCAAGCGCGGCGGCCCCACCACCGCCGGTAGGTTGGGCGCATGCGTGTCGTCATCGCCGGAGGCCACGGCAAGATCGCCCTACTGCTGGAGCGTCACCTCGCCGAGCGCGGCGACACCGCCGTCGGCCTGATTCGTAACCCCGAGCAGGCCGCCGCGCTGCGCGCCGCCGGCGCCGTCCCCGTCGTCTGCGACCTGGAACACACCGACGTCACCGACCTCGCCGCGCACCTCGACGACGCCGACGCGGTGATCTTCGCCGCCGGCGCCGGCCCCGGCAGCGGCGCCGCCCGCAAGGACACCGTCGACCGGGCCGCCGCCGCGCTGTTCGCCGACGCCGCCACCCACGCCGGTGTCCGCCGCTACCTGCTGGTGTCCTCGATGGGCGTGGACGCCCCACCCGCCGCCGGCACCGACGACGTGTGGGCGGCGTACCTGCGCGCCAAACGGGCCGCCGAGGACGACCTGCGCGCCCGCGACCTGGACTGGACGGTCCTGCGACCCGGCCGGCTCACCGACGACGCGCCCACCGCACGGGTCACCTTCACCCGACACGCCGGCCGCGGCGCGATCAGCCGCGCCGACGTCGCCCACGTCCTCGCCGCGCTGCTCGACGAGCCACGCACCACCGGGCTGACCCTCGAACTCGTGGGCGGGCAGACGCCGATCGCCGACGCCATCAACGCCGTCACCCCCTGAGCCGTACCCGGCCGACCTGCGGCGTCCTCCGCCCGCCGTGGTGAACGCCAGGCGCCCAGGGCCGCCGCGATGACGTTGACACTCGCCACCCGGGTGGGGCCCGTCCGACGCGGACCCCACCCGAGGTTCAGCGCTGGTGGTGCCGCGGCAACGCCGCCTGTGCCGCCGCCGGGCCCGCGGCGAACGGGGCACCCGGCGTCTCCTTCGCGATCCGGTCCATCGTCCGCGCCAACTGCTCACTGCCGTCGTCGAGATGCCGCGCCGCCGCCTGCATGTGCGACACCATCATCTCCCCGAAGATCCGCAACGCCTCCCGGGTCGCCACCGTGTCGTCGAAGCTCGGCCCGGCCGAACTGCGGTAATCCGCCACCGCCCGCTCGGCCTCCTGCTTCGCCTCCTCCGCCGCGGCCCGCATGTAACTCTCGTACTGCATCCGGGCGTACTCGGCGACCCGCCGCGCGTAGTCGTGCGCCTGCGCGATGATCTGCTCCGCCTCCCGCTGCGCCGCGGAGAGCAGATTCACCTCCTTGGCCGCCGGTGCCTTCGCCGCAGCCGTCCCCGCACTCGGAATGACCCCGTGCCGGTGCAGCTCCACCCGGTCGTTGAGCCGCTCGTTCTCCGCCCGCAGACTCGCGATCTGCGTCGCCAACAAATCCAACTCGTCGGCGACCTGCACCCGGAACCGGTCCACGTCGGCGTTGTCGTAACCACGCCGAGCGAACGGCGCCGTCCCGAACTCCCACCGCCGGACCCGGTCCGCGGTCATCCGGACCTGCACACCGCCGGACACCTGCACACCGTCGTACCGACTGATCGGCGTCGCGCTCACCTGAGCCCACCTCCGGAAGTGTCACCGACGATCGACTGATCCACCGCCGTCCGCCAACCCGGGCCGTACCACTGCTTACCCAGGCCCTCGTGATGCACCTGACCCGCGTGGTAACCCGCCCGGGCCAACGCCTGCACCGCATGTGAAACCATCTCGTCCGAGCCGCACACGTACACGTGCCGCGACCGCCAGTCACCATCGGCCAGCGCCCGATCCACCGCGTGCACGAACTCCCCCGGCCGGCCCCCGTCGGCACCCACCACGTAGGTCACCGCCAGCCACGGGTACGACGACGCCAACTTGTCGATCGCGTCGCTGTCGTAGAACTCACTGCGTGAACGCGCGCCCACGTACAGATCCACCCGCCGGCGTGAACCCTCCGCGGCGACCTGCTCCACCAACGCCTTCACCGGCGCCCAGCCGGTACCCGAGGCCAACAGCAGCAGATCGCTCGAACCCGCCGCCCACAACCCCAGCCGGTCACCCACCGGCGCCGCCAGGTGGATCCGATCCCCCACCGACGACCCGTACACCAGCCGCGAGGACACCGCACCACCCGGCGCGGCCCGCACATGCAACTCCAACGTGCCGTCCGCGCGCGGCGCGTTCGCCGGCGAGTAGTACCGCCACGAACGCACCGACGGATGCGACACCCCGATCGACTGGCCCGCGGTGAACGGCAACAGGTACTGCGGGCGCACCGTCAGCACCGCCACGTCGAACGCCCGCCGCTCGTGCGCCACGATCTCCGCCACCCACCACGGCGGATTCACCGCCTCGGCGGCCTGCGCGGCCTCACTCATCACCTGCGCGACCAACCCGTACGCGGCCGCCCAGTCCTGCGCCAACTCCGCGGTCCACTGCTCGGCGAGGAAATGCTGCAACGTCGCCAGCAACGCCTCACCGACGGCCGGGTAGTGCTCCGCGCGCACCGCAAACTTGCGGTGATCCGCGCCGAGGTCCTGCAGGAAACCCACCAGCCGATCCACCTGGTCCACGTTGGACACGATGTGCCCCAACGCGGTGACGAGCCGGTCACGCTGCCCCGCCATGTTCGTGGGGAACATCTGCCGCGTCTCGGGATGGGCCAGAAACAACGTCGAATAGAAGTAGAGCGGCACCTGGTCACCGTGCTCGGCGACCAGGGACCAACTCTGCTTGAGTCGGGCCGCGTCCACGCTCAGACGCCCGGACGGTTCCCGGAGGCCACGACCTGGTCCTGCACCTGACCCAGCACCGTCCGCACGTCGGCCAGGATGTCGGCGGGCACACCCAACTCGGTCAGCGTCGCCACCAGGTGCTCCCCCACCTTCACGTAGTGCTCCACCGGAATGTTCAGCGGCTGGTGCGCCTCGGCCAACCCGCGACCGGCGTACTCGTTCGGGCCACCCAGCACCACCGTCAACATCAACGTCAGGTGCCGCCGCTGACCCACCATGTCCACATTGGTGAAGTAACCCGCCAGGTCCGGATCGGCGAGCACCCGGTCGTAGAACAGGTCGACGGCCGCCTTGACCGAACGGGCGCCGCCAATGCGGTCGTAGTGCGAAGCGGGGGCGGTTTCTTCCGTAACCGTCACGGTCTTTCCTTCCGAGGTGAGGATCGCGCGGGGTCGGCGCGGAGGGGCATCGGCCCACGAGCAACACCGTCGTGCCACGGCGACACACCGGGGACCGTGACGGACCATAGCGTGCCGGCGGCCCCCGGTCAGCGCCCCCCTATCGGATTGCCGACAACACGCGGCCACCCAGGGTCATCACACCCGTCCACCGTCCACAATCGGCCACGACGACGGCACCCAGAGTGATCCACACAGGATCAGGCCAACCCGCGACCCCACCACCCGCCGGCCAGGTCGACCCACAGTCACCAACCAGCGACCAGAAAAAGCGGACCTCAAAAACCGGGCGAGCCCACAACCCGGAAACGGCGCACCGCCGCTCAGCCCGCCCGCCGCCGCGCCCGCCGCGCAGCCAACTCGTCGCCCACCGGATCCGACTCCGACCCCACCACGGGCTCCGCCGGACCACTCGCCGCCGGCTCCGCCGGCAGATGCGACAACGACCCCTGAATCTCCTTGAACGCCCCACCGATCGCGATACCGAAGACACCCTGGCCACCCTGCAACAGGTCGACCACCTCCTCCGGGGACCGGCACTCATACACCGTCGTCCCATCGGAGATCAGCGTGATCCCGGCCAGATCCTCCACCCCACGCGACCGCAACGCCTCGATCGCCTTACGGATGTTTTGCAGGGACACCCCCGCGTCCAACAACCGCTTCACGACCTTCAACACCACCAGGTCCCGGAACGAGTACAACCGCTGCGTGCCCGAACCCGACGCGTCACGCACGCTCGGCACCACGAGCGTCGTACGCGCCCAATAATCCAGCTGCCGGTAACTGATGCCCACCGCGTGGCACGCCGTCACACCCCGGTAGCCCACCGAACCGTCACCCTCAGTCGCCATACCCGGCGACGAGGTACCCGGCTCGTCCAACTGTGTACCCGGATCAGGATCCTGCGGCTCGTGCATCCGGACAACCTCCCCGTCAGTGCGGCGACGCGTCGTTTCCGGGACGCGCACCCCTCGACACGGCAACCCTATAGCCACCTTCAGGGGTTACCACGGAGGAACCGACGCGACACGCCGCGCAGCCACCAGGAAAGATCACCAACCACACCCCGACATCACCCACAGTGACACCGGCGCACCAGCGGAACCGCTCAGCCCGCGAAATCCTCCGGACGCACCTGCTCCAGGAACTCGCGGAACTTCTCCACCTCGTCCTCCTGCTCGTCCGGGATGACGATCCCCGCCTCGGTGAGGACCTGCTCCGCACAACGAATCGGCGCCCCGACACGCAACGCCAACGCGATCGAATCGCTCGGCCGCGCCGACACCCGCACCCCATCGCCGATCAACAGATCCGCGTAGAAGACGTTCTCCTTGAGCTCGGTGATCTCCACCGCCTGCAACGGCGCCTGCAACGCCGCCAACACGTCCCGCAGAAGATCATGCGTCAACGGCCGGGCCGGCTTGACCCCCTGCTGCTCATAAGCGATAGCCGTGGCCTCGACCGCACCGATCCAGATCGGCAGATAGCGGTCCCCCTCGACCTCCCTGAGCAGGACGATCGGCTGGTTGCTGGGCAGCTCTACCCGAACTCCGACCACGCTCAGCTCGCGCACCGCCGCCTCCGTGTCGTCGTCAACCTACGCACCGCGCCTTTCCCTGCACGGTACACGGACCGCGACACGGCCGTCCCATGCGCTACAGCACCACGCCCGCGCCAGAAAGGGGTTACCCCGGCAAGCCTACGGCACGCTTCCCCGAAGAGATCTTTCCGCTCCGCCACCGCCCGCCGAGGCCCCGTCACCGACCCAACGTCGACCGCAGACCCACCCGCACCAACGCCGCGTGCAACTGCTCCGACAACGCCGCCAACTCCCGCGCCGTCTCCGCAGCCCGCGCCCGCGCCGCCGGATCACTCTGCCGCACCAACGGCGCCACCAACTGCGCGAACAAACCGACCTCACGGTCCGCAGCCGTCCGATAACCCCGCAGATGCCGCGGCTCCAACCCGTACGCCGCCAACCCCGCCACCGCCGACGCGATGATCAACGCGTCCGTGTCATACCACCCCGGCGGATCCGGCACCAGCACACCGAGCCGCTCCAACTCCACCAACGTCGACTCGTCGATCCCACTGCGCGCCACCAGATCCGCCCGGCCGAGCCGCACCTGCGACGACTCGGCCGGCTCCGCCGACTCACGACCCGGCACCGCACCATCAGGGCCCACCGCGACCAACGCCGGCCGCGAACGCCCCGGCTGCTCACCGGACGAATCCCACTCCGCCAACTGCTCACGGATCACCCGCAACGGCAGATACCTGTCCCGCTGCGCGGTCAGCACGAACCGCAACCGCGCCACGTCGTCCCAGCTGTACTTCCGGTAACCCGCCGCCGTCCGCTGCGGCTCCACCAGACCCTCGGCCTCAAGGAACCGCAGCTTCGAAATCGTCGTATCCGGAAAATCCACCCGCAACTGACCCAGCACCTCACCGATGCTCATCAGCGGCTGGGACCGGGCCGCCCCGGGTGGCGTGGAGGCCGCAGGCTCGTTCACCCCCGGCCGGCCTCCTCCTCCGGGCGCGGACCGGCGATGAACACCACCCGGAACTTACCGATCTGAACCTCGTCACCATTGCTCAACGTGGCCGCCTCGACCCGCTCACGATTCACGTACGTGCCGTTCAGGCTGCCCACGTCCCGCACCGTGAACGTCCCACCATCACGGTGGAACTCCGCATGCCGACGCGACACCGTCACATCGTCGAGGAAGATGTCACTGTCCGGATGCCGGCCACTCGTCGTCACATCGTGGTCCAACAGGAACCGGGCACCCGCATTCGGGCCGCGACGAACCACCAGCAGCGCCATACCCGGCGGCAACGAACCGGACATCCGGCTCGGCACCACATCGGTGTCCGGCCCCTCCAGCACTTCGTCGAGCGAACCGAGATTGAGCGTCGAAGTGACGTCGAGCGGGGGGAACTCGTCGTCTGGGCGCGTCATGGGACCACCTCACGGATCTGTTCGGTCGGCGTCGGGTAATGGCGGGTCTGGCCGCCGGGCACATGCACACCCGGCGGCTGGCTCCCCGTGCCCGGGAAGGCAATTCCGCAACGCTCAACTATTGGGTTCTCGGTCGACTGGGCGAGCCTAGCCAGCGCCGAAATGCAGGGCAACCGGACGCGCGCAGACAACACACGCACCGGATCAAGCACACTCAGCCTTCGGTGATCTTCTGGTACGCAGCCGCCGTCAGCAACCCGTCCGCCGCCGTCGGATCATTCGGAGTGATCTCCACCAACCAACCCGCACCATACGGATCAGTGTTGATCAGCTCCGGAGTGTCACCCAACGCCTCATTGCGCGCCGCCACCGTACCGGCAACCGGCGCGTAGATCTCCGACACGCTCTTGGTCGACTCGATCTCACCCAACGAGTCACCGGCCGCGACCACCGCACCCGCCTCGGGCAACTGCACGTACACGATGTCGCCCAACGCGTCCTGCGCGAAGTGCGTGATGCCGACCCGAACCGAACCGGTGCCGTCACCCGCCACCCACTCATGCTCGGCGGTGTATCGCAGATCCTCGGGAATCACCAGACGCGTCCTTCATCCATCGGTGCCCCGGACCACCCGGGTCCGGGGCGGCCGCGCCGGTCAGGAGACCGGACGGGCGTGTTCCAACTTGATCGGCGCGTGCAGCGCCGAAACCTCGGCAACCTCACGCTCCCCAAACGTCACGTTACCGCCGTCACCCCGGACCGACGCGACCACCCCACCAGGAATGTTCAACGCCGTACGCATCGTCGCCGGATCACCGATCACCGTGATCGTGAACGGACCCACCAACCGGCGCCCCTCCACCACCAACGACCCGTTCTCCCCATCGAGGAAAAACGTCGACGCGATGATCCGCACCGTCGCCCGGTCACCACCGGAGATCTGCATCGCCTCCGCGCCCGCGCCCCGCAACTCCTGCACCGCGTCCAACACCCGGCCCGCCGAGATCGGCTTGCCCCCGCTGGAGAACTGCACCGTCAAACCGGGCCCGACCGCCGGCAACGTCCCCGCCAGGATCCCCAGCTCGTCCGCCCGCCGCGTCGCCTCGTCCAACGCCGCCTGACGACCCTGCTCACCCGAACGCAACTGCCGCTGACTGTCCTCCAACGCCCGGATGTCCTGTTGCAGGCGACTCTCCCGCGCATCCAGATCCGACAGGATCCGCACCAGGTCCTCCTGACGCGTCGCCCCCAACGTCGGATCCGTCGACGTCGTCTTCAACTGCACCACCAGCGTGAAACCCAACAACGCCAGCAACGCCACGATCATCACACCGGCCGTACTCAACCGGGACCGACCCGCCGGCTTCGCCGACTCCACGACCGGCGCCGGGACCTCGACCTGCCGCGCCCCCGAAGCGTCCGGCTCCGCCGACCGCGACACCGACGCCAGGTCCACCGTCGCACCATCGTCGACCGGCGCGACCCCGGGCTCGTCATCCGACGGCACCGGCTCCTGCGGCGCCAACGGACTCAACTCGTCCGGATCCGGCGCATCCGGCCGCGGATCCGGCTCTCCCGCCGGACCACCCGGCCGCACCGGCCCCGCCGGCTGCGGCCAGCCCGTCCCCGTCTCGGTCTGCTCGTCGCTCATCGCATCCAAACCTACGCCCGGAACAGGTGCCGACGGATCGCCGCCACGTTGCCGAAGATACGCACGCCGAGCACGACCACCACACCGGTGGACAACTGCCCGCCCACACCCAACTGATCACCCAGATACACGATCAGGCCAGCCACCAGCACGTTCGAAATGAACGACACCACGAACTGCTTGTCATCGAAGATCCGGTCCAGCTTCGCCCGAACCCCACCGAACACCGCGTCCAACGCGGCCACCACCGCGATCGGCAGGTACGGCTGCAACGCCGCCGGCACTGTGGGGTCAAGCCACACACCGAGCACCACACCGGCGAGCAACGCCAGCACCGCGATCATCGACCACCTCCGGAGGGGCTAGCGGTCGCCGGAGAACCGGACGACCCGGGACTGCCGGACCGGCCACCCGACACGGAAGGGCTCGGACTGACCGACGGCTTGGCGTAGCGTAGCTGCGGCTCCGGCGCCGCCGGCAGGGTGAGGTCGTCCGCCTCCCGCACACCGAACGACAGACCGGTCTTCTGCGACACATCCCGCATCAGCGCCGCGTTACGGCTGCCGTCGAACCTGCGCCGCATCGACCCCGGTCCGATCGCCGACACCTCGTACGGCCCCGTCACCGGCCGAAAATCCACCAACATCGCCTCACCCGCCGACCGGATCGTCGACGTCGCGGTCAGCCGCTGCCCATTGATGGCGATCGCCTCCGCACCGGCGCTCCACAGGGCGTTCGCCACACCCTGCAGATCGCTGTAGAGCACCCGCGACGGCCCCGCGCCGGCACCGGTGACCGCGTCCGCCCTGCCCGGAGCGTCCGCCAACCGCACCACCACACCGTCACCCCGCACCCGACCCAGCCCGGTGCCCGCCTCCAGGTCCCGCAGGCGGGCCGCCGCCGACCCACTCAACGCCGCGTCCCGCTGCCGACTGACCTCCTCGCGCAGCTCGTCCGCCCGCGTGGACAACCGGTCGGTCTGGCTCTCCCGCTCCTTGATCTGCGCCACCAACCCGGAGCGGGCCTGGCTACGACCCGGCTCGTCCGCCATCGTCTGCCGATACGCGACCGCGAACAGGAAACCCAGCAGCACCACCACGACCAGGCTGACCGACCGGGTCGGCCAGGCCCGCCACCCCCGAGCCGCAGGCTCCGTCGACGCCGCGCTCCGACGGGCGGCCGCGGCGTCCGCGTACCCCGGGTCGAGCGGGTTGCGGAACAACTCGGTGAGGAAGTCCGGCGCGTACACCCGGTCCTGCCGACCACCCCCGGGCCGCGGCGCGCTCACGCCGCCGCTCCCGAGCCCCGCGCCGCGCGCACCAGGCGGGCCGCCTGCACCACGTACATGCCACCGGCCACCCAGTAGAGCACCAACCCCCACCAGGCCAGCCCCCAGCCGATCGCGGCCGTCGCCGTCGCCGCCGCGCTCCACCCGGTGGCCAGCAGCAGCACCGGGAACGCCGCGAGCAGCAGGAACGTGGCGGTCTTGCCGACGTAGTGCACCGGCGGCGGACCGTAGCCGTAGCGGCGCAGCACCGCCAGCGAGCCGAGCAGCAGCAACTCCCGGGCCAGCAGCGCCGCGGTGAACTGCCACGGCACCACCTCCCGGACGGTGAAGGCGATCAGCGTGGCGAGGATGTAGAGCCGGTCGGCGAGAGGGTCCAGCAGTTCCCCGAGGCGGCTCACCTGACGCAACCGGCGGGCGATCCAGCCGTCGACCCAGTCCGTGGTGCCGCCGACGGCCAGTACGACGACCGCCGCCACGTCCGCGCGGGCGACCAGGAACAGGTAGAGGAAGAGGGGTACGCCCAACAGCCGCCCGAAGCTGATCAGGTTGGGCAGGGTGAGCACCTGGTCGCCGGGAGCCTGCTCGCCGGTGTCCCGCGGGTGCTCTGCCCGAGCCGGCCGACGCGACACCGAACCTCCTCCGCGGCACGCTCCGACCCACCCGGCCGAGTGCGGGCGCGGCGGAGGTCGTACGCGCTGTCGGGCCGGCCACCGCCGGCTCCCCTGCGGCCCCGGACGGGACCTCTTCCCTGACACGGCCCGCGATCTCGATGATCGCGGGCCGGGTAAGTGCGCTGCCACTATATCGGGCTCGCGCCCGCTGCCCGGGTGCCGCCGCTCGGCGGTCGGTGCGGTTGTGCCGCACTGTGGCGTGGATCACCACGCGTAAAGCGTCCTAGGATACTAGTGGAAGGGGTGGCCCGATCAGGCCGTCTGCACCGCCGGGTCGGTCTGCTCCTCCGGCACCGACTGGGTCGCCGCCCGACCGAACGCGAGCAGCGCCGCCAGGAGATCGTGCTGCATCCGAGGCGGCATCCGGTCCAGGACCGCCTGCACCGCCCGTTGCCGCCGCTCGGCCAACTCCCGCAGGAGGGTCTGCCCGGCCGCCGTCGGCACCAGCCGCACCTCACGCCGGTCCCGGGGATCGGCGACCCGGCGCAGCAGGCCCGTCGCCTCCAGCCGGTCACAGAGCCGGCTGGCCGAGGACGGCACCACGTCCAGCAACTCCGCCAGACGGTTGACGTTGGTCTCGGACCGACTGCTGATCAGCATCAGGACCCGCAGCTGGGTCGGCGGCACCTGATGACGCGCGGCCGCCGATTCGAGCACGGCGACCATCGTCTCGGCGGCCGCGTCGATCGCCGCGGCGAGATCCCCAGGTCGTTCCACCCGATGTCCCCTGCCGTCGTCGCGCTGGTGCCCGCCGGACGGAGCGGCGGCAACCCTCACCCGCCGTTCCGCTCGCGCGGACCGTGCCAGTCCAGGCAGACCACGACGGCGTCGTCGCGCAGATCGGAGTCCACGTGGTAGGCGTGCAGTTCGCGCATCACCGTACCAACCGCCTCGGTCGCCGGCTGCAAGCGTGTGGCGCGCAGCGAACGGGCCATCGCCCGCTGCCCGTACGGCTCCTGGCCCGGGGGCTCCGCCGCCCACACCCCGTCGCTGACCACGAAGACACGGTCCCCCGGCTCGAGCTGGAACTCCTGCAGCTCGTAGCGGGTCTCCGCGAACATGCCCAGCGGCATCTGCTGCTCCAGCTTCACCGGCTCGACCACCGCCCCGCGCATCCGCAGCATGTGCGGCGAACCGGCGTCGACCGCCCGCACCCGCCCGGTGGCGGTGTCCACCTCCACCAGCAGGGTGGCCACGTAGCGGCGCCCCCGATGCTGGTAGAAGACGGTGTCCGACGCCAACTCCGCCTGCTCGACCAGGCCACCGCCGGAGCGGCGGGCGTTGCGCATCGCGTTGACCGTGACCGCGGTCAGCATCGACGCGGCCAGACCACTGCCCTCGCCGTTGAGAACCGTCAGGGTGAGCCGGTCACCGTCCAGCGACCAGTCGAAGTGGTCACCACCCACCGTGTACGCCGGCTCCAGCTGGCCGGCCAGGTGAAACGCGTGGTGCGACACGCTGCGCCCGGGCAGCAGGTCCCACTGCATCTCGGCGGCCATGCTCAACCGTTCACGGCGGCGGGCCAGGCGGTACCGGTCGGTCTCCCGATCCGCCGCGCGCATGGCCACGGCCAGGGCGCCGGCGATGTCGGTGGCGAGACCGGTGACGGCCGGCCCCGGCGCGGCGGGCAGTTCGATGAGCAACACGCCCAGCCGCTCCCCCCACACCGTCAGGGGCAGGTACAGCCGGCACGAGCCGTCGTCGGCGATGTCGCGCACCGGTTGCTGGCTGCTGAAGCAGCGCTGCGCCACGGTGTGACAGGCGAGGAACCCGGCCGCCGGCAGGTCCGGGTCCAGCACCGGCCAGAGCCCGCTGATCCGGTAGTCGGCCACGAACACGTCCGTACGGAGAGCGCCCAGCGCCGATCGGATCGCCCGGTCGGCCGCCTCCGCCAGCTGGTCGGGCGGAGCCTCGCGCAGCGCGCGCGACACCACCTCCGGCCCGTCCACCATGCGTCCCTCCAGAAACTTGCTACAGGGCAAGAATCATACGGACGGCCCCGGACAGCTCGTCGCCGCGGTCAGTCGTCGCCGCGGACCGCCAGCGCGCCGTAGAACGCGTCGGGCACCTCGGCCGGCGCGCCGGCCGGACGCCAGCGGCTGACCGGCACGATCCCGTCCGCCGTCGGCGACCACCGACCCAGCAGCGGCGCGAACGCGGCCGGCGGGCGCATCCGGAACGCCGGCCCCATCATCGCCAGCGCCTGCGGGTGGGCGGCCAACTCCTCGGTGTCGAAGTCCACGGCGAGCAGGCTGCCCGGCGCCGCGGCGGCGTACAACTCGTCGAGGGTGCGTCTCAAGGTGTCGTCGTCGAGGAACGCGGCGAGCCCGAGGAACACCACCCCGACCGGCCGCCGCCCCCACCCCGGGACGAACCGGTGCAGCTGCGCCGGGTCGATCGTACCGATGTCGGTGGCGTCCCCGAAGCCGTAGCCGGCCCGGTCGCTGCCGGCCAGGATGCGCTGCCCGAGGCGGATGGTGACCGGGTCGACGTCGGTGTAGAGCACGGTTGCCTCGGCGGCGACCTCGTGCACATTGCCCATCGTGGGCACGCCCGCGCCGAAGACCAGGAAACCGTCCACGCCCTGCGCGGCGATCGCCCGCACCGCCCGACCGAGGAAGGCCCGCAACTCCCGGAAGACCGGCGCGCACGGCCCGTACGCCTGCTCGAAAGCGGTCGCGGCGGCCACGTCCACCGGGAAGTGGTCGGCCCCGCCGATCCAGTAGTCGATCATGCGTGCGGTGCTCGGCTGATCCGGTTCGCCCATCGACGACGCTCCCTTTTCTCCGGTGGTCGCCAGCGTACCGACCCGGGCACGCGCGGCGGTATCGCTGCTCCGCGCCCCCTTCGGGCTGCGATAGTGGAACCGGCGGGAGGTGGCCAGTGAACTCGGCGAACAGCGCGGCGGTGGTGGTCGGAGTGGACGGCTCGGAGCCGTCCCTGCGCGCGGTACGCCTCGCCGCCGCCGAGGCCGTGCGTCGGCGCCGGCACTGCGCGTGGTGCACGGGTTCATCTGGCCACTGCTGCACGTGCCGGACTCCCCCGCACCGGACTCCCCGCCCGGCGGCGGCCTGCGCCACCAGGCCGAGGAGATCGTCGCGGCCGCCGTGGCCGAGGCCGAGGCGACCGCGCCCGGACTGACGATCTCCGGCGAGATCATCGACGGCGAGGCTGCGGCCGTGCTGGTGGGCGAATCCCCCACCGCCGCGCTCATCGTGCTCGGCGACCGGGGGCTGGGCGGCTTCGCCACACTGGTGCTCGGCTCGGTGGCGGTGCAGGTCGCCGCGTACGCCGACTGCCCGGTGCTGGTGGTCCGCGGCGAACAACCGCCCGACGAGCCGGTCGTCGTCGCGGTGGACGGCTCGGCGGCGTCCCGGCTCGCCGCCGAATTCGCCGCCGAGACCGCCGAGGCGCGCGGCGTGCCGCTGCGGGCCGTGCACGCCTACCGGCATCCGGGCAGCAGCGGCCCCGGCGACATGCAACCCCTGGTGTACGACGAGGCACGGCTGCACGACGAGCAGGAGCGCGAGCTCGCCGAGTCCCTGGACGGGCTGGCCGAGCGACACCCCGGTGTGCGGGTGACCTGGCGGGCGGTGCACGGCCGCGCCGGCGCCGTGCTCGCCGAGGCGTCCCGTTCCGCCCAACTGGTGGTGGTCGGCGGGCAGGGGCGCGGCGAGGTGACCGGGTTGCTGCTGGGGTCGGTGAGCCAGTCGGTGCTGCACCACGCCCGGTGCCCCGTCGCCGTGGTCCGCGGCCCCCGCTGACGCCCGGGGTTGTCCCGCCGTCAGACGGGTAGACGGCCGCGGTACGCCAACGGCGACGAAGGAGGCGGCACATGCCAGGACCACGGCCGGGCAGCAACGCGTACGACAAGCAGCGGGCGCGGATGCGCAACGCGATCGACGACTCCGGACGGCGGGTGCCCGACGGCAAGGCCAACCAGGTCGCCAACCGGATCCTGCAGGAGGATCGCGGCCAGCGGGGCGTGGTGCGCGGTGAGCGCACGTACGGCCCCAAGAGCGAGCGCGAACCGGGCGATCCGAAATGAGGAAGGTCGACCTGGCCGACGGCGCCATCGCGGGCGCCGTCGGCAGCACCGCGCTGAACGTGGTCAGCTACCTCGATGTGGCGCTGCGGGCTCGGCCCGAGAGCAGCGCCCCGGGGGAGACCGTCGACCGCCTGGCCGGTATCGCGCACGTGAACCTGGGGTCCGGGGCCCGGGCGGCCAACCGCCGCTCGGGCCTCGGCCCGTTGCTCGGCTACGGGCTGGGCATCGCGGCGGGCGTCGCGTTCGCGCTCTACGCCGGTGGCCGGCGGCAGCCGCTGCCGATGGCCACGGGAATTCTCGGCGCCGGGGTGATGACCATGACCGACGGGTCCATCACGGCGCTGGGCATCAGCGACCCGCGCACGTGGCGACGCTCCGACTGGATCTCCGACATCATTCCGCACCTGGCGTACGGGCTGGCGGCCGCCGCCACCTGGAACAGGTTGCGACGGCCGTCAGCGCGCGGCCGCTAGGCCCGGGTGTCGCTCTCGTCGTCGGCCACCGGCTCACCGGCCGGCCCGTAGTGCGACACCTGGCCCTTGGGCACCGGCCGACCCTGGTCTCCGCGAGACGAGCCACGGTTGAGCGGGTGCCCGGTCGGCTTGGGTCCCTTGCTGTCCTGGCTGGTGGCGCCCTTCGCGTTGCGGCGCAGTTCCTCCTGCTGCGGGTTGACCACGGGTGTCTCCCTCCGGATAGGCAGGCGGCATCGGCCGCCTGCGCCGCAGGCATACCCACCCGACCCAGGGCCATTCCGGCCCCGACCGCGGGTGGGAGGGCTAGCCGGACGCAGGGCGGGTACCCACCGAGCGTGGGCAACGATCGACGTGTGGTGCGGGTCCTGCTGGACCGGCGTGGCCACACCTACGCGGAGGAGGCCAGTATCCGGCTCTCCGACCGACCCGGGCCGCTGTACCAGTTGCTGGTGCTGGCCACCCTGCTGAGCACCCGGATCCGGGCGTGCGTCGCGGTGGACGCCGCGCGGGAACTGTTCGCCGCGGGCTACCGCACGCCGCAGGCGATGGAGGCGGCCAGCTGGCAGCAGCGCGTCGACGCGTTGGGCCGGGGGCACTACCGCCGCTACGACGAGCGCACCGCGACGATGCTCGGCACCGGCGCCCGGCTGTGTCTCGACCGCTGGCACGGCGACCTGCGGCGACTGCACCGCGAGGCGCAGGGTGACCCCGCCGGGCTGCGCCGACGGCTCACCGAGTTCCCCGGCATCGGCCCCACCGGCGCCGACATCTACCTGCGCGAGGCGCAGACGGTCTGGTCCGACCTGCGCCCGTACGCCGACCGTCGGGCCCTGGCCGGGGCGAAGCGGCTGGGCCTGCCCGGCTCACCGGACGGGCTGGCCGGGCTGGTTGACGAGCCGGACTTCGGCAGGCTGGCCTCGGCACTGGTGCGGGTGGCGCTCGGCGAGGAGTCCGCCGGCGAGGTCACCCGCGTGGCGGCCCGCTGAGGCTCACTTGACGGTCTTGTCTCCCGGCCGGGTCAGGTGCCACACCAGCAGCGCGGCGAGCAGCGCCAGCACCACCACCCCGCCGGAGATACCGCCGCCCTCCTCGGGGCTCCGGCCGGCGCTGCCGAAGTAGATCACCGCGAGGCCGGCCAGCACCGTGACGAACGTTCGCAACCCTCGGTCCTTCACATCTCGCACCGTAGGCAGCCCGCGCCTCCTGTGGTGCGATATGGCGGAATTGTCCCCCATCCGGGTG
The DNA here is from genome assembly GCF_016802865.1 of Micromonospora parastrephiae. Classification (GTDB taxonomy): domain Bacteria; phylum Actinomycetota; class Actinomycetes; order Mycobacteriales; family Micromonosporaceae; genus Micromonospora; species Micromonospora parastrephiae. Next base: position 2,005 of record NZ_JAEVHM010000074.1, on the reverse strand, counting down.
CCGCAAGTGGCGCTCACCCCTCGGCGACGAAACCACGCAGCCGTACCCGGCGCACCGCCCGGTCGGCGACCTCCACCACCTCCAGGGTCAGCCCGGGCAGGCGCACCGTCTCCCCCGGCTCACCGGGCAGGCGACGCAACCGCGCCAACACCAGACCGGCGACCGTGGTGTACTCCCGCGACAGCGGAAAACTCAGCCGCACCCCCAGATCGGGCAGATCGTGCAGCGGAAAGTCCCCGGGCACCAGCAGCGACCCGTCCGCTTCCCGGGTCACCCCGTGCACGTCGCGGTCGGTCTCGTCGTACAACTCGCCGACCACCTCGGCCAGCAGATCCTCCATGGTCACCATGCCGTCGATGCCCCCGTGCTCGTCGACCACCAGCGCCAGCTGCTGGTGCTCCTGACGCAGCTGACGCAACGCGTCGGCGACCGGCAGCGTGACCGGCAGCAGCAGCGGCCGGCGGACCCGCTCCCCCACCGTGCCGGTACCGGCCCGCACCAGGTCCCGGATGTGCACCACACCCATCACCTCGTCCAGGCCGCCGCGGCCGGTGACCGGCGCGCGGGACCGCCCGGCGGACGCCAGCCGACGGATTCCCTCATCGGTGCTCAGGCTGGCCGGCAGGGCGGTCACCTCCCGCCGGGGCACCAGGATCTCCCGCAGCGTCCGACCGGCGATGTCGAACGCGCCGGTCAGGATCTCCCGCTGCTGCGCCGACAGGCCGCGCTGGCTGACCAGCATCTCCCGCAACTCATCCTCGGTCATCTCCTCCCGGTTGGCGCGCGGGTCGCCACCGGCCAGCCGCACCACGACGTCGGTGGCACGGCTGAGCAGCCACACCGCCGGGCGGGACAGCCGGGCGAGCAGGTCCAGCGGACCGGCGCTGAGCAGCGCCCAGCGCTCCGCCCGCTGCATGGCCAGCCGCTTCGGGGCCAACTCCCCGAGCACCAACGTGACGAACGTCAGCAGCACCGTCACCACCAGCACCGCGGCCGGACGCGCCGCCGCGCCGAGGAAGCCCAGCGGGCCGATCAGCGGCCCGGCCAGCGACACCGCTGCCGCCGCCGACGCGAGGAAACCGGCCAGAGTGATGCCGAGCTGGATGGTGGCCAGGTAGCGGTTCGGGTCGCGGGAGAGCCGCACCAGGCGGTCACCCGAGCGGGACCGCCGGCCCAGCCGGCGCAACTGCCCCTCGCGCAGCGTCACCAGCGCCATCTCGCTGCCGGAGAGCGCGGCGTTGACCAGCACCAGGACGGCCACCAGCGCCAACTGCCCGAGTTGACCGCCCATCGCGTACTTCCCCTTCTGCCGCCTGAGGTCACTCAACCGCAGCCGAGCCGGCCGCGGCCCGGTTTCCGGCCGTCCGACGCTCAGTCGACCTCCAGGTCGTCCAGCGAGATGGCGTGGGTCATCAGCCAGCGGGCCAGCGCCGACATGCCGAACAGCCAGAGCGGCGCCGACTCGGTGGGGCCGCTGGTGGCGTAGATGGCGAAGCGCAGGTCCGGCGCGCGGTACGCCTCGATCCGCCACCGGTGCTGCCGGTCCCGCCAGACCGCCGAAGGGTCCATGGCGTCACCGTAGGTGACCACCGCCGAACCGGAGGCCGGTTGGCCCGGCACCACCGCCACGCCGAACAGCCCTCGGGCGGTGGACACCGGCAGTGGCGCTCAGGAAACGACGATCCGCGCGTCGTCGGGCAGGCGACGGGTCGCGCCCCGGCGGTCCAGCAGCTCCAGCAGCGGCACCGCCACACGGCGTGTGGTGTCCAACGCCTGCCGGGCCGCGGAGAGGGTGAACGGCTGCGGCAGCCCGGCCAACACCCGGACCGCGTCGTCGAGCGCATCGGGCAGCAGCACCACCGTGTCGGCCAGCCGCACCAGGGCACCGGCGCGCACGGCCGCCCCGATCTCGCGGGGGCCCAGACCGAGGTCGACGAGACGGGTCCGCCTCGGGAGCGCGGAACGGCCGGTCGGCGTACTCGGCGCGGACCCGCTGCAGCGGCCA
>NZ_JAEVHM010000073.1 GCF_016802865.1 Micromonospora parastrephiae | reverse complement strand
GGTCTTCGGGGGCGCGCAGGATGCGGACGCCGTCGGCGTATTCCTCCAGGGGTGCGCCGTCGCTGTGGCGGGTGACGACGGTGACGTCGTGGCCGGCGGTGGCGAGGGCGACGGAGAGGGCGTGGACGTGTCGGCCGAGGCCGCCGACGAGCACCGGCGGGTACTCCCAGGAGAGCATCAGCACCCGCAGGTGCCGGGCGGGGTGGATGTCGATCACGTGGGCGTCGGGTGACATGCGGCCCCCTTTGAGTTGTCCCCGGGCGCGCGCCGACCGACACCGGAGCCGATGTCGCCGTCGCGTCTGGATCGGGGCCTATCCTGCCGGGATCGAGATAACCTGCGGAGACACCGCCGTTGCGGTCGTGTAAAGCGCTACTGGCCCTTTCGGCGCACCCGCAGCAGCTCGGCCACCGACCACGCCTGGAAGGGGCAGCCGGTCGCGGAGTGCGGCGCGAGGCCGTCGGCCGTCTCGCTTACCGAGCCTAGCCCATATTCGGTCAGATGGGCCTCAATCCCGATGAACACGTCATCGACCGACATCTTGCCCCGGTGGCAGGCGTCCACGTACGGACCGAGCAGCCACGGCCACACCGTTCCCTGGTGGTAGCCGCCGTCGCGCTCGGCGGGACCACCCCGGTGCCGGCCCACGAACTCCGGCGAATCCGGGGCGAGACTGCGCGGCCCGAGCGGGGTGAGCAGCCCCGCCGCGACCCGGCGCAGCGTCTGCTCGTCGGGCTCCAGCGGTGCGAACGGCAACGACCACGCCAGCAACTGGTTGGGGCGCAGCGCGTCGTCGTCGTGCAGGGCGGCGCCACCCAGCGGGTACGCCGGCGCCGGCGCGTCCAGCACGTCATGCAGCCAGCCCGTCGGGGCCGGGAAACGGTCCCGGAACGAGGCGGTCGCCTGCGAGTGCCGCCGCCACAGCTCGGCCGCGTCCTGCCCGGCCAGCTCGGTCAGCTCGGCGAGCCCGGCCAGCCCGTTGATCCACAGCGCGTTGACCTCGACCGGCTTGCCGGTACGCGGGGTGACCGGCACCCCGTACACCCGGGCGTCCATCCAGGTCAGCGCGGTGCCCGGAGCGCCCTGGGTGAGCAGCCCGTCGGCCGGGTCGACGGCGATCCCGTAGCGGGTGCCGGCCAGGTGGGCGTCGACGACCGTACGCAGCGCGGGCAGCAACTCGTCGCCGAGGTCGGTGTCGCCGGTGACGGTGACGTGTCGGCTCACCGCGTGCAGGAACCACAGCGTGCCGTCGACGGTGTTGTACTCCACCCGCCCGGTGTCGGCCGTGTTGGCCAGCATCCCCTCGGACAGCGTCGCCGCGTACGCCCGCAGCAGCTCCCGCCCCTCGTCGGCGCGACCCGTGCAGAGGAACAGACCCTCGTACGAGATCATCGTGTCCCGCGACCAGGCGCCGAACCACGGGTACCCGGCCACCACGTCGACCGCCCTGCCACCGGGACGCACCACGAACGCGTCCGCGGCCAGCGCGAGGGTCGCCTCCACCGCGTCGGCGGGCTTCGCCGTCGCCACCACCTGCCGGTTGCGTCGCCGGGCCGTCGCCACGATCTCCGCGGCGGGCGGAGGCTCCTCGTCGAGCCGGCCCGCCCAGGCCCGTACCGACACCGTGTCGCCGGGGCGTTCCAGCTCACCGGCGAAGCGGCCCGCGTACCAGAGATCCTCGTCGGGGTGCAGACCCCGGTTGGCCTCCTCGCGGTGGTGCACGCCCAGCCACCACTGCCCCTCCGGTGCCCAGCCCGGCCCGGCCAGCCGGTACGCCCCCTCGACCACCGCGCCGTCGGCCACCGCCTCGACCTGGGGCGTCGGGCCGTCGGCGCGCCGTTCGCCGTGCGCGTCGCGCCAGGTGCAGGCGGCGGACAGCTCCAACCGGACCGGCCCGCCGGCGACCAGCCGGTGCACGACCGCCACGCAGGAGCGGCCCGGCAGCATGGCCAGCTCCCGTTCGATCACGACCGCGCCGATCCGCCACCGCCAGCGGGGCAGGCCGTCGACCAGGTCGAAGCGCTCCAACAGCTCGAAGCCGCGCGGGTCCACGACGCCGGAGGACCACTCGTGCGCCCCGAGCCGCACCCGCGCGCCGGACGGCAGGGTGACCGCCGGGTCCAGGCTGACCAGTCCCACGTGGCGGGACGCCGGGGTTTCGCCGGGCACCACCAGCAGACCGTGGTAGCGGCGGGTCCGCAACCCGCCGACAGTGCCCATCGCGTACCCGCCGACACCGTCGGGCACCAGCCATTCCCGGCTCGCCGCGCTGCCCAGATCGCCGCACACCTGCGGGCCGAACCGAATGTCGATCAACTTTCCTCCACCGGCGGCGGGGTGTAACACGCCACGACGAGAATGGCCGCTGTGGTCAAGTACCGCGGCGGCGTCAAAGATGTGCAGGTGATCACTGACCGTTCGTCCTCCGACGCCTCGCCACCCGACCCCGAGCGGCTCCGGCTCGCCCAGGCCGACTCGGGTGGGCAGGATTGGCGCGCATGGGGTCCCTATCTGTCCGAACGGGCGTGGGGGACGGTACGTGAGGACTACAGCGAGCACGGTACGGCCTGGGACTACTTCCCGCACGACCACGCGCGGTCCAGAGCCTACCGGTGGAATGAAGACGGGATGGCGGGCGTCTGCGACGACCGGCAGACCTTCGCGTTCGCCCTCGCGCTGTGGAACGGCAGGGACCCCATCCTCAAGGAGCGGATGTTCGGCCTCGGCGGCGACGGCGGCAACCACGGCGAGGACGTCAAGGAGTACTGGTGGTACGAGGACTCCACGCCCACCCACTCCTGGATGCGCTGGCGCTACCACTACCCGCAGGCCGCCTTCCCGTACGACGAACTCGTCGCGGTGAACGCGCTACGCGGCCGGGACGACACCGAGTACGAGCTGGTCGACACCGGGATCTTCGACGACGACCGGTACTGGGCGGTGACCGTCGACTACGCCAAGGCGTCCCCGACCGACCTGTGCATGGTGGTCACCGTGGCCAACCGGGGGGATCGGGCCGCGACTCTGCACGTGCTGCCCACCCTGTGGTTCCGCAACACCTGGTCGTGGGGTCTGCCCGGCGGCGACCGGATTCCCCGGTTGACCGGCGAGGGCACCCGGCTGATCGGCGAGCACCGGGTGTTCGGCCAGTTGCTGCTGGAGGGCGACGGCGGCCCGGTGCCCCTGCTCTGCGACAACGACACCAACGCCGAGCGCCTCTGGGGGCTGCCCGGCCGGTCCCCGTACCCGAAGGACGGCATCAACGACCACGTGGTCAACGGCGCGGCCACCGTCAATCCGGCTCGGGAGGGCACCAAGGGCGCGCTGCACTACGTGCTCGACGTGCCGGCCGGCGGGCAGCGCCAGATCCGGTTGCGGCTGACCCGGACCGCATCGCCGCCGGCTGCCGCCCCGCCACCCCCGGCCGACCTCGGGGAAGGGTTCGAGGCGGTGGTGTGGGCCCGGCGGGCCGAGGCGAACCGGTTCTTCGCCAACGTGATCCCGCCGACCGCCACGCCCGACGAGGCGCTCGTCGCCCGGCAGGCCATCGCCGGGCTGATGTGGGGCAAGCAGTTCTACCACTTCGACGTCAAGCGCTGGCTGGAGGGCGATCCGGGCTCGTCGCCACCGCCGGCCGGGCGCCGGCACGGGCGCAACAGCGCCTGGTGGCACATGACCAGCTTCGACGTGATCTCCATGCCCGACCCGTGGGAGTACCCCTGGTACGCGGCCTGGGACCTGGCCTTCCACTGCGTGAGCATCGCCCGCGTCGACCCCGGCTTCGCCAAGGACCAACTGCTGCTCCTGCTGCGCGAGTGGTACCTGCACCCCAACGGGCAGATCCCGGCGTACGAGTGGGCGTTCGGCGACGTGAACCCGCCGGTGCACGCCTGGGCGGCGCTCAAGGTGTTCGAGATCGACGGCGGCCGGGACTTCGAGTTCCTGGCCCGGGTGATGCACAAGCTGCTGCTCAACTTCACCTGGTGGGTCAACCGCAAGGACACCGGCGGCAACAACGTCTTCGAGGGCGGTTTCCTCGGACTGGACAACGTCGGGCCGTTCGACCGGTCGGCGGCACTGCCGGTGGCCGGTGTGCTGGAGCAGTCCGACGGCACCGGCTGGATGGCCATGTACGCGCTCAACCTGCTGGACATGGCGATCGCGCTGGCCGAACACGACCGGACCTGGGTGGACACCGCCACCAAGTTCTTCGAGCACTTCGCGTACATCGCCGCCGCCGCGTACGAGCAGGGGCTCTGGGACGACGAGGACGCCTTCTTCTACGACGTGCTGCGTCTCGCCGACGGCACGAAGGTGCCGCTGAAGGTCCGCTCGGTGGTCGGGCTGCTCCCGCTGGCCGCCACCACCCGGCTGACCGCGAAGACCCTGCACCGCCTGCCGGAGTTGGGTGCCCGGCTGCGCTGGTTCCTCACCAACCGCCCCGAGTACGCCCAGGTGATCGGCACCCGCCGGCTCGGCCCCGACGGCCGCCAGCAGCGGCTGCTGTCCATGGTCGGCCCGGAGCAGGTGGTGCGGCTGCTCGCCCGGATGCTCGACCCCGACGAGTTCCTGTCCGATTTCGGCCTGCGCACGCTGTCGCGCGCGCACCTGGACAAACCGTTCTCGGTCACCCTCGGCGGGCAGGAGTTCTCCGTCGGCTACGAGCCGGCCGAGTCGACCAGCGGCCTGTTCGGTGGCAACTCGAACTGGCGGGGGCCGATCTGGATGCCGACGAACTTCCTCCTGATCAGCGCCCTGCGCGACTACGCGGCGTTCTTCGGCGACGACCTCCAGGTGGAGTACCCGACCCGCTCCGGGGTGAAGCGCACGCTGGACGAGATCGCCGACGACCTGTCCGCCCGACTGATCTCGCTGTTCACCCAGGACGACTGGGGGCGGCGGCCAATCTACGGCGCGTGCCGGATCTTCCAGACCCACCCCGACTGGCGGGACCTGGTCGCCTTTCCCGAGTACTTCCACGGCGACAACGGCGCGGGGCTGGGCGCCTGGCACCAGACCGGCTGGACCGCCCTGGTCGCCGACCTGATCCTCACCCTGCGCCGCTGACTCACGCACCGCGGGATCTCTTCGCGTCGCTGAATCCGCAGCCCGATTGGCTGCTGGGTGCCTTCTGAAGACCGGCCGCGGGTCATTGTCGGGACACCCGAAACGATCCGGACGGGTGGCCTGGTCCACCGGATTTCCGGAACTTCGGACTGAAACCACGCTGACTGGCGGGTTGGCACACCAACTACCGTTGCCGATATGGCAGGCCGGCGACCGCGGTTGTTCATCAGCAGCGCCCAGGGTTACCTGAGTCGATACCGAAGCGCAGCCATCCAGATGGCTCCCCGGGTCGGATTCGAGCCGATTTACATGGAGGACTTCGGCGCCCAGTCGCCCCCGCCGCTGGAGGTCTGCCGCGAGGGCGTGGCGAGCAGCGACGTGCTGTTGCTCCTGATCGGGCACCGGTACGGCTCGCGGCCGCCGGGCGAGACGAGGTCGTACACCGAGATCGAGTACGACTGGGCCAACGACGGCGGACTGCGGGTGCTCGCGTACGTGGTCGACCCGGATCATCCTTGGCCACCGAAGGAACTCGATCGCTCCGATGAGGACCGGCTGGCGGTGCGGACGTTCGTCGACCGAGTGTCGTCCAAACACACGCTTGATCGTTTCGGGGATATCGGCGACTTCCGGGCGGACCTTGCGGTTTCCCTCATGCGTGAACGGGACAGCCTCGTCAATTCCGAATCGTGGGCCGCGACCGAAGGTCCTGCCGCGCGTCGCGCTCCGAAACTGGTTGCCTTTCCCAGTTACACGGGTGCGGCACATTTCATCGGCCGGGCCGGAGAGCTCGCCGACATCGACGACTGGTGTGGCGGTGTGGGCGGCCCGTTACGGGTGCTTGAGGCCATCGGCGGAACAGGCAAGTCGGCGCTGGCCTGGACCTGGTTGACGGGTAGCGCCGTCGCTGCCGCCCCGTCCTGGGCCGGCCGGTTCTGGTGGAGCTTCTACGAGGGGTCGTCGTCGGTTACGCACTTCCTCGTGGAGTTCCTCGCGTACGCCCGGCCCGAGCGTGACACCTCCACCCTGACGTCGAGCCAGCTCATCACGGCGGTCGAGGACGTGCTGGGGTCGACGCCCTACCTTCTGGTCCTTGACGGGGTGGAACGACTCACGCAGGCGTACCACCAGCTGGATCCCTCGAAGGTGACCGACGAGGACGTGGCCCGCAGCGGACACAACCGGCCCAACGCCATCGTCGACGTCGCGGCCTACGACCTTCTGACCCGGCTCTCGTACGCCGGCCCGTCGCGCATTCTGATCACCACCCGCCTGACGCCCGATGCGCTGCTCGATCTCGCGGGCCGCCCCAGCCCCGGCGTCACCGTGCAGAAGCTCGGCGGGCTCGATCCCGACTCGACCGTCGCGCTCGTCGCAGGGCTCGGTGTCACCGGTAACCCGGAGGCGGTGGCCCGCTTCTTCAGCAAGCTCGACTACCACCCGCTGGTCATCGAGATCGTCGTCGGGCTGGTGAACAACTACCGCCGGGCGCCGGGCGACTTCGACGCCTGGAGCAACGACCCGCGGCAAGGAGGCAGCTTCCGGCTTTCCGAGCTGGAGTTCGTGCACCGGCGCGCGCACGTCGTGGCCGCCGCACTCAAGAACCTGGACCAGGGAAGCGCCCGGGTTCTGCGGTACCTGTCCGCCCTGTCCAGCGCAGCCGACTGGAGCCTCGTTCAGGACCTCAACCCGTTTCTGCCGGCCAAGCCCCGACGTCACCCTCCCGACCTCAGCTCGCTCGGACCCCGTCCGCGGCTGACGTGGATGCCACCCGGGCCGGAGCGTGCGGCCGCCCTCGCGGAGCGGGACCGGTGGGACGCTCAAGCCCGCGACCTGGTGGAGGCCGCCGACCGTGCGCAGGCGGACGCGTTGAGCGGATGGTCCGCCTCCCGCGCGACACGGCTCGCCCTGGTGGAGCTGGAAAACGCACTGCGGGACCTCGAAGACCGAGGGCTTCTGTGGTGGGATCGGGTGACCAACAGGTACGACCTCCACCCCGTGATCCGAGCCGCCGCGCACGAGGGCATCGACGCCGATGGCCGGCTGGACGTGTCCAACCGGATCGTCGACCACTTCGCCACGTGGCATCCGCCGGCGGAGGTGCGCACGGTCGAGGACCTCGCGCCCGCGATCACCGCTTTCCGGGCCCTGGTCGACGCCTGTGACATCGAGGCGGCACTGCGGGGCATGGGAGGGCATTTCTTCCAGCTACTCGATCTCGGCGCGTTCTCGACCGTCGTCGAACTCCTGGAACCGTTGGGTGACGTGCCCGGCAACTGGTTTCGGCAGTGTCTCATCGAAGCCTATGCGGCTCTCGGCAACATGACCGAGGCGCTCGCCCACCACGAGAAGTCGGTCGTGGAAGCGCTGGCGCAGCGCCACGCGATATCGGTCGGTATACATATCTCCAACATCGCGCATCACATGAGCGAGGTGGGCCGTTTTGCCCGTACCGCGCGGGCTCTCGGGCTGCTGGAGCAGCTTTTGAAGGCGACGGGTGAGGACGGGGGAGACAGGGCGCGAATTTCCGCGCGGCGGGCCGCGGAGGCGCTCAGGCTGGGTGATCCGGACAGGGCGGCGGCGCTCCTGGCTGAGGCGAGGGCCCTGCCCGAAAATCCCTACGACCGCAATTTCGCCAGTCTTCTCGACCACCTGGACCTCCGCCTACGGCTGCGGTTGGGAACCCTCACCTTCGACGACCTCGCACGTGCCGAGGAGAATGTTCGGTCCATCTACTACCGGCTCGACCTGCTCAATCTGCGATTCCACCTCGCAAAGCGGGCGGGCAAGCCGGAGATCGCCCTGGACGCGGCGAGCGAGGCGGTGCGGCTCTGTCGCGACGCGGGATGTCCACACAGCATGGCGCTCGTGGCCTGGGCGTCGGCCATGTTGCGTCGACCCGAGGCGGCGCAGGTCCTCGACGAGGCCAGGGCGATCGAGGAGCGGCTGGAGCCGTGGTGGCGCGAGCCGGGATACGTTGCCGACAGCCTGGTTCTCCTCGGTCGTCCCGACGAGGCGCGAGCGTACGCGCTCGACGCCTACCGGTTGGCCTGGGCGGACGGGCCGGGGTTTCACGACGTCGACGAGGTGGCCGCGGCGGTGGCCCGGCTGGAGGCACTCGGCGAGACGGTGCCCGACCTTGAGCCCGGCGACGCTGCCATCTTCGGGTGGGAGCCGGCCTTCAACGACTTCATCTCCTCGTTCACCCAGTTCGACCTGGCCTTCCTGCGGCCGTACATTCGACGGGCAGGCGTCGATGCCTCGATCGCCGAGACCTGGCCCCGGCCGGCCGGCGACTGGGCGGCATGGGTCAGCGCTATCGCCAGGACGATTGTCGGCGTCGACGGAGACGAGTCCGCCGTAGTTGCGACGCGGCTACTGAGCTCCCTGGAGGAGCGGGTCGGCGCGGTCCTGGCGGCAACTCTCGGGGAGCACGGGCACGCGGAGTTCCGACGGCTGGACGTCCTCGACTTCGAAACCATTGAACGCCTGGTGAGGGAAGGACTCGCGAACCCCGCCTGGGCGAACCGCATCGGTGCCGCGTTGTCGCGTCCCGGCGAGGAGGTGACCGCCGCCCTCGTGAGCGTCATCAAGCAGTACTGGCTGGCGAAGCATCGCTCGCACTATCGACGGGTCGTCGCCTCGGTGGCGGCGGCGATGGCGGCAGCGATCGTCGCTGAATTACGCGATCCCCGACCCGCTGACGAGACCGGCGCTGAGTGATCCGCCGTAGCCCCGGCGGGCACGGGGGTGGCACGTGTGGGCCGCTCGGGCCACCCGCGCCGACAGTCACCAATCCGTCACCGGACGACTGCGGCGCGTGTTCGCCCTTACGCTCGGGTGCGTGCCCGGACCTGCCGAGAAGGCCACCGAACAGGACCGGCGCGACCTCATCGTCACGGTCGCGCGAGAGCTGGCCGAGACGGAGGGCTGGGCGGGGGTGAGCACCCGCCGGCTGGCCGAGCGGGCCGAGATCGACCTCGGCGACATCTACCGGCACTTCGCCGATCTGGAGGCGCTGCTCGCCGCCGTCGCCGTGTGCGCCTTCGCCGACCTGGCCGCTGACCTGGCGGAGGCGCACGCGGAGAGCACCGACGAACCCGAGGGCGCCTGGCCGGCGGTCGCGGCCGCGTACCTCGACTTCGCGTACGCCAATCCGGAGGTCTATGACGCGATGCTCGCGCTGACCCCCGACCTGGCCCTCGGCGTCGATGGCGTTCCGGCCGCGCCGCGGGCGGTCTTCACCGAGCTGCGGGCGGCCCTGGCCCCGCTTGCCGAGGGGCGCGACCTGGACACCCTCGCCGAGGTGGGCTGGAGCCTGCTGCACGGCGTGGTGATGCTCACCCGGGGCGGCCGGCTGCGACCCGAGGGGCAGGAGGAACGCGAAGCGATGATCGCGGAGAGGCTGCTGCGGTGGCCCTGCCCGGCGGGCGGAAACCCACTGGGTGCGTCGGGTGACATGCCCTAGAGTTCCGGACCGCGGCGAGCATGATCGCGAGGGGGGCGGTATGACGGTGGACGGGACGGCCCGTCGTCGGGCGCAGGTGCTGATCTTCGACGCGGACGACACCCTGTGGGAGAACAACGTCGTCTTCGAGCGGGTGATCGACGACTTCCTGGAATGGCTCGACCACCCCACTCTGGACCGGGCGCAACTGCGGGCCGTCCTCGACGACATCGAGCGCGCCAACACGACGGCGCACGGTTACGGCAGCAAGGTCTTCCTGCGAAGCCTCGCGGAGTGCCTGGAGCGGCTGCGTGAGCGACCGGCGACCGACGCCGAACGTCAGGACATCGACCGGCTGGCGCTGGCCCTGGTCGAGCACCGGGTGGAGCTGATGCCCGGAGTGGCCGACGCGCTCGACGAGCTGGCCGGCCGGCACGAGCTGCTGCTGCTGACCAAGGGGGACCAGGTCGAGCAGCAGCGCAAGCTGGACGCCTGCGGCCTGCTGCACCACTTCCGGGCGGCGCACATCGTCGCGGAGAAGGACGTCGACACGTACCGGTGGCTGATCCGGGAGCACGGCTTCACGCCCGCCAACGCTTGGATGATCGGTAACTCCCCGAGGTCCGACATCCTGCCGGCGCGGGCGGCCGGGCTGAACGCGGTGTTCATTCCGAACGAGAACACGTGGGTGCTGGAGGACGACGAACTGGACCCGACCGACGCCGGGGTGCTGCGGCTCGCCGCGTTCCGCGACCTGCTGCGGCACTTCTGACCGTACGAACCCGAACAGCGTCAGCGATCATGGTCTCGTTACGCCGACATGCCCGATTTTCACCTTGAGATCAGTCACGCCGTCGATCGTCCGACATGGCTTGTCCGGCCCGTCTGAGCCCACCTAACCTGGGCCGGCGCTCACGGCCCTTCGGGGTGTGCCGGGGGCGCGGCGGCGTTCGGCGGGTGGGCACCGTGGAGCTGAGTGCGCGGCGGTCGGCTCTCCCGTTACGCGCGTGGCGGCGTGCCACGCCCGCGCGGCGCGGTACCGGAGCTGCCCGCTCCCATGCCGGACAGCCGAGGGTCAGGGCCGGGTAGTTGCGGACCCGGTCCTGACCCGGCCCAGATATCGACCATCCCCGGCGAGCGGGGCAGACCGTGCGCCGGGTCGACTGTCAGGATGACGGAATGAAGCGCAGATCCCTCCTGGTCGGCACTGCTGCGGGCCTGGCCGCACCGGCCCTGATCGCCCCGACCGCACCCGCGCTCGGCGCGACGCGCCCGGCACCGGCCTGGGGCACCGCGCCGGTGCCCCACTCCACCCGGCCGACCACACCGCGCCGCAACCTGGCCGCCGGCCTGACGACCCTGCCGACGCAGACCAAGCAGGTGATCGTCGTCCACAGCACCAGCTACACCACCACCTACGCCACCCTTGAGGCGTACGTGCGGGTCAGGGGCCGCTGGCAGCCGGCCTCGGCGTCGTTGCCCGCCCGGATCGGCTCCAAGGGTTTCAGCGACAACCACGTGGAGGGCGTGCCGACCACCCCCACCGGCGTCTACTCGATCGGCCCCACCATGTACGGCATCGCCGCGAACCCCGGCGTGCGGTATCCGTACCACCGGGTGGTCAGTGGCGACTGGTGGAACGAGAACCCGTCGTCATCGCGGTACAACACCTTCCAGCACAGCTCGACCAACCCGGGCGGCTACAGCGAGGCCCTGTGGCAGGAGGTGCCCGCGTACACGCACTTCGCGGTGATCACCTACAACATGCCGCCGAACGCGCCGACGCCGGTGCCGAACGCGGGCAGCGGCATCTTCCTGCACCAGTTCAGCACCAGCGCCGGCAACGCCACCGCCGGCTGCGTGTCGCTCGCCCACGACAACCTGCTCGACGTGCTCAACTGGCTGGACCCGACGATGTCGCCGCGCATCGTGCTCAGCCCGTACGCGCAGCTCGGCCGGTACTGATCTCCGCCGGCGGCGACGCTCCGGCTCAGGACGCGTCGCCGCGGACGATCGCCACGGCGACCCGGCAGAACTCGTCCATGTCGGGGTTGAAGCCGGCCGCGATGTCGGGATGCAAGCCGGAGCGGGTCTCGTCCAGCAGTCGCTGGCAGACCTGCTCGACCGGCTCGCCGCCGTAGTCGGCGCGCACCCGGTCGATGGCCGCCTGGAGCGCCGAGGTCAGCTGGTCCTCCAGCGGGCCGCGCAGCTTCTGCTGCACGGGGTCGAGCCCGCGCGGGTCGAGCGTGACATGTGGCTCCGACATCGGTGCTCCCTTCGTCGGCGACCGCGATACCCCACCGCGGCCGTCGGTCAAACCCCGGACGGTACGGCGGCGACCCGCACCTGGTACGAGAAGTCCTCCGCCGGCTCCTCGTGGTACGACAATCGGCGAATCTGCCGGTCGTCGTCGTAGAGGGCGACGTCCACCAGGACGCCGAGGTGGGTCAGGCCGATGCTCGACACGCGCTTCTTGTCCTGCAACACCGCGCAGACGCCGCCGAGCAGGGTGCTGGCGTCGGACGTGCGGTGCCCGGGCGGGCAGCGCAGCACCAGGTCCACCTCGATGGGCCCGGGCAGCGGCGTCCAGCCGGTGCGCTGGGCCGCCGTCAGGGCGGCCTGGAGCAGGGTGCGGACCCTCGTCGCCTGCCGGTGCCCGGCGGCGAAGATGGACAACGCTTCGGTCTTGACCGGTGGCAGGCCGCTCACCTCGAACGTCAGGGCGAGAGCGCGGGTGTCCTGCACGACGGCACCTCCTCGTTGGGACGATCCTGCCGAACCGGGGGAGCGGCGGTGGGACGTTCCCGCGATTACCAACCGATCGGGCAGGCTGGGGTCGGCCGGAGGCGTGTCGACGGCGGCGGCGAACGCGTTGGCTGCGGTGCTGGGAAAAACGCTAGCCGACGCCGCCCGCGCTGGGTAGTCGGTCGTTCACCCGGTGGGACGCGGCGCGAAGGCGCAGAACTCGTTGCCCTCCGGGTCGGCCAGCACCCACCAGTCGTGGTCCTTGTCGATCGGCTCCCGCAGCAGGGTCGCGCCCGCGTGGAGCAGCGCGGTGGGCTCCGGGTCGACCATCTCGACGTCCCAGTGCAGCCGGTTCTTGACCGTCTTGGGTTCGGGCACCGCGTTGAACACCCAGTAGTCCCACGGGAACCCGGACGCGCCGAGCACGGAAGAGGTGGCCGGCTCGTGCTCGACGGTGCCACCCACCACGCTGGCCCACCAGGTCGCCTGCGCGGCCGGGTCGGCCGAGTCGACGACCAACTCGAACGGGCCGGGTCGGGTGCCCTCCCGAGCTCGGAACGCGCAGAACGGGTTGCCCTCCGGGTCGGCCAGCACCCACCAGGTGGCCTGGCCGGCCGGCTCGGCGAGGAGCCGGGCGCCGTCCGCGAGCAGCACCGCCGGGTCCGCGCCGGCCAGGCGCAGAGCCAGGTGTACGCGGGTCTTGCCGACCCGCGGCTCGGGCACCCGGTTCACCCAGATCGACTCGGCGTCCGAGCGCGCGGAACGGGGGTCGACCCGGGTGTCGCCGTCACCGGCGTCGGCCACGTCGGCGTCGAGCATCCGGGCCCAGAAGCCGCCCAGGGCGAGCGGGTCCGTGGCGTCCAGGCAGAGATCCTTGAAGCGTGCGATCACGGTCGGTGCTGCTTGGCGTAACCGACGAACGCCTTCCAGGCCGCCGGGTCGACGTGCAGGGTGCCGCCGTCGCGGTCCTTGGTGTCGCGTACGAGCACCACGGTCGGCAGGTTGTCGGCGACCTCGACGCAGGCTCCGCCGTTGCCGCCGGACCTGGTCGACTTCCGCCACTGGGGGGTCAGCATGTCCATGACTTCGCCACTTCCTTGATCAGCTCGATTGACTGCCGGCGGGGGAGCGCCTCGTTCCGCACGATCTCCCAGGTCTTCGCCAGCTTAGCGACGTCGGCCGACGCATCGACGATCTGCGCGGTGAGCTGGTTGTCGGCGTAAGCCACCCGCTCGCCGTCGGGCATCTCGGCGATGATGAATTGGCCGCCCATCCCCAGGTACATCCCAGCATCCGTCGGGACGACGTGCACCTGAATATGCTCCGCCGCCGCCACCTGGGCCAGGTGCTCGCACTGCTCGATCATGAGCCCCGGCTGGTCGAGCACCGGCCGGCGGAGCACCGCCTCGTCCAGGACGGCGATGAGCTGCGGCGGGCGCGGGCGTTGCAGGATCGCCTGCCGCTCCAACCGGGAGGCGACGATGCGGTCGACGTCCTCGGCATCGAACCGCCCGCCGGCCAGCGTGGCACGGGCGTACCGCTCGGTCTGCAACAGGCCCGGCACGTACGACAGCTCGAACCAGCGCAGCGTGGTCGCCTCCCGCTCGAACTCGATCCACTCGCGCAACCAGGCCGGCTCGGCGTCGAGCCGGGCCAACCTCTCCAGCATTCGCTGGAAGCGCTCGCCGGTCCGGTGGTGGACGTCGATCGCCCGCATGTACTCCTTCGTGGGCGGTCGTCCGCCGGTCTCCACCGAGCTGACGTGCGAGCCCGAATAACCGATGCCCTTGCCGAAGTCGTCCTGACTGAGCCCGAAACCCGCCCGGAACAGGCGGAGTTCCTCCAGCACGTAGTCGGTGACGGTCCCCATCAATTCCCCAACCTCTACTCACCCTGGATCGGCGTGTCCTTCGTGGTTGCTCGCCTGGGCCGCTGAGCTGCGCGGATGACGCGAGTGCGTATCGACAGTAGTCGTGTCATCGCCACACTGTCACCGGCGGCGGGTCCGCCGCCGAAGCGGGCGAATGGAGGGTGGCGATGTTCATGAACGTGCGGAACTACGCGCAGGGGCACCTGGGCTCTGCTCCCGAGTGGAACTGCGAGGGGTGCGGCGAGCCCTGGCCCTGTCCGACCTTTCGGGAGATCCCGCCGCCGGGTCTCCAGACGGCCACGCTGGTCCACCTCCTGCTGCTGATGGCCGGCGCGGCGATCCGCGACCTGGCGGCGCGACCGGACGGCCCACCGCCGCACGTCGTGCTGAAGCGCTTCGCCTGGTTCATGGAGCTGGACGACCGGCACGCGCGGCACGCGATGCGGTGGCTGTGATGGTGGTCCGTCCACCCGTCCCGCACGTCGCCATGCGCCCGCTGTGGCGGTGCCGCAACTGCGGCGGGGAGTGGCCCTGCCAGCCCGCCAAGCTCGCCCTGCTGACCGAGTACCGGACCAGCCGGACGGCGCTGCTCGTCTATCTCGGCACCCTGATGCACGAGGCGACGACCCAGCTCACCCAGCTCCACCCGGACCACCCGCCGGCCAGGATGACCGAGCGCTTCCTCTCCTGGGCGAGGGCACGGGGCTGACGTTGCCCGCAGCCAGGTTTCGCACCTTCGCAGGTGGGGCAGTGTAGCCGCACGGAGCATCCGGGCCGGAGCGTTTCCGCAGTTCACAGGCTCGGAAACCTCTCGCGTGCGCCGGGGCACGGATGCCCTCCCCGGTTTTCGCCGAAGAGAGGGGGAGGGCGATGACAGACCCCGAAACGGCTCGACATCGGCGTCGGCCGGTTGTCCGGCTCGGGGCGGCGGCTGCCGCGCTGGCACTGGCCGCGCCGCTGGCCGCGTGCGGCACCGACGACGGTGGCGGCGGTACGCCGACGATCAACCTGTACTACCCGCCCGAGCAGAACCTGCAGAAGGTCGTCGACGACTGCAACGCGCAGGCCCAGGGTCGGTACAAGATCAGCTACCGGGTTCTGCCGCGTCAGGCCGACGACCAGCGGGTGCAGATGGTGCGTCGACTGGCCGCCGAGGACACCGGCATGGACGTCCTCGGTCTGGACGTCACCTGGACCCAGGAGTTCGCCAGCGCCGACTGGATCCGTGAGTGGACCGGCCAGGACAAGGCCGAGGTCGAGCAGGGCACCCTCGCCGGGCCGCTGGACACCGCCCGCTACGAGGACAAGCTCTACGCGGCGCCGAAGAACACCAACGTGCAACTGCTCTGGTACCGCAAGGACCTGGTGCCGCAGCCGCCGACCACCTGGGACCAGATGATCAGCGCGGCCCAGCAGCTCAAGGACCAGGGCAAGCCGTACCAGGTGCTCACCATGGGCGCCCAGTACGAGGGCCTGGTCGTGCTCTACAACACCCTGGCTGAGAGCGCCGGCGGAAAGATCCTCTCCGACGACGGCAAGAAGGCCGTGATGGACGACGGCACGGTCCGGGCGCTGGAGCAGTTGCAGCGCTTCGCCACGTCGGGCGTGACCTCGCCGTCGTTCAGCAACGCCACCGAGGACCCGGTCCGGTTGGAGTTCCAGTCCGGCTCCGGCGCGTTCCAGGTGAACTGGCCGTTCGTCTATCCGGCGCTGCAAGAGGCCAACCCGGAGCTGGCCAAGCAGGTCGGCTGGGCCCGTGTGCCCGGCGTCGACGAGGGCACCCCCAGCAAGGTCACCATCGGCGGGGTGAACCTGGCGGTCAGCTCCTTCTCCCGGCACCCCGAGCTGTCCTTCGAGGCGGCCCGGTGCCTGCGCAGCGCCGAGCACCAGAAGTTCTCCGCCATCAACGACGGCGTGCCGCCGACCATCGAGGCGGTCTTCGACGACCCGGAGATGGCCGACGCGTACCCGATGAAGGAAACCATCCTGGAGGAGCTGAAGGAGCCCGCCACCCGGCCGCTGACCCCCGCGTACCAGAGCATCTCCACCGTCATGTCGGCGATCCTGTCGCCGCCGTCGCGATCCGTCCGCAACAGACCGCCGACGAGCTGCGCGGAGCGATCGCCGACGCACTCCAGTCGAAGGGGGTGCTGCCATGAGCATCAACGCCACGCCGGCTGGCGCCGAGGTGAGTGCTGAGGCGGAGCGGCCCGCCACCGTACCCACCCAACGGGGTGGCCGCCGCAAGACGCCGCTGAGCGAGAACAAGAAGGCCGAACGCAAACTGGGCTGGCTGCTCTGCGCGCCCGCCGCACTGGTGATGGTCGCGGTGACCGCGTACCCGATCATCTACTCGGTCTGGCTGTCGTTGCAGCGCTACGACCTGCGCTTTCCCGACCAGCGCGAGTTCATCGGGCTGGAGAACTACGTCACCGTGCTCACCAACGAGTTCTGGTGGACCGCGTTCGGGGTGACCATGCTGATCACGGTGGTCACCGTGGCCGTGGAGCTGGTGCTCGGCATGGGGTTGGCGCTGATCATGCACCGTGCGCTGGTCGGGCGCGGCATCGTACGCACCTCGGCGCTCATCCCGTACGGCATCGTCACGGTGGTCGCCGCGTTCTCCTGGCGGTACGCCTGGACGCCCGGCACCGGCTACCTGGCCAACCTCTTCAGCGACGGCGCGCCGCTCACCGAGCGGGCCAGCTCGCTGGCGATCATCATGCTCGCCGAGATCTGGAAGACCACCCCGTTCATGGCGCTGCTGCTGATGGCGGGGCTGGCACTGGTCCCCGAGGACCTGCTCAAGGCCGCCTCCACCGACGGGGCGACCGCCTGGCAGAAGTTCACCAAGGTGATGCTGCCGGTGATGAAGCCGGCGATCCTCGTCGCGCTGCTGTTCCGCACCCTGGACGCGTTCCGCGTCTTCGACAACATCTTCGTGTTGACCGCTGGCGGCAACGAGACCTCGTCGGTGTCGATGCTCGCCTACAACAACCTGATCCGGGGTCTGAACCTCGGCATCGGCTCGACGATGTCGGTGCTGATCTTCATCACCGTGGCGATCATCGCCTTCGTCTTCGTGAAGCTGTTCGGTACCGCTGCCCCCGGCAGCGACGACGGGGAGAGGCGCTGAGATGGCTGTCGAAACCACCACGCGGGCAAAGCTGCGCTGGGGGCTGCTGGACGTCCTCGTGGTCGTCTTCGCGCTGATCCCCGTCCTGTGGATCGCCTCGTTGTCGTTCAAGACGCCGGCCACCCTCACCGACGGGAAGTTCATCCCCCGGGAGTGGACGCTGGACAACTACCGGACGATCTTCGACACCGACCAGTTCGTCCGTGCACTGATCAACTCGATCGGCATCGCCCTGATCGCCACGCTCATCGCGGTGGTGCTCGGCGCGATGGCCGCGTACGCGATCAGCCGGCTGGACTTCCCCGGCAAGGGGCTGCTGGTCGGCGTCTCCCTGCTGATCGCGATGTTCCCGCAGGTGTCGCTGGTGTCACCGCTGTTCGAGATCGAGCGGCAGCTCGGCCTCTTCGACACCTGGCCGGGGTTGATCCTGCCGTACATCACCTTCGCGCTGCCCCTGGCGATCTACACGCTGTCGGCGTTCTTCAAGCAGATCCCGTGGGATCTGGAGAAGGCGGCGAAGATGGACGGCGCCACCCAGGGCCAGGCGTTCCGCCGGGTGATCGCCCCGCTGGCCGCGCCCGGTCTGTTCACCACCGCGATCCTGGTCTTCATCTTCTGCTGGAACGACTTCCTCTTCGCCATCACGCTGACCTCCACCGAGCGCGCCCGTACGGTGCCGGTCGCCCTGTCGTTCTTCACCGGCGAGTCGCAGTTCGAGGACCCCACCGGGGCGATCTGCGCCGCCGCCGTGGTGATCACCATTCCGATCATCCTGTTCGTCCTCTTCTTCCAGCGCCGCATCGTGTCCGGCCTGACCTCCGGCGCAGTCAAGGGATAGGTGAGTAGTCATGGCTGACATCGTGCTCGACAAGGTGAGCAAGAGTTTCCCGGACGGGACCGTCGCCGTGCAGGACGTCGACCTGGAGATCGCCGACGGCGAGTTCGTGATCCTGGTCGGCCCCTCGGGCTGCGGCAAGTCCACCACCCTCAACATGATCGCCGGCCTGGAGGACATCAGCTCCGGCGAACTGCGCATCGGCGGCCAGCGGGTCAACGACAAGGCCCCCCGGGACCGGGACATCGCCATGGTGTTCCAGTCGTACGCGCTCTACCCGAACATGACGGTGCGGGAGAACATGGCGTTCCCCCTGCGGCTGGCGAAGCTGGACAAGGAGACCATCAACCAGAAGGTCGACGAGGCGGCGAAGGTCCTGGAGCTGACGGCGCTGCTGGACCGCAAGCCCGCCAATCTCTCCGGTGGGCAGCGGCAGCGGGTGGCGATGGGGCGGGCGATCGTCCGCCAGCCCAAGGCGTTCCTGATGGACGAGCCGCTGTCCAACCTGGACGCCAAGCTGCGGGTGCAGATGCGCACGGTGGTGTCCCGGTTGCAGAAGCAGCTCGGCACCACCACCGTCTACGTCACCCACGACCAGACAGAGGCGATGACCCTCGGCGACCGGGTCGTGATCATGCGGGGCGGCGCGGTGCAGCAGGTCGGCCCGCCACAGGAGCTGTACGACCACCCGCGCAACCTCTTCGTGGCCGGCTTCATCGGCTCACCGTCGATGAACTTCCTGCACGCCGCCGTGCAGGACGGCGCGCTGCACACCGCCCTGGGCGACGTGCCGCTCGGCGACCGGGTCCGCCGGGAGCTGGAGGCGGCCGACGCGCCCCGCGAGCTGATCCTCGGCATCCGACCGGAGCACTTCGAGGACGCCGAGCTGGTCGACGACGACACCCGCCGGCGGGGCCTGGAGTTCGAGGCGCCCGCGGAGATCGTCGAGTCGATGGGCTCGGACAAGTACGTCTACTTCACCGTGGAGGGGGAGCGGGCCAGCGCCGCCGAACTGGAGGAGTTGGCCGCCGACGCGGGCGCGGCCGACTTCGCCGGTACCGGCGGCAACCTCGTCACCCGGCTGTCCGCCGAGTCCCCGGTCGCCGAGGGGCAGTCCCGCCGGGTCTGGTTCAACCTGGAGAAGATCCACCTGTTCGACCCGGCCACCGGCCGTAACCTCACGCTGCACGAGGGCCGGGCCGCCGGCGCGCTCGCCGACTGACAGCGTCCACCGTGGTGGGGGCCGGCGGGTTTCGCCCGCCGGCCCCGTCGTGTCCTGCGGCGCGCGCCGGGTCGTGGCAAGGTGGTCGAAGGTCGCGTCGTGAAGCGGGGGACGGATGAATCGACGACTGGCCGCGCTGGCCAACGCGCACGGCGTGTCCACCTGGTACGAGGACTGGCGGCACCGCCGCGTCGAGGTCGCGCCGGAAACCGTCGTCGGCGTCCTCGGCCTGCTCGGCGTGGACGCCACCAGCCCGGCCGCCGTCGCCGACGCGCTCGCGGCCGCCCGCGCGGTCGACCGGGCCGCGCTGCCGCAGACCGTGGTGCTCACCCACGGCGCCACCCGGGCGCTGCCCGGCCCGGGCGTGGTGACCCTGGAGAACGGTGCCCGGCGGCCGGTCGACGGTGAGCTTCCGGGGGACCTGCCGCTGGGCTGGCACCGGCTGGCCTGCGCCGGGCGGGAGGTGACGCTCGTCGTGGTGCCCCGGCGGCTGCCGGTGCCACCGCGCACCTGGGGCTGGATGCTCCAGCTCTACGCCCTCAGCTCGGAGCGTTCCTGGGGCATGGGCGACCTCGGCGACCTCGCCGAGTTCACCGGCTGGGCCGGCGCCAACGGCGCGGGGCTGGTGCTGCTCAACCCGCTGCACGCGGTCGGGCCGTCGCACCCGGTGGCCGCCTCACCGTACTCACCGGCCAGCCGGCGTTTCGTCAACCCGCTCTACCTGCGGGTCGGTGACACCGCCGCGTACCGGGCGGCGGAACCGGCGACCCGGGCGGTCGTCGACGCTCTCCGCCCCGACCGTGGCGACCTGATCGACTACGACGAGGTGTGGGCCGCCAAGCGCCACGCCCTGGAGCTGCTGCACCCGTACGCCCAGCCGGTGGACCTTGCCGCGGACCCGGCGCTCGCCTCGTTCGCCACCTGGTGCGCGCTGGCCGAGCGGCACGGCAACGACTGGCGGGCCTGGCCGGCGGAGCTGCACCACCCCGACGCGCCGGCGGTCGCCGAGCAGCGCCGCCAGCTCGCCGACCGGGTGGCGTTCCACGCCTGGCTGCAACACCTGTGCGACGAGCAGCTCGACGCGGTCACGGCGGCGGCCCGGGCGGCCGGGATGCCGGTCGGCGTGGTGCACGACCTGGCCGTCGGTATCGACCCGGGCGGCGCGGACGGCTGGCAGCTCGCCGACGTGCTGGCGCAGGGCGTACGGGTCGGCGCCCCACCGGACGACTTCAACCAGCTCGGGCAGGACTGGGGGCTCGCCGCGTGGCGACCGGACCGGCTCGCCGCCACCGGGTACGCCGCGTACCGGGACATGCTGCGGCGGACCCTGCGGCACGCCGGCGGCCTGCGGGTCGACCACGTCGCCGGGCTGTGGCGGCTGTGGTGGGTGCCGCCGGGCGCCGGCGCGGCCGAGGGCACCTACGTGCGCTACGACGCCGAGGCGATGCTGGGCATCCTCGCCCTGGAGGCGTACCGGGCCGGCGCGGTGGTGGTCGGTGAGGACCTGGGCACCGTCCAGCCGGTGGTGACCCGGGGGCTACGAGGGCGCAACATGCTCGGTTCGACCGTGCTGTGGTTCGCCCGCGACGACGACGGCGACTTCGTCCCGCCCAGCCGGTGGCCCCGCAACGCGCTCGCCACGATCTCCACCCACGACCTGCCGACCGCGCCCGGTTTCCTGACCGGCGAGCACGTGCGGGTACGCGACGAGTTGAAGCTGCTCAGCACCGACACGGCCGTGGAGCGGGCCCGAGCCGCCGAGGAGCGGCAGCGGTTGCTGGCGATGCTGCGCGCCGAGGGTCTGCTGCCGGACACCGAGCTGCCGCCGGACGACGAGGAGGCGGTGGTGGCGATGCACGCGGCGCTCGCGGCCAGCCCGACCCGGCTGCTCGGCGTCTCCCTCTACGACGTGCTGGGCGAGGTACGCCAGCCCAACATGCCGGGCACCGTGGACGAGTATCCGAACTGGCGACTGCCGCTGCCGGCCACCGTGGCGCAGATCCGCGCGGACCCGCGGGTGGCCCGGATCGCCGCGCTGCTGTCGGAGGCCCGGCCACGACCGGCGCGCCCGTCCGAGGGCTGACGCCCGGTCAGGCCGGCCACTCGAAGCGGGGCGGCAGCCCGACGAAGTCCGCGTACCGGCCCAGGGCCTGCTCCACCCGGGCGCGCCCGGCGGCGGCCAGGGGCGCCAACGGCTGGATCGTGACGGTGACCGCCGATCGGCCGATCCGGCGCTTCCACACGCCCACGACCCGGCCGGCGTGGACCACGGTGGCCTGGAAGATCCCGTTGTTGCCGGGCACGACGGCCGCCTGGTACGCGGGGTCGAGCATCAGCGTGCGGTCCCGGTAGCCCAGCAGGTACTCGTCGAAGCCGGGCAGCACCAGCATCTCGTCGACCGGGGCGCGCGGCGCGTCGGCCAGCGCCGCGTCGACGTACATCGACTCGCCGTCGACCCGCACCGTGCTCAGCGCGGCACCGGCGGCGGCCAGGCCCCGCCGCGCGTCGGTCAGGGTGAGGCCGGTCCAGCCGGCGAACTCGCGGTCGGTGACCGGGCCGTGCCCGCGGACGTAGCGGTGGGCCAGCACGGCGAGGGACTCGTCCCGTTCCAGGCGGCGGGGGCTGGCCGCCCACTCGTCGAGCAGGGCGAAGGTCTGCTCGGCGCCGATGTTCGGTGCCACGCAGGTCACGCCGCGCACACTCGCATACCACAGCAGGTGGTAGCCGCGCTGGCCGTCGGTGCCCAGCCCGGCCTCCCGCAGGGTGGCCAGGCACTGCGCCCGGGTGAGCCGGCCGCCCCCGGCCAACGCGGCACCGAGGACGTCCAACGCCCGGTCGGCGTCGACCTCGGTGAGCCCGAGCTGTGCCCGGCGGGTCGCCGCGCCGGCCAGCGAGCGGACGCCGGTCAGCTCCAGCATCCAGCGCGCGTCGGCCGGTGGGACGAGGTGCACGGTGCCCCGCATCGGCCAGGTGCGCAGCGCCTCGCGCCGCTCCAGTGCCGCCTGCACGTCGGCCATGCCGCGCCCGGGCAGTCGGGCGCCCAGCGACCACAGCCCGCTGGCCAGATCCTGAGCCTGCATCGCGCCGAACCACTCGACCACCTCGGCGACGGCACCGGGCTGGCTGCCCGGGTGGGGGTGCAGCAGCAGGCTGGTCATCCGCAGTGCCAGCGCTTCGGCCGCGCTGAGGTCGGCAGGCATCGCCACGCCCCTTTCCGGTGACCGGGCCGCCAGCCTAGGGCCCACCACCGACAGATCGTGCCAACGTGAGGCGTAACAGTGGCCGTCGTGGGAAAGCGGCCCGCCGGAGTACGCGCGCCGCGCGTGCGGAAGGGAGTCTCATGACCGCCGCAAGCGAGCCGGCCCGGGGTGCCGGCGCACCGGCCGGATCCCGGACCCATCGGGGGGACACCAGCGCGAAGACGAGCGCGGCCGCCACCTTCGCTCTGGTCTTCGGCGTCGCCGGCCTGCTCAGCGTGCTGACCGCCATCCTGGCCTGGCTCGGACTGGTGCTGGGCATCATCGGGATCATCCTCGGCATCGTCGGGCTGAAGATGAGCCAACGGCCCGGGGTGACCGGTCGGGGCGTGGCCATCGGTGGCCTGGTACTGAGCATCCTGGCGGTGCTGATCGGCCTGGGCCTCGCCGCGGGCCTCACCACGTTCCTCAACAACGAGGGCGCGGTGGACCGCCTCCAGCAGCAGGTCGACAACCTGCGCGACAAGCTCGACTGACACCCGACGGGTACGCTCGAAGCGGATCACCGCTCCACTAATATGGGGAGCGGTGACCGCCGGGTGGGAGGAGAGCAGTGGTGTCCGCTACGAGCCTGCCCGGGGAGGCACCGGTCCGGGGGAAGCGGGCCGACGCGGTGCGCAACCAGCAGGCGCTGCTCGCCGCCGCCGCCGCGGTGTTCGTCACCTCCGGCGTCGAGGCCCCGATCCGGGAGATCGCGGCCCGGGCCGGGGTCGGCATCGGAACGATCTACCGACACTTCCCGACCAGGGCGGATCTCGTCGTCGCCGTCTACCGCCACCAGGTCGAGGCCTGCGCCGCCGCCGGCCCCGCGCTGCTGGCCAGCGTCGACTCCCCGTTCGCCGCGCTCCAGCAGTGGGTTGACCTCTTCATCGACTTCCTGGTCACGAAACACGGGCTTGCCAACGCGCTACGGTCGGACACCGGCGGCTTCGACGCGTTGCACACCTACTTCCTCGACCACCTGGTGCCCGTGTGCGCCCAGTTGCTCGACGCCGCCGTCGACGCCGGCGAGATCACGCCCGGCACGGGCGCGCTCGAACTGATGCGCGGCATCGGCAACCTCTGCATCGGCGGCGACACCGACCCCCGCTACGACCCCCGGCGACTGGTCGCCCTGCTCCTACGGGGCCTTGAGCGACAGCGGTGACCAGGTGTCGGCACTTTCGGCGGGCGCCATCGGAGATCACAGTAGGGTGGGCGGCGTGCTCCGCCAGGTCACCGCGATCCGCTACGTCACCCCGCTGCGCGAGGGTGGCTCGCTCCCGGGCGTCGTCGAGGCCGACGACCTCGGCACGTACGTGGCGAAGTTCTCCGGCGCCGGGCAGGGGCCCAAGGCGCTCGTCGCCGAGGTGATCTGCGGTGAGCTGGCCCGCCGGCTGGAGCTGCGCGTGCCGCCGCTGGTCGTGCTCGACATCGACCCGGTGATCGGGCGGGCCGAGCCCGACCAGGAGGTGCAGGAGCTGCTGCGCAACAGCGGCGGCGCCAACCTGGGGATGGACTTCCTGCCCGGCGCGCTGGGCTTCGACCCGGTCGCGCACCCCGTCGACCCGATGCTGGCGTCGCGGGTGCTGTGGTTCGACGCGTACGTGGAGAACGTCGACCGGAGCTGGCGCAACCCGAACCTGCTGGTGTGGCACCGGCAGCTGTGGCTCATCGACCACGGGGCGTCGCTGTACTTCCACCACAACTGGCCCCGCGCCGAAGCCGCCGTGCACCGGGCCTACCGGGCTGACGATCACGTGCTCGCGCCGTACGCCGACCGGCTCGCCGAGGCCGACGCCGAGCTGGCCCCGCGGGTCACCCCGGAACTGCTCACCGAGGTGCTGGCACTGGTGCCGGCGGAGTGGTTGACCGCCGCCGACTTCGACTCCGCCGACGAGGCGCGGGCCGCGTACGTGGCGCACCTGTCCCGACGGGTCGCCCGGCCGGCGGACTGGCTGCCGACAGGGAGCGTGGCGTGAGGCATCCCTTCGAGTACGCGCTGATCCGGCTGGTGCCCCGCATCGAGCGCGGCGAGCAGATCAACGTCGGGGTGCTGCTCTACTGCCAGCAGCGTGACTTCCTGGCCGCGCGTACCCACCTGGACGCCGACCGGGTCAGAGCGCTGGCGCCCGACGTCGACCTGCCCGCGGTGGCGGCGGTGCTCGACTCGTGGGACCGGACCTGTTCCGGCGACGGGCCAGCGACCCGGATGCGGCTCGGCGAACGCTTCCACTGGTTGGCCGCCCCGCGCAGCACGATGGTCCAGACGGGGCCCGTGCACACCGGGCTCACCGCCGACCCGGCGGCGGAGCTGGAGCGGTTGATGGCGGCCCTGGTCCGCTGAGCGACGCGGTGGTCGGCTGGGCGGTCCCCTGATCGCGCTGCGCCAGCGACGCTGCCGGCGGAGCGCGATCCCCCGTTCAGGCTTTCGGTGCGGGGCGGCGGATGGCTTCCGTCGGCACCGGTGACATCAGGATCGCCGTCCGCGACGGTCGCGAGGTCCAGACGACCGGGAACTTGCGGAAAACTTGAGCCCGTCGTACGCGCGGGCGAGCCCCGCTGGCGTTTGTCGCCGCAGGTCACGGGTAGTCGCGGGAGCTGACTCAGACGAGAAGGGGAACATCTGATGGCTGCCCAGACCAAGGTAGCGGTGATCTACTACAGCGCCACCGGCATCACCTACCAGATGGCGCAGGCGGTGTGTGAGGCCGCCGGCGACGCCGGCGCCGAGGTGCGCCTGCGTAAGGTGCGCGAGCTGGCGCCGGACGAGGCGATCCGCTCCAACTCCGGCTGGCAGGCGCACCACCTGGAGACCCAGGACGTGCCCGAGGCGATGGTCGACGACCTGGCCTGGGCCGACGTGGTGCTTTTCGGCGCGCCACCCGGTACGGCATGGTCGCCGCGCAGCTGAAGCAGTTCATCGACACCACCGGTCCCCTCTGGTCGCAGGGCGCGCTGGCCGACAAGGTCTACTCCGCCTTCACCTCGACGGCCACCGCGCACGGCGGGCAGGAGACGACACTGACCTCGCTCTTCAACGTCTTCTACCACTGGGGTGGCATCGTGGTCACGCCCGCGTACACCGACACCAGCCAGTTCATCGCCGGTAACCCGTACGGCGCCTCGCACACCAGCAACAACGGGGAGATCGCCCCGGACGCCGTGGCGCTCGGCGCGTGCGCGCTCACCGCGCGCCGCGCGGTGCGGATCGGCGCCGCGCTGAAGGCGGGCCTGGTCGGCTGACCAACGGCCGGTGCCGACCCGGGACGTCTGAGCATCGATCGATGTACAGCTACGTACGTCTGAGCCATCGATCGATGTACAGCTACGTACGTCTGAGCATCGATCGATGTACAGCTACGTACGTCTGAGCATCGATCGATGTACAGCTACGTACGTCTGCATCGATCGATGTACAGCTCGTCGTCTGAGCATCGTCGATGTACAGCTCGTACGTCCTGACATCGAACGTGTACAGCTCGGTACGCTGAGCTCTTCGATGTCGCTACTCTTCTAGCAATCGGACATGTACAGCTACGTACGCGGCTCTTCGGATGTGCATATTCTT
>NZ_JAEVHM010000072.1 GCF_016802865.1 Micromonospora parastrephiae | reverse complement strand
GACGCCGGGGGGCGGCGGCGGCGAGGGGCGGGGTGAGGTGCGGCGCCTGCGCCAGGATGTCCGCTTCCAGCCGGCGCAGCTCGGGCCCCGGGTCCACACCCAGTTCGGCCACCACCACGTCCCGGGCCTCGCGTAGCGCGGCCAGCGCGTCGCCCTGCCGACCGGCGCGGTACCGGGCCACCGCGAGCAGCCGCCAGGCGTCCTCGCGCAGCGGGTTGCTGGCGAGGTGGGCCGGCAGGTCGGCGGCGGCCTCGTCCGGTCGCCCCAACGCCAACAGCGCCTCCGCCCGCCGTTCGACGGCGAGCATCCGCAGCTCGTCCAGGCGGTTGATCTCCGCGACGGCCCAGGCCTCGTTGGCGCAGTCGGCGTACGCGGGTCCGCGCCACAGCCCGAGTGCCGCGTCCAGTGCGGCCAGGGCCGGCGCGGGACGTCCCGCCGCCAACAGCCGGCCGGTCTCGCCGACGGCCGCCTCGAACCGACCGGCGTCCACCGCGTCCGGATCGGCCCGCAGCACGTACCCCGGTGCCTCGGTGACCAGGATTTGGGGCGGCTGCCGGGGCGGCCGATCAGGTTCCAGGGCCCGGCGAAGGTCGGCGACGAAGGTGCGGATCGCGCCCACCGCGCCGTCCGGCGCGATGGGCCACAGGTCGTCGACGAGACGTTCCACCGGCACCACCCGGCCGTGGGCGATCAACAGCCGGGCCAGCACCAGGCGCTGCCGGTGCCCCCGCAGCGGGACCGGGCCACGCTCGGTGGCGGCGGTCACCGGCCCGAGGACACCGAAGCTCACCGCCAGAGGTGCCGCCGGCTGCCTGCTCATGGCACCAATCTAGGCGTGGCGGCGCGGACCACGGCGGGCTGCCCGCACTGATCCGACGCTGACCGTCTGCTGATCTCCCCGGGGCAGGCTCGACGACGTACGACGGCGACGGGCCACCGCCCGAGCCGCCCCTCTCCGACAAGGAAGGTTCCCGTGGACCCGAGGATCAACGGATTCGACTACCGGCGCGTCACCGTCGCCGACGGTGTGACGCTCAACGCCGCCGTGGGCGGTTCCGGGCCGCCGATCGTGCTGCTGCACGGTTTTCCGCAGACGCACCTCATGTGGCGGCACGTCGCGGCCGACCTGGCCGCCGACCACACCGTCATCTGCCCCGACCTGCGGGGCTACGGCGACAGCGACAAGCCCGTGGACAGCGACGGCAACGGGTACGCCAAGCGCACCATGGCCGCCGACGTCGTGGCGCTGGCCGGGGCGCTCGGCCACGAACGGTTCGCGCTGGCCGGGCATGACCGGGGCGCCCTGGTCGCGTTCCGGGCCGGTCTCGACCATCCGGCGGCGATCAGCCAGGTCGCCCTGCTCGACGTGCTGCCCACCCTCGACATGTGGGACGTGCTGCACGGCAGCACCGCCGCGGTCGCCTTTCACCTGTACCTGATGGCGCAGCCGCCCGGCCTGCCCGAGGAGCTGATCGGTGCCAGTCCGGACGCCTTCTTCGGTCACTTCCTGGACGTCTGGACCCGCGACCCGGAGGCCCTGCCGGCGGAGGTGCGCGCCGCGTATCTGCGCGCGTCCCGGAACGCGGTCACCTCGATCGTCGCCGACTACCGGGCGTCCGCCGGCGTGGACGTCGCCCACGACGCGGCCGACCGGGCGGCGGGCCGTCAGCTGACGATGCCGGTGACCGTGCTCCAGCAGGACTGGGGCGCGGCGCTCGGCTACGACGCGGCAGGGCTGTGGCGGGCATGGGCACCGGACCTGACGCACCAGACGGTCACCTGCGGGCACTTCATGGCCGAGGAGGCACCGGCCGAGGTGGTCGGGGCACTGCGCGCCCTGCTCGTTCGTTGATCGACCGGCGGCCGGCCGCGCGGCCCACCGACAAAGGTTCTGACCTGCGGATATGCGACGTTACACCGGGTGGACGCCAACTGGTCATTGGTGATACACAGGCAGATATCGGTAGCCAACGACGGCACGTCGCTCATCTCCTCGACCACCCACCGTTCGCACGCGCGGCGGACGGACGGCGCCGGTCTCGACCAGGGAGTTGCCGTGGTAAATCTGCGAGCACGGGCCAAGCCCCAGCCGTTCGAGGTGACCGCTCTGGTCGCGACGTCCATCTGCGGCATTCTGCTGCTCGCACTGGACGCCCGGCCGCCGTCGGTCCAGATGTCCATGCCGGAACCCGTCCAGGTCGGCTGGGAGGTCGCGCTCGTCATCGTCGGCCTCGGCGGGCTGCTCGGCATCCTGTGGCCCGGTCAGCTCTCCACCGGCCTCGGCATCGAACTCGCGTCCGTCCTGGTGCTCGGCACCATCACCGGCATGTACGCGGTGGCGCTGGTGGCGGTCGCCGGTCAGCAGGGCGTCGTTGCCGCGTCGCTGATCGCCGCGGTGCCGGCCGGGTCCTTCTGGCGGGCCGCCCAAATCATGATCGATCTGCGCTGCCTGGCCAAGGGCCACCAGTGCTCGACTCACCGACGGGTCGTGGGAGGTGTGACGTGATCTCCGCACCGGCGCCCGAGGCACCGCACTGGGTACAGGTGCTCCTCAGCCTGCTCGGCGTTCTCGGCGGGACCACCGGCCTGGCTGCCATCGCCACCGTGGTGGCGCAGCGGGGCAAGTTCAAGGCGGACGCAGCCGACACCCTCACCGAGGCCGCTCTGACCCTGGTCCAACCGCTACAGATGCGGATCACCGAGTTGGAGAGCGAGGCGTTGAGCGCTCGATCGGAGCTGGGGCTGCTGCGCGAGCAGGTCAACCAGTTGCAGTTCCTCGTCCGGGCGCTGAGCCGGACGCTCGACCGGTGGCGTGCCGCGGTGCACGCCCCCGATGCCACCCTGCGCAAGATACGCACGGTGGTCGCTGAGTCGGAACGGCTGCCGGAGAATCACTGACGGGTTTGTCCGCCGTTGCCGGCTCAGGTACGGCCGGGGCCACGGAGCCGTCCGGCGAGGTCGCGCACCGCCGCCCGGAACTCGGGGTCGGCTTCGCCCGGATGGTGGCCCCGGACCGGCGGCGGCCGATCGCCTTGCGGGGACAACAGATCGCGTGGGTCGCGCAGACGCCGGTCGACCCGTCCAGCCGGGTCGGCGGCGTCCGGAGGCGGGTCACCGGGCCGGTGCGCGAAGAAGATCCAACCGCCGACCGGGTCGGTGTCCCGCCACAGGTTGAGCCACCGCCACCCGACCCGATCCCCCACCTCGCGCAGCACCTCCTCGTTGAGGTACGCCGGGAACAGCCGGGCGTACAGCCGGTCCAGCGGCGACCCGTAGGTGAGCAGAGCGACCCGCTGACGTACCCGCGGGGGCAGCCGCAGCACCGCGAGGGCCAGTAACACCGAGCCGTGGCTGTGCCCGCAGAGCAGCACCCCGGTGTGTCGCTCGGCCAGTTGGGTGATCCGGTCGACCAGTTCGGGCACGGCGCGGTCGGCGTAGCTCGCAGGCGCGAACGGGTGCGCGGCCCGGGGCCAGAAGGTGCCCAGGTCCCACAGGATCCCGACGTGCCGACGGAACCAGGCCGTCCGGTAGGCGAACGCGCCGGCCGACAGCAGGGCGAGGAGCACCGCGGCGAGCAGGTAGGTGCCTCCGGTGAGCGCCATCCCGACGGCCCTGGCCGGCAGCCCGAGAAACTGCCGCGCCAACTCGTCCGGTTCGCGCCCGGTCTGCCCCACCAGACTCGTGGCCAGCCCGATCGCCGCGAGAGCCGCGTACGTGACGGCCAGCACGCCCAGCCACTCGGTGAACCGCGCACGGGCGACGGCCTTCGTGACCTGCCAGAGCCGCCCAGCCGCCTCCGGCGGTACGACGGGAAAGTCGCGGGCGGTGACTGCCGCCGCCGCACGGCGCGGCCTCGCCGCGACAGGAGGGTCATCGCGCCGCACAGCGCCACCGCCGCGACCACGTGCAGGAAGAAGGCCAGCAGGGTCCAGCGGTACGGCAGCGGCGGCCCACCGTCACCGCGGTAGCCGCCGAGCAGCTCCCCCGTCTGGTAGACCAGGCCCGCGGCGATCGCGCCGGCCAGACCGACCGCGATGGCCGCGATGACCGCCGCGCCCAGTCCGCGCGGCAACGCGGACCGGCCGGGTGTGCGACCGCGGTGCCACAGCACCAACCCGCTGAGCGCCACCAGCAGTGCCATCTGGCCGAACAGTGCCCCTCCAGCGATCCCGCCGTAGCCGGGCAGCCCGGCCGACGGCGGCCAGCCACGCTCGTCGCGCGCGACGGTGACGAGAGTCGCCACACTCAGGCCGGCCGCCGCCACGCCCGCCGTGCGGGCGCTCCGGGTGGCCGTTCGCGCGGTCGCCGCCTGGTCGATCATCCCCGGAACGGCGAGCAGGCCGACGCAGGCCAGCAGCACCGCCGCACTGAGCGCCAGCAGCAGCGTCGTTCCGAGCGTCGCCCCGCCGGTGCGACGGGCCGTGAGCAGCATGAGGTTGAGGACGGCCAGCGCGGCGGCGACGTGGATCGCGCGCAGCCGTCCCACCAGCGGTTCCACGGCCCACAGCGGGTTGCCGGTCGGACCGGGTCGGCGGGTGCCGAGCAGTCGGAGGAGGGCGACGGCGGCTATCGGAAGCAACGCCAGCGCCGCCAACCGCTGCCCGACGTGTCGGTCGTCGAGCCCGACGATCGTGTCGAAGGGCGCACGGCACCGGCCCACGCCCAGACACCGCCAGGCGATCAGGTCGAGGGCGACCCCGGCGATCGACACCACGTACAACGCGGTGAGGTCGAGCGCGAGGAGCCGGCACAGCACGGCGACCCCGGCGCCGCTGCGACGACCCGTCGGTCGCATCCACACCGCCACGTTGCTGAGCATGAACGGCAGCAGGAACACCATGGCGAGGGTCCGGGCCACGGTGCCCGCAGGCAGGTCACCCCACCGGTACGCCTCGAGCGTCACTCCGTCCGGGTCGGTTTCGTCCGGTCCGTCGGCGCGGTGGAAGCCCCCGCTGGCGTCGCCGCCGACCTGCCGGACCTGCGCCCGGTCGAGAATGACCGCGGGCCGGGCTCCGGACACGCCGTGCACCCGCAACTCCACCACGTCGTGCCGTCGTGGTTGGTCACCGTGGCGCGATGGTCCCTCGGGCATCGCGGCAGCTACCCGTGCGGTCGCTGGTCGGGAGCGTCGCTCGCGTCGGCGCGCCGCACGAACCGCCAGAGTCCGGGCATCGCGTCGACCAGAACGATCAGCAGCAGCACCCCGGCGACGACAGCGCTGTTGGCGAGCTGCGGAAGCCGCGCGCTCACCAACCCGAACACGATGATGGCCGGCACACCGACCAGGCGCGCCCAGGGCAGGCTGGTGTCGACCACCGCCGAGAGCAGGATCCGGGCGGTCAGGAACAGCGCCGGGCCGCCGACACCCAAAGCCAACTGTGCCGCACTGTGTTCTCCTCCCGGATCGTCGATCGTCCTCTCCATGGCGACGGAGGTGGCCAGGATCCCGGCGATCATGACGAGGTGCAGGTAACCGGCCAGGAGCGCCAGCTTGCTGCCGGTCGGGCCAGCCGCCATGATGCTGGCGCCCAGCCGCGTGCCGGCGGGCACCAGGTAGAGCCGGGCGAGGGCCGCCGCGGTGACGAACGCCAGGGCGAAGGCGATGGTGCTCTCCCGGTCCAGACCGGAATCACTGTAGGTGAAGCCGGCGATCAGGATCAGCTCGCCCAGCGCGATGATGAAGATCTGCTGGTAGCGCTCGGAGAGGTGGTCACCGTTCACCTGGAGGTCGGCCCAGGTGCTGCGACCGAGCCCGGGGAACGGCCAGCGCAGCCGGGCATGGGAGTACTCCAGCACCACGGCGATCGCCCAGAGTGCCTCGCGGGCCGGTGCGACGAACGCCCCGGCCACCCAGATCACGCCGGAGATCGCGAACCAGAGCGCCACCCGCAGGCTCCGCAGTTGCAGCGGGTGCCCCCGCAGCGCCGGGATCAGCAGCGCGCCCCGCCCCACGTGGATGGCCACGTAGGCGACGGCGAACACCATGGCGTGCTCGTCGAACGCGGTGGGCACGGCCGCGGCCATCAGCAGGCCGCCGAACATCACCCCGAGCAGGAGTACGACGATCAGCGGCGCGCCCGG
Source organism: Micromonospora parastrephiae (assembly GCF_016802865.1). Classification (GTDB taxonomy): domain Bacteria; phylum Actinomycetota; class Actinomycetes; order Mycobacteriales; family Micromonosporaceae; genus Micromonospora; species Micromonospora parastrephiae. Next base: position 20,049 of record NZ_JAEVHM010000072.1, on the reverse strand, counting down.
GTCGAACCAGTCCGCCGACCAGGCGGTCACGAACCACACCCACCAGAGCGCCGCCAGCATCAGCAACACCTGGAAGCCGCCGTTGAGGCTGGTGTCGTCCAGCAGCGCCCGGGACAGCCGGGTCAGCGCGAAGATGAAGGCCAGGTCGAAGAAGAGCTCCAGGAACGACGTCCGGCGGAAGTTCTCCCGCCGCTGGAGCAGCCGCCCGGGAAGCCCGTTCGTCATCGCCCCCCTTCCCGGTTGCCAGCTGCCGCCCCAGTCGTACCACCCGAACGACCGGACCCGGGCGGGTTCCGCCGAGCCCGGCCGCTTCCGCGAGCGGGTGGCGCCACCCGCCGGCGCGCGGTCATCGGGTGCTCCCCGACGGCGGCGCGCCGGCCGCGACCAGGTCCGCCGCCACGTCCCAGAGCCGCTCGGCGTTGCTTGGATCGACCGCGTACGCCGCCACGCCGCTGTAGTCGGCGGGCCGCTCGGTGACGACCGGGGCCTCGGCGCAGTCCTCGAAGTAGCGACCGCCGACGCCCTCCAGCAGCGGGGACGCGGCGAGCAGCACCGAGGTGGCGGCGCCCTGCTGCGGGGTCTTCTGCCGCTCCTTCGGGGTACGCAGCCCGCCGGTGTGCTTCTGCAGGCCGGTGGCGATGGCGCCGGGGTTCAACGCGTTGGCGTGGATGCCCTCGCCGGACCAGCGGCGGGTGGCCTCGACGGCGAGCAGAGCCTGGGCGCTCTTGGACTGCCCGTACGCCAGCAGCGGGTCGTACGGCCGGAACGCGAAGTGCAGGTCGTCGAAGATCGCCGGTGAGAAGAGGTTGCCGCTGGAGCTGACCGAGACGATCCGGGCGCCACCGGCGGCGGCGAGCGCGTCGTGCAGGCCGACGGTCAGCGTGTAGTGCCCCATGAAGTTGGTGGCGAACTGCATCTCCCAGCCCTCGGCGGTCCGCTCCAGCTCGGGCAGCGCCATGATCCCGGCGTTGTTGACCAGGATGTGCAGCGGCTGGTCCCAGTCGGCGACGAACCGGCGTACCGAATCCTGGTCGGCCAGGTCCAGCTCGCGGACGGTGACCCGGTCCGCGCCGATGCTGGCCGCGATGTCGGCGGCGGCCTGCTCGCCCGCGCTGGCCCGGCGTACCGCGAGCACCACCTCGGCGCCGGCGGCGGCCAACGAGCGGGCGGTCTCGACGCCGATACCGGCGGCGCCCCCGGTGATGACGGCCCGCCTGCCGGTCAGGTCGACTCCGGTGAGGACCTCGTCGGCGGTCGAGGCGAAACCGAACGGGGTCATGATTCGCTCAGCCATCTCTGTCCCATCTCCCGATCACGCGTACGCCGTTCACTGTCACCCTGACAGCGGGCGTCAGCCGGGTCCCTGGTTTTCCCGGTAGTGACAGGAGCAGGGGCGCGACCGGCACCACCCAGTCGCTGGTCGTCTGTCACGCCGAGCCGGGCAGCCCGTCCGCCCGCTCGCCCGCCTCGCCGCCGGCCAGGCAGCGGCATCCGCGCCGGGCCGGGACAAATCGCACTGAAGTCGCCGTACCCGCATCAGGAGGGCTCTCGACGTACTTCGTCGAGGCGGACGAACCCCTGGTGCGGCAGTACCCCTGACCGGGGCTCGGCTACCCGTTGGCCGCCCGCTCGGCGACCACCACCGAGATCCCGTCGAGGACGCGTTGCAGGCCGAACTCGAAGGCGTACTCCGGACCGTACGCGGCGCCGTGCTGCCGGCCGGCCGCCGTCCCGACCCGGGAGGCGGTCGGATAGCTGTCGGCCGTCAGGAACGTCTCCAGCCAGGGCGCGTGCGACTGCCACCACTGGCCGTCGGTCAGGCCCGTCTCCCGCTCCAGGTCGACCACCTCGGAGGCGGCCCGCGCGGAACTCTTCACGTGCCCGAGGACGAGCGTGAGCACCGCGTCCATCTCCACGTCGGTGAGCCCCAGGTCCGCGACCGCGCCGAGTTCGTAGTCGTACTTGGCCACCAGGTGCGGCCCGAGCACGGGACGGGTCGTCTCGGCCCGCAGCATCCACCGGTGCCGCCGGTAGAGCGCGAGATTGTCCCGGGCGATCCGCTCCAGCCGTACCCGCCAGTCCCCCTCGACGGCGGGGCGCGGCATCTCGCCGTACGCCGTGTCGATCATGACGTCGACGAGTTCGGCCTTGCCCGGCACATAGGTGTAGACCGACATGGTGCCCACGCCCAGCGCCTCACCGACACGGCGCATGGTCAGCGCGTCGAGGCCCTCGGCGTCGGCGATGTCGATCGCGGCCCGGACGATCCGGTCGACGCTGAGCCCCTGCCCGGCGCCGCGGCTGGTCGGCTCCCGGGTGCGCCAGAGGATGGCCAGGCTGCGCGCCGGATCCGCGGTCGCCTTGCGCTCACTCGCCATGGTCCGGCCATCCTAACAACGCGGCCGTACGCCGTACGCCGTGCCGCGGCCCGGTCCGGGAGGTCAGGTGGCCTCACGGTCGTCGGTCAGCTGCGGACCGGCGGCGGCCGGCACCAGGTGCCGCACCTGCGGCGCGCCGTCGGCGTACTCCCGGGCCCGCTCCTCGGCCTCGCGGTCCTCGCCGGTCAGCCGGCCGCCGTGCTGGCGCAGGTGCTCATCCCAGGACGGCACCAGATACACCTCGACGAACCGGTCCGTGGTCTCGGCCGGACGGAACAGTCCCCACCGCATCGCCCCGGTCCGCTGCCGCGCGCCGCGCACCAGGTCCATCGCCGCCAGGAACGACTGGGCCCGTTCCGGCCGGACGCTGTACTGCACCGTCACCAGCACCGGCCCCACACCCGGGTCCGGCTCGTACGCCAGGCGCGGCTGCGGCCAGTAGGCCGCCGGTTCCCGGTTCACCGACCGCAGGTCGGGCAGCGGCCAGACCCGGCTCGTCACGGTGCCGACCAGCATCAACGCCGCCGCCGCGAGATAGGCGAGCACCAGGCCGCCCATGTCGGCCACCAGCCCCCACAGGAGAGCGCCGATCGCCTGCCCGCCCGCGAAGCACACCTGGTAGACGGCCAGACCGCGGGCGCGTACCCAGGTGGGCAGGAAGAGCTGCATCTCGGCGTTGACGTTGGCCAGCACCGTCACCCAGGCCATCCCGGCGGGCAGCAGGGCGAGGAGCACCAGCGGCACCACCCGTACCGTGGCGACCACGGCCAGCGCCACGGTGAACACCGCTCCGGCGATGAACAGGAGCTGGTTGGCCGACAGCCGGGTGCGGATCACGGCCAGCAGCACCCCGCCCGCGATGGCGCCCACCCCGAGAGCGGCCAGCAGCAGCCCGTACCCGCCGGAACCCAGCCCCAGCCGACGGTTCGCCACCAACGGCAGCAACGCCCACAGCGCGCTGGCCGGGATCACGAAGACCAGCGCCCGGCGCAACAACCGACGCACGATCGGCGAGTGTCGTACGTAGCGACTACCGGCGCGCAGCGCGGCGGTGAACCGCTCGGGCACCTCGACCGCGCGGACGTTACCGGGCCGCCAGCGCCACAGCGCGTAGGTGAAGATTCCGAACGCGACGGCGTTGAGCGCGAAGACCGGAGCGACACCGGTCCGGGCGATCAGCACACCGGCCACCGCCGGCCCGACCGCCCGCGCCACGTTCACGCTGATCGAACCGAGCGCCGACGCCGACCGCAGCTGCTCCTGCGGCACCAGCTCCGGGATCACCGCCGCCCAGGCCGGCAGGGTGAGCGCCTGGCCCACCCCGAACGCGAAGGTGAGCGTGAGCAGCAGAGCCGGCGGCATCCGGTCGGTCAGGGTGAGCAGCGTCAACGCGACCGCCACCGCGACCAGGAACAGCTGCACGGCGATCAGCAGGTGCCGACGGTCGAAACTGTCGGCGAGCACCCCGGCGGGCAGCGCCAGCAGCAGCACCGGCAGCAGGCTGGCGGTCTGGACCAGGGCGACCAGGGTGGAGGCGTTGGAGTGGTGGATCAGCAGCCACTGCGCCCCGACCGTCTGCATCCAGGTGCCGATGTTGGCGACGAGCAGGGCCAACCACAGGTTGCGGTAGACCGCGGTCCGCAGCGGTGCCCACGGGGAGGCCGGACGGTCGGCGGGTCCGGCTGCGGCCGTCACCACCGCCCGTCCGCGCGTAACACGCGCTCGCCGGACACGTACAGGTCGTCGGGTTCGAGCAGCAGCAGCCGGACGACCTCGGGGCGACCTGTTCCGGCAGGGCGTACACCTCGTCGAGGAACTCGGCGCCGACGCGTTCCTGCAGCCGGGTCGGCATCGGTCCGGGATGCAGCTGCATCACCTTGACCTGGTTGCTGTGCTGGGCCTCGGCCAGGGAGTCGACCAGGCTGCTGCCGTAGCTCTTGGTGGCCCGGTAGACCGGGATACCGGGCCGGGGCGCGGCCAGCGCCGTCGCACCGATGTACACCACGTTCCCGTGGCCCTGCCGGCGCAGGTGCTCCAGCGCCTCCCGGAGCAGGTACGTGATGCCCAGGACGTTGATCTCCACGGCCCGCCGGATGTGCTCCACCGGAAGGTCCATCAGATCGCCGCCCGCCCACATCGACGCGCAGGCCACCACCCCGTCGATCGTCCCGTAGCGCCCCACCACGTCGGCGAACCCGTCGCGGACCTGCTCGTAGGACGAGATGTCGCAGACCGCCCCGTCGCACCCCAGCTGATCGATCGCCGCGGCGACCTCGGCGGGCACGTTGCCGAACACCACCACCCGGTGCTCGTCGACCAGCAGCCGGGCCACCGCGAGGCCGAGCCCGCTGGTACCGCCGACCACCACGAAGGTTCTGACACCCATGTCTCTCCCGCCGCCGCGAGCACAGCTCACGCGGGTCGCGTGATGGCGCGTTCTTCCCGTTCCCCGACCCCACACACCCGTTCGGCCGGTAGTGCTGGGCATACCCCGGAAAGTGGATCTGGACGGCTGGGGCGCCCCTTCGCCCCCGATTAGCGTCTGTGGCATGACCCCGGAACGCCCTTCTCACCTGGCCGAGGCGCTGCGCCGCCGCGACTGGCTGATCTCCGTCTGGCCCTGGCGCGCGCTGGCCTACCTGGTCAGCACCGTGCCGATCGCGGGCGTGCTCGCCGTCGGGCTGCTCGTCATCGGCGCACCCCTGCTCGCCGCCGTCAACGCGCTGCGGCTGCACGGACGGCCGCCGGAGGTACCGCTGATGCTGTTCCTGGCGGTCGCAGCCTCACCCTGCTGGCGCTCGCGCCGATCGTCAGTTTCCCGGTGGCCGCCGTGGAACGGTGGCGACTCGGGCTCGTCGACGGCCGCCCGCTGCCCGCCTCCCCGTGGCCGGGCCTGGCCGCCCGGTACTGCACCGCCGCCAGTTGGCGGGAGGTGGCGTACCTGTTCTGGCTGGGCGGGATCGCCCCGGTCGCGTACTGGGTGTTCCTGCTGCTGCTCCTGCTCGACCTCGGAATGATCACCAGTCCATGGCTGGCCGGAGACGCCGACCCGGTGGTGATCTGGCGCCCGATCGAAAGCACCGGCGAAGCCATTCCGTACGCGATCGTGGGTGTGCTGCTTCTCCCGGTCTTCTGGTACGCGGCCGGTCTGCTCGCCGCCGTCCAGGCCACCGTGGCCCGGTGGGCACTCGCCTGGCCGGTCGACGCGGCGGCGCTGCGGGAGGTCGCCCGCTCCCGCACCCGGCTGGTCGGCGCGTACGAGGCCGAACGGCGCCGCATCGAGCGGGACCTGCACGACGGCGCGCAGCCCCGGCTCACCAGTCTCACCCTCCAGCTGGTCTGGCCCGGCTGGACGTACCCGAGGACTCCCCCGCCGCCCGACCGCTCGCCGTGGCGCACGACCAGGCGCGGGGCCTGATGGTGATGCTGCGGCAGTTGGTGCACGGCATCCGACCGCAGAGCCTCACCGACCTCGGTCTGGCCGGCGCTGTCCAAGAGCTGGCCGACGCGACCACCCTCGCGGTCGCCGTGCACGCCGACGTCGACGGCGAACTGCCGGAAATCGTGGAGAGCACCGCGTACTTCGTGGTGTCCGAGGCCCTGGGCAACGTGGCCCGGCACGCCGGGGCGACCCACGCCGACGTGCGCCTCACCCGGACCGGCGGCGACCTCGTGGTCGAGGTGTCCGACGACGGTCGCGGTGGCGCCGACCCGGCCCGGGGCACCGGCCTGACCGGCCTCGCCGACCGGGTCGCCGCCGTGGACGGCCGGCTGCTGCTGTCCAGCCCGCCCGGCGGGCCTACCCTGGTCCGGGTGGAACTGCCATGTCGTCGGTGACCCGGGTGGTGCTCGCCGAGGACGAGGTGCTGCTGCGGGAGGGTCTTGTCGCGCTGCTGACCCGCTTCGACTTCACGGTGTGCGCCGCCGTCGGCTCCGCGCCCGACCTGCTGGACGCCGCCCGCGAACACCAGCCGACCTGGTGCTGACCGACATCCGGATGCCACCCGGTCGACGCGACGACGGGCTGCGCGCGGCCGTCGCGCTGCGCGCCGAGCGGCCGCACCTGCCGGTCGTGGTGCTCAGCCAGTACGTGCAGACCGGGTACGCGGCGGCACTGCTCGACAGTGGCGACGGCCAGCGGGTGGGCTACCTGCTCAAGGACCGGGTCGCCGAGGTCGCCGAATTCGTCGACACGCTGCGCCGGGTCACCGCGGGCGGCACCGCCATCGACCCGGACGTGGTCCGGCAGCTCCTGCACCGCCCGCGTGATCCGCTCGCCGCGCTGTCCGCCCGGGAACGGGAGGTGCTGGCGCTGCTGGCCGAGGGCCGCTCGAACGCGTCGATCGCCGCAAGGCTGCACGTCACCGAGGCGGCGGTCGGTAAGCACATCGGCAACATCCTGCTGAAGCTCGACCTGCCACCCAGCGACGACACCAACCGTCGGGTGCTCGCGGTGCTCACCTACCTGCGCAGCGACCCGGCGGGCTGACCAGCGCCGGGCTGAGATCGGGCGCGGTCGGCCGGGGCGTAGATTCTCCTCAGCGGTACGACGCCACTGAACGGGCGGCGACCGGCGAGACGGGGGTAGGGCATGGCGGAGGCGCTGCGGGTTGGCCTGCTGGGGTACGGGCTGGCGGGCCGGGTGTTCCACGCACCGCTGATCGCCGCGACACCGGGCCTGCGGCTCGACGCCATCGTGACCCGCGATCCGCAGCGGCGCGAGCAGGCCCGTCAGCACTTCCCGGACGCCCGCCTGGTCGACGACGCCGACGAGCTGTGGCGTACCCCGGACGCCCTGGACCTGGTCGTGGTGGCGACGCCGAACCGGCAGCACGTGCCGATGGCGCGCGCGGCCCTCGCCGCCGGTCTGCCGGTCGTCGTCGACAAGCCCCTGGCCGCGACGGCGGCGGAGGGCCGCGCGCTGGTCGACGAGGCGACCGAGCGTGGCGTGCCGCTGACGGTGTTCCAGAACCGGCGCTGGGACGGCGACTTCCTGACCGCCCGCCGCCTGGTGGAGCAGGGCGAGTTGGGGCGGGTGCTGCGCTTCGAGTCCCGGTTCGAGCGGTTCCGTCCGACGATCAAGCCGGGCTGGCGGGAGCTTGCTGGTCCCGAGGAGGCCGGCGGCGCCCTCTTCGACCTCGGCGCCCACCTCGTCGACCAGGCGGTGCAGCTGTTCGGCCGGGTCGATCGCGTCTACGCGGAGGTGGACCGTCGCCGCGCGGGTGCGGCTGTCGACGACGACGCCTTCGTGGCGCTGACCCACGCCAACGGGGTGCACTCGCACCTGTGGATGGGCGCGGTGACCGCCCAACTCGGGCCCCGGCTGCGGGTGCTGGGCGACCGGGCCGGCTACACGACGTACGGGCTGGACGTGCAGGAAGCGGCGTTGCACGACGGCGGCCGGCCGGACCAGCCGGGCTGGGGCGAGGTCCCGCCGGAGCGGTACGGCCTGCTCGGCGTCGACGGTGAGCTGCGGCCGGTACCGACCGAGCCCGGCGCGTACCAGAGCTTCTACCAGCAGGTGGCCGCGGCGCTGCGCGACGGCACGCCGATGCCGGTGGACCCACGGGACTCGGTCGACACGGTGGAGCTGATCGAGCTGGCACACCGGTCGGCGGACGAGGGCGTGGTGCTGCCGGTCCCGACCCGGCCCTGAGGGACTATCACTTCGGCGATGGTGGCGAGCGACTGCACCACATCCGGACCGGCCACGGCAGTGGATTGGGCATCTACCGCGCTCCACATAGGATGAGTCACCGTGAACCATGTCGCCGCGGCGGTCGGGCCAACGACCCGACGACGTCGCGTCGCTCGGATGTCGGAGGGTAGATGAACGTCGCCCTCTGGGTTGCGCAGAGTCTTCTCGCGCTCATGTTCCTCGCGCTTGGCTTCACGAACCTGGTGAAGGGCAGCCCCGCTGTCGCAGCGGAGGAAAACCTCGGACTGGCGATGTTGTTCGGCGTCGGTGGGGGTACGAGGCCCCACGTCAGGTTCGTCGGCCTCTACCAGATGGCTGTAGGCGCCGGCCTGATCCTTCCCGGAGCACTTGGCTGGCAGACGTGGCTGGTGCCCGTGTGCGCACTACTCGTCGGCGCGCAGCCGCTCTTCGATGTTCGACGGAATCGAGAAATGGACGTTCCTGCGTTCGGAGCCTCTGATGCCGTTCTCGCCGTCGCCGCCGCTTCCGTCGCGGCGGGGCGTGTGTGGATCGTTCCGCTGTGACTCCACAGCGTCAGGGCGTGGCGTGAGCTTTGAGTCCGGCCCAGGTGCCGTCGGCGGCCCACCGGCACAAGCACGATCGACCTTCGTGGTTCCCGAGACAGAACCCGGTCGGACAGTCCCGCACGAGGCTCCTGAGGCGCGTTTGAAAACCAGTTGAGCAGCGCCGCGTCGCGCCATTACCGTGCTGCGCACCAGGTCGTCTAGGCAAGGACGTGCCGTTGTACACCCTGTGAGACCTCCCGAGAGCTGATCTGTCGCGCGTCGCGCATGTGCGCCGCGCTCCTTTTGCTGCGGACTTCTCACTGAAACCGGTGTACTTCTGTGCTCAAAAATTGGGCCGTCGTGCCCACCTGCCTGCCACTCGTTCGCCGCCGTTGCCATGCATGCGCGTCCGAACGCCTTCGGCCGAGCGGTAAATTCCGCGTCAACGCCAACCACAAGCTCCTCGACGTCTGGCTCCTCGCGCTCTGCACCACCTGCGGGGAGACGGCGAAGCTCACGGTCCTGGAGCGGATGACGGTGCGCTCCATCCGACCTGACGTGCTGGATCGGCTGCACGACAACGATCCTGGGCTGACGGCCGAACTGCTCCAGGACCCGGCCGTGCAGCGCCGTAATCGGATCGACCTGGACTGGGACAACGCCTGGCGTCTCGACACCGGCGGATCGGATCACCCGGACGGCGACACGATTGACGTCGCCGTCCGCTTTGCGGCGCGGATCCCGGTCCGGCCGGTACGACTGATCGCTGACGGTTGCGGTCTGTCGCGGGCCGAGGTCGAGCGACTGATCACGGAGGGCAAGGTCGTTTCGGCAGTCCGGTTGAGCGGCAAGCTCTCCGGCGACTTCACCTTCACACTGAAGCGCTGAGCCCTCCTCGGCAGCGCTGAGCCCTCCTCGGCGACCAGGGGCCTGTCCGGCATGACCCGCCGGACAGGCCCCTGGTACTCCTACGTCACTTGATCTGCCGGCTGGCTTACTCGGCTAGCTCATGAAGAAGATCATGGCCGCGAGGCTTGCCCCCATGGCCAGGTGCTCCCAACGGAGCAGGTCCGTGATCGGTCGATTGCGCAGCCGGACGAGTGCGGCCGCCATCCAGCAGAGGTAAGCCGCCGTGGCGGCGCGTAGCAACACGAGCGCCGCGTCATGGCCGGTGACGGTGCCGTGGTCCATCCGGGGCCCGGCGGCCATGTGGTGGGTAGCCATCGACCCGCCGTGTTGATGCATCAGCACGGCGAGCGCCATGAGCACGGCCCCGGCCGTACGGTGCCAGTCCACCTCCGGGCCGCGCTCGGTCGGACCGCTGGTGACGAGTGCCACCGCGAAGGCGAGGAGCAGCAGCGCGCCCGCGTACTGCACAACCGGTGCGGCGTCGAGGGTCACCGCGACCATGACAGCCACCATCGCACCCGCGAGCATTCGGGCCCTGCGGGACGCGCCCGCCCGCGGCACGACGCAGCAGCAGGCCGACACCGCGGCCGACCCGAGCATGATCATCTCGAGCGTCAGGACGTCACCGCCGGCGTGACGCCGGGGCGTGACCATTGGGCGGTGGGGCGGCCGTTGAGACGCCACGGGTGGCCACTGACCCGCGGCCAACCTTGGGGTGAGTTTTCCCAGTTCTCTTGCCGGCCGTACACGGTGAGGTCCAAGGCGTGGTAGCTGGTCGTCAACGCCTCCACGCCCCGCCCGGTGGTCCAGTAGGTTTCGTAGACCTGGTCGCCGTCGCGCAGGTAGCAGGCGATGAACCCGAATTCGCGACCGTCGGCCAGAGCCGGGTCGGAGTCTTTCGCCGAATACCAGGGGAACGGGTAGCCCATGAACTCCGCGAACGGGGCACTTTCGTCGTAGGGGCCCTGGCAGAACACGGCGTAGGTGACGTCCCGGGCATGCAGGTAGTCCAGCATCTGCATGTGACAGGTCGAGAAGGTGCACCCCTCACACTGATGCTCGTGCGGTTTACCGTCGTGCCACATGTGGAAGTAGGCGATGAGCATCCGGCGGCCCTCGAAAACCTCCACCAGCGGGGTGTCCCCGCCGGGGCCCTGGACCGTCACCGTCGGCATCAAGGTCATCGGCAGCTGACGACGAGCGGCTGCGATCGCGTCTCCTTCGCGGGTATGGGCCTTCTCCCGGACCAGCAGTTCGTTGCGCTCGCGCAGCCAGGTCTCCCGGTCGACGACCGGGGGCGTGGCTGCGCTGGACGCGGGGGTTGCCGTCATGGCTGTCTCCTCCGTGTGGGGATTGGTCACAGGTACAGACGACCGAGTCGACGATCGTCATCGGTGACCGATGACGGATGGGGTCCGCGGTCGTCAGTACGGTTGTGAGGACCACTCAGCCCCGGGGAGATCACATGTCCGACTCGCCTGACAAGCAGGCGGTCTGGCTGCAGCGCGCCTTCGACGAGCACCGGCGCGAGCTACACGTGCACTGCTACCGCCTCGCAGGGAACGTCACCGACGCGGACGACCTGGTGCAGGAGACCTTCCTGCGTGCCTGGCGGGCTCGCGACCGCTTCGAGGGTCGGGCGTCGGCGCGCACCTGGTTCTACCGGATCGCCACGAACGTCTTCCTCGACAGCCGCAAGGCGGCCGGTCACCGGACAGTTCAGTATGGTGACCCGCTGGAGTGGTCCACCGAGCTCGTCCCTATCCAGACGCCCTGTTGGCCGACGATCCGCAGACCGGTCTCGCCGCCCGGGAGACCGTCGAGCTGGCCCTGATCGCAGCGCTCATGTACCTGCCGCCGCGGCAGCGGGCGGCCTTCGTGCTGCGCGACGTCTACGGCTGGACGCCGCAGGAGATCGCCGGCGCGCTCGACACCGCCGTAGCGGCCGTCAACAGCCTCCTCCAGCGGGCCCGCCACACCCTCCGGCGGCGCGCTCCGTCGGACCCACAGGACTGGCGCCGCCCGCAGCTCACCAGCGAGGACGAAGAGATCCTGCGCCGCTACGCCAACGCGAAGGACCCGGAGACGGTCCGGGCACTGCTCGCCGAGGACGTACGGATCACGATGCCGCCCGAGCCGCCGGTCGTCGGGATCGACGCGGCCGCGGAGTTCCTCGGCCGACCGCTCGACTGGCGTACCTTCCCCACCTCGGCCAACGGGCGCCCGGCACTGATCAACTATCTCCGCCGGCCCGGCAGCCCGCACTACGAGGCGCTGGTCGTCGACGTACTCCGGATCGAGAACGGGAAGATCGTAGAGAGCAACGCCTTCATCGGTGCCCGTCACGTCGCCGCCTTCAGCATGCCCGCCACGCTCGAGCCCTAGACGAGTAAGTCTCAAGCTAAGTGGCCGAGCCTGCGCTGGTAGTGGGATCGCCGGGCTCGGGCTTGGGATGTTCGTCGCCAGGTGGACCAGTGCAGGGTGTGCGCTGGGGGTAGTGGCAGGGCGAGGACGAAGGCGTTGAGGAGTCGGCGGATCTCGGCGACGGTCAACGCGATGATCTCCGGGTCGGGGTCGGGCTGCTGCGCGGTGGTGGCGGTCTCGGGTAGGTAGAGCCGGCGATCGATCATCGCCCGCCCCGCCGGTGACACGTAGGCCAGGAACACCCCGACCTGGCTGTTCTCGACACGCCCGGCGGTGCCCGTGTACTGCCGCTGCACCCCGACCGAGCACACGCCCTTCTTCAGGAAGCCGGTCTCGTCGACGACAAGCACCGCGTCGGGGTGGCCGAGCTGCTCGATCAGCCAATCACGCACGTCATCGCGGACGGCGTCGGCGTCCCACACCGCCGTACGCAGCAGCCGCTGCATCGCCTGCGGATCGTCGTGACCCGCCCGTTCGGCCAACGACCAGCAGGTCTTACGTTCCACGCCCGACAGCAGCCCTTCCACGAACTGCCCGGCGGTCCGACGGGGCTCCGCCCGCACGAACCGGTCCGCGACACGTGTCACCGCCTCGTCCAGGATGACCCGCCACCCGGTCGGGTCTACGCTGTGGCACACGGCCACCGTGCGATCTTCGGTTGTCCTCACAAACCATCGATGATCAACGCGGTGGCCGTCCTCATGCCCGCGCCACGCCCAACGCCGAAGCCAAATGACGTTGGAGTACTAGTCGGCGTCCTGCTCGGAGGGGGCGTCGTCCGGCACCCGGGCCTCGTCGTCGGTCAGCGCGTCGTCCGACGCTTCGTTGAGGTGGGCGAGCCGACGCTCCGCTTCCCGGACCTCCGCGTCGAGCCTGGGGTTCTCCTCGTCGGGACCCTGCGACATGGGCGACCTCCATCGGGCACGGACCACCCCCGTGTACCCGGCCTGACGGCGGGGACACGGAACGGGCGCGCAATCCCTTGATCACTTGATGATGAGCAGTCACAGCGGCCCGCAGACAACTACTCCTCATCAACTGATCAGGGAAATCTGGGGGTGGGCTGAGGGCGAAAGGCAGGGGAAGGCGCGTCGGTGAGCTTACGAAGGTTCGCCGGCTGCACGTAGATCTCCCGGCGCGCGATGGCCTGGCCGCTCCGGTTCACCTGGTACCCGTCGAGCCACGCCCAGCCGTCGTAGGTGACGCGGTCCAGAATTCGGATCAGTCGAAACCTGATGGGCACCACGAACTGCGGGCTCGCGGACCGGTCGACCAGTAGGAGATCAGCCGCTCGGAGCCTCACCTGGGGCGTTCCCGCCAGGCCGCCAGGCGCTCGGCGGCCTCGGCCAGCTTCGGACACGTCCCGTCCGGCCGACATCGGCGGCAGACATTGCGGTGATGGAAGTCGACCACGTAACCAGCCATGATCACGAGGAACGGAGGTTCGGGCCGGTACTGCTCAATCATCGTGACCCTCCTTGCTCTGTGGGCATCGACCAGCGGAGAAGCGCCGTTCACCAGCCCAGATGCCCGTAACGATTCCGGGTCGCCAGTTCCTCCTGCAACACTCACCGTGAGACATTCACTACGGACGGCGCATCTCGGGTGATGATGCGTGTGGCGTCTCAAGGGACGCCGCAGAACGCGTCAGGATGAGACCGAGAGGACGGTGCGGATGACCGAGGCTGGTTCGACGGTGCCGAGGCGGCAACTCGGCCGACTGCTGCGGCAGACCAGGGAGCAGGCGGGCATCGGGCTGGAGGCCGCCGCGCAGGACCTTGAGTGGTCCCGCGCCAAGATGTACCGCATCGAGTCTGGGCAGACCCCGGTACGAGCGCTGGACGTTGATCAGATGTGTCGCCTCTACGGCGCCGCCGCCGACATGACCGAGGTCCTCGTAAGCCTCGCTCGGGAGTCCAAGAGCAAGGGTTGGTACCACGCCTACGGCGAGATCATTCCGCGGTGGTTCGAGCTGTACGTGGGACTGGAATCAGCGGCCAGCCGAATACGGACCTATGAACATGCATTGGTGCCCGGCCTGTTGCAGACGCCGCAGTACGCGGCTGAGGTAGGACGGACTCGGTCCGAGAATTCGGACGACGAGGTGGCCAAGCTGGTCGAACTACGGACGGAGCGCCAGCGGATCCTGACCAGGAAGCGCCCGGCCGCCCCCACGTTGGACGTGATCCTTGAGGAGGCATTACTACACCGCGCCGTTCCCGGCATGTCCGACCAGATAGTTCGGCTCATCGAGGCCGGCGATACAGCGAACGTGTCCATCAGGGTGCTGCCGCTTGCCAGCAGACTGAGTCAGGTGGCGGTGGCTGGCAGCTTCGTCATCCTCGACTTCCCGACCACCGGTGCCAGGTCCGCGGAGCCGACGACGGTCTACAGCGAGGGACTGTCCGGTGCTTTGTATCTGGACCGCGTCGAAGAGGTCAAGGCGTACGCCGCCGTTTGGAGAACGCTCACGTCCGAGGCGCTGAGCGTGTCGGAGTCCCGCGAGCTCATGAAAAAGATCAAGGAGAGACACCATGACTGATCTGACCGACGCCAATTGGCGCAAGCCCAAGCGCAGTAGCGCCCAGGGCAACTGCGTCGAGGTGGCCGACAATCTGCCCGACGTCATCGGAGTTCGCGACAGCAAGGATGCGTCCGGCCCGGCGCTGCGCTTTCGCCCCGAGCAGTGGAGCACCTTCGTCGAGGCCACGCGCACCCACCGGCTGAACTGAACCTGTCTGCGGTTGAGTGCCGTGCGCCGGGCGGCCGGCGAGCGCGCCGGGCTGGAGCCCAGGAGCGTTGCCGGCCCGGCCCGGTGCCGGATCAGCGCTGCTTCAGCTCGCGCCAGGAAGGGTGGGTGCCGCGCCAGGCATCGGCGAGGATGGCCGCCGAGGCCCTGCTGGGGCACTGCTGCACCCGCTCACGGCCCGACGCCCCACCGATCTGGGCGCGAACCTCCCAACCCTGCCCGTCAGTACGGATATACACGTCCCGGCGCCCGCGCGGGGTCGTGTCTCCGTTCCACCAGTGCTCCTCCACCTTCATTCGCCGACCGTATAGCAATTCCCGCGCGGAGGGTACGGCGCAGGTGGGTCCGGACCGGGGCAAGAGCCACAATTCAGGCGGATTTCGGGCCAAGCGTTGACACTTCGAAACCACAACGGCTGCTCTTCCCCGTCCTGACTTGCAAATCAGGACGTCCTACCCGCCACACCTGTTGATCAAGAGGTTCGCGTCAGGTGTCGCGCTCCCGATCACGCAAACCTCTTGATCGACACGCGGAACGGGTCAGGGCTGGGTTGTCAGCAGGTAGTCGTCGGCTTCGGGGCTCCACCGTAGATCGAGCACGCCGGCGGTGGCGGCCGCCTTGCAGAACTGGAGAAAGCTGCGGTAGCCGAGCTTCTTCTCGCTGAAGTCGGGGCGAGCCCGGCGCACCTGGTTCTTCAGGCCGGACAGGGCCACCGGGTTGCCGCCACTGCCCAGGTCCGCCACGACGCCCCGGAGCAGGCCGAACGCCACCTCCCGATCGCCGTGCTCGGGCAGCGAGACCTCGGGGTCACCCTTCGCGGGCCCCTCGGCCAGCTCGATCACGTTGCGCTCGGCGAGATGGCGCAGCAGTTCGCCGAAGGTGCGGAAGCCGTAGTCGGACTCGCTGAACGTCGGATCCTTGCGCAGCAGGGTGCGCTTGAGGCGGGAGGCCGTGACCTCACCGTTGGCGCTGCCCTGCAACCCGGCAACGGACTGGGCGACCAGCACCGCTAGAGCGTCGACGTCGCGGCCGGGCTCCTCCCCCGCCGGCCGGCGGTCCACCTCCGGCTCGTGCTCCCGCTCCGGCTCGGGCGGTCGCTGGTCCGGGCCGGCCTGCCGGCCGGTGGGACGACCGCGCCGGCCGCGGGCCGGTGGGATGTCCACGCCCTCCAGCCGGTCGTAGTAGAGGAACTCGTCGCACGCCGGGGGAAGCAGCGCCGACGTCGACCCCTCGACCCCGACCCCGATGACCCGCTTGTTCAGCTCGCGCAGCTTGTGCACCAGCGGCGTGAAGTCACTGTCACCGCTACAGATGACGAAGGTGGAGATGTAGTCGCGCTCGAACGCCAACTCGATCGCGTCGACGGCCATCTTGATGTCGGCCGCGTTCTTGCGGGAGGCGCCCATCCGCTGTGGAATCTCGATCAGCTCGACGTGCGACCGGGTGAGCATCCGGCGGTCCTCGTCGAAGTACGACCAGTCGGCGTACGCCCGGCGCACCACCACCCGCCCCCGCTCGGCCAGCGCGTCGGCGATGGGCCGGAAGTCGAAGTCCGCGCCGCCACGGTGGTCGCGCGCCCCCAACGCGAGGTTCTCGTAGTCGAGGAACAGGGCGATCCGGTCTTCTTGATCCACGCGGCCCAGCGTACGCCGGCCGTGGGCGGTCCGGGCGCAGGTGGAGCGCGACACCTCAACTCACCGGTCGTCCATTTCTTGCGGTCTGTCAGTCGCATCTTTCCATTGCTCGATTGTCGTCTTGCAGCAGGCTGCTCGGTGCTGCATCATGACGGTCAATGTCGGGCGTCGGGGGAGCGCCGGGCGGACCTCCACCACAACCCATCCAGGAGGGTCACCGATGTTTCGCAGCCTCATGCCGGCGCGGGGACGCCCGGGCCGGCCGTCCGGCACCGCCGTCGCCCTCGCGGCCTCCTCGCCGTGCTGGTCGCCGGGCCCACCACTGCCGTCGCCGGTCCGTCCGCGTCCGCTGGCGCGCGGCCGGTGGTCACCCGCGCCGCCCTCGACCCGACACTGGTCGCCGGGCGCGGCGCCGACGTCGACTTCGTCGAACAGGAGGCGGAGAACGCCCGCACCACCGGCGAGGTTATCGGTCCGGACCGGTCCGCCTACACGCTGCCCGCGGAGGCGTCCGGACGCCGGGCGGTCCGGCTGACCCCCGGCGAGTACGTGGAGTTCGTCCTGCCCAGCGCGGCCAACGGGATCACCGTGCGGTACAGCATCCCGGACGCGCCGGAGGGTGGCGGGATCACCGCCGGGCTGCGGGTCGGGATCAACGGCAAGCACGTCCGCACCATGACGCTGACCTCGCAGTACTCGTGGCTCTACAACCAGTACCCGTTCTCCAACGAGCCCCGGGCCGGGCTGCTGCACCCGGACTGGTGGATCACCGAGTGTCAGTGCGTGCCGTCGGCCACCACGCCGTACCCGAGCATCAGCACGCCGTTCCGGCCCACCCACTTCTACGACGAGCAGCGACTGCTGCTCGGACGCACCTACCGGGCCGGTGACACGGTCCGGCTCACCGCGCCGACCGGCAGCGCCGCCGCCTGGACGGTCATCGACCTGCTCGACTCGGAACTTGTGGCACCTCCGCGCGTCCGGCTGCTCGCGGCGAACGTGCTGGCGTTCGGCGCCGACCCCACCGGCCGACGGGACTCCGCCGACGCACTGGACCGGGCCATCGCCTTCGCCCGGCGCACCCACCTGACGGTGTACGTCCCGCCGGGCACCTACCAGGTCAACCGGCACATCATCGTCGACGACGTGACCATCGAGGGCGCCGGCAACTGGTACACCCTCATCAAGGGCCGCGAGGTCGCCCTGCCCACGCCCGCGCCGGACGGCTCGGTGCACACCGGCGTCGGCTTCTACGGCCGCGACGCCGCCGACGGTGGCAGCCGCAACGTCCACCTGTCCGGCTTCGCCATCGAGGGCGACGTGCGCGAGCGCATCGACACCGACCAGGTCAACGCGATCGGCGGGGCGATGAGCGACTCCACCATCGACGGGCTCTACCTGCACCACACCAAGGCGGGCCTGTGGTTCGACGGCCCGATGCGCAACGTGCGCGTCACCAACAACATCGTCGTCGACCAGATCGCGGACGCGCTCAACTTCCACACCGGCGTGACCGACTCCCTCGTCGCGCACAACTTCGTCCGCAACACCGGCGACGACGGCCTGGCGATGTGGTCGGAGAAGACGGCGAACGCGCGCAACACGTTCGACCACAACACCGTGCAGTCGCCGACCCTCGCCAACGGCATCGCCATCTACGGGGGCACGGACACCACCGTCTCGCACAACCTCGTCGCCGACCCGGTACGCGAGGGCAGCGGCCTGCACGCCGGTTCCCGCTTCGGCGCGGAACCGTTCACCGGGTACCTGCGGTTCACCAACAACACCACGGCCCGCGCCGGCACGTACGAGCTGAACTGGAACATCGGGTTGGGGGCGATCTGGATCTTCGCCCTGGACCGCAGCATCGACGGGGCCGTCGAGGTGACGGGCGACGCGTACCTCGACAACACCTACAACGCGATCATGCTGGTCAGCGACTGGCCGGTGAAGGACCTGTACTCCATCACCGACGTGCGCTTCCGCGACGTCCGGGTCGACGGCACCGGCACCTCGGTGGTCAGCGCGCGTTCGGCCGGGTCGACCTCGTTCGCCAACGTGGACGCCCGCAACGTGGGAGCCGTGGGCGTCAACAACTGCGGGTCGTTCCACTTCACACCGGCCGGCTCGGAGTTCACGCTCACCGACCTCGGCGGCAACGACGGCGGCTGGCTCGCCCCGTGGCTGCTGCCCAACACCATCACCTGCGACGACCGGCCCCCGGTGTCGCCGCCCCCGCCTCCGGCACGGTGGTGAACGCGGTGGGCGGCCCGAGCAGTCGGGCCGCCCACCGTCCGTCAGCTGCCCAGCCGCTGCCGGGCCAGGAACTTCGGTACCACCATCCGCCACGCCTCGGTGACCAGCTCGGTCATGTACCCGTGGTCCAGTCGGGCCGTGTGGCAGCACACCCAGTGGAAGCGCAGGTCGGCCTCCCCCGGCAGGAAGAACAGCTCCGGCTCGGCGGCGACCAGCGCGGCCCGCTCCTGCTTCGGGAAGCCGAAGCCCATCGTCGCCTCGTCCCGCGAGAACGCGACGTAGACGATCGACCCGACCCGGAACTTCACCCGGTCCCGGATCAGGTGCTCGCTGCTGCGCGGCAGCGTCCGGGCGAGAGCCCGCACGTCGGCGACGGTGACCACACCCCGACCGTAACGGCCGGCCGGTCCGCTCGTCGACCGCGACGGGCGGGCCGCGCCGCCGTGACGTCAGCGCGGGCGGGCGTACGCCAGCGGCACGCTCGTCGGCTGCCCCTCCCAGCTGCCGAGCAGGGTGGCCCCGGCGGCGTCGGCAGCGCCGGGTCGACGGACGACGACCAGTTCGACGGAGTCGGTGACGATGAGCGCGCTGTCCTCGTCGACGACCCGACGCACGGCGCCGACCGGTGCCACGTCGGCGTCCCCGGCGCCGCTGACGGCGATCGTCATGGTCGGCTCGCGTCGTTCGCGCCGACCGTCCACCTCGAAGTACTGCTCGGCCTGGCCGGGGCCGGCGAGGATGGCGTGGGCCAGCGCCGCGGCGTACACCGGGTCCGCGCAGCCGTCGTACACCCAGCGGGTGCCGAGCACCGAGTGCTCGGTGGTGCCCACCAACCACTCGTCGACGCCGTCCAGGGGCGCCGCGCGGTAGGTGAGCGGGACCTGGTGGACCGGCCCGTCGGCGGTGCCGACCAGCATCGTCTCGATACCGACCTCGCCGGCCGGGTCGTCGAAGCGGTAGGCGCCCCGGCTCAGCACGTCCACACCGGCCGGCCCCTGGTACCAGGGTCGGCCGGGCAGCCAGGTCGTCAGCAGGTCCAGCTTCGTGGGGCTTATTGTCGCCCGGTGCAGCAGTGCCATGCCGGCAGCCTAGGTCACAGGCCCGCGCAGGGTTTCCCGCCGATCGCGCAGCTCTCCGGTTCCCGGGCCTTCGGTCGGCTGTCGCGGACGTCGAAGCGGAACGTCTGCGACCCGCCGGCCGGCACGGCCGACCCGGTGAAGGTGATCGTCCGCCCGTCCTGCCGCCACTGCGCGTCGTCGACGTCGTCGACGGTGGTGCCCTCGGCGAGGGTGACCACCACGGCCCAGTCCGCGACCGGCGCGCTGCCCGAATTGGAGACCACGACCTCGCCGGTGTAGCCGAACAGCCGGCTGGAGTCGGTCTCGTAGCGGGCGGCCACCACCACCGTCGGCGGGGGCGGCGGGGGCGGCGGGGGCGTACGCGACGGCTTCGCCGACGGGGTCCGGCTCGGGCGGGCGGTCGCCGACGCGGTGGT
>NZ_JAEVHM010000071.1 GCF_016802865.1 Micromonospora parastrephiae | reverse complement strand
GGGCGTGGGCCCGCCGGCCCAGTGGTCGGCTCACCCTGCCCGGGGTGTTCCTGCTGGCCCTGGTGGCCGCGACCGCCGCGGCGGGCGCGCTGCTCGTGCCGGCCACCATCCGCGCGCCCCCGGCCGGTCGCAGCCGATTCGTCCGAGACGCCGAACACCGTCGTTCCGCCGGCCGGCCTGCCCTCCGGCGGACTGCGACCGGCGGACTGCCCAGCGGCGGGCTGCCCACCGGCGGAGTGCCCACCGGCGGATTCCCCACCGGGCCGGTCGTTCCTCCGGTGACCGGTGGACGCCCCTCGGACGCCCTGGCCGGCTGGGCCCAGCAGGTCGGCGCCAAGGTCGGCGTCCCGCCCGCCGCCATGCAGGCGTACGGCTACGCCGAGCTGGTGCTCGCCCAGACCAACCGCAGCTGCGCGTTGAGCTGGACCACCCTCGCTGCGATCGGGCAGGTCGAATCGGGGCACGGCTCGGCCAACGGCGCCCGCCTGGGCCAGGACGGCAAGGCGCTGCCGAAGATCATCGGGCTGCCGTTGGACGGGAACGGCGGCCGGATGCGGATCATCGACACCGACCGTGGGCTGCTCGACGGGGACACCACCCTCGACCGCGCGATCGGACCGATGCAGTTCATCCCGACCACCTGGCAGGAGATCGGCGCCGACGCGGACAACGACGGCGTCAAGGACCCGCACGACCTGGACGACGCCGCCCTGGCGGCCGGAAACTACCTGTGCAAGGGCGGCCGCAACCTGAGCATCCCGGGCGACTGGTGGAACGCCATCCTGTCGTACAACGACGTGCGCCGGTACGCCCAGGACGTCTACGACACCGCAAATCGGTACGGACGGGCCAGCCGCACCTGAAGTGATCGTCTGCATACATTAGAGAACTGGACACTTCCCCCGGGCAGCTGTTAGCGGCAAGCTAGACGGGTGATGGTGCGCGAGTGGGACCCCAGGACCGCGTCGTCCGCCGAGATCGCGTCGCTGCTGGACACGCTGAACGCGGTTCTTGCGGCCGACCTGCCGCAGGACCCGCCCTGGCGGGAGAACTCCCTGCGGGAATACCTCGCCGAGGTGATGCCCGGCGAACGGCGGATCTCCTGGGTCGCCCAGGCCGACCCGACCGGCCCCGACGACCCGGGCGCGATTCTCGGCCAGGTCCATGTGCTGCTCCTCGGCGACATCGGCGTGCTCGAGGTGCTGGTGCACCCGTCGGTCCGACGCTCCAGGCTCGGCCGTGACCTGGTGCTGCGTGCCGCCCGCCGGGTCTACCAGGAGGGCTTCCAGTCGATCGGGGTGGAGGTCGTCGGCGACACGCCGGCAGTGGGCTTCTACGAGTCGCTCGGCTTCACCCGGGAGTACGTCGAGACGCGCAGCGTCCTCGACCTGTCCGGGGTCGACTGGGCCGAGCTGGCCGAGATGGCCACCGGCGTCGGGGCGGGTTACCACCTGGAGTTCTTCCCCGGTGGGCCACCGGACGACCTGATCGAGGCGTACGCGCGGGCCAAGGCCGAGGTGCGCGACGTCGACGACGGCGAGTTGCGTCCCAGCTCGTACGACCCGCAGCGGCTGCGGGACAGCCTGGACACCCTGCACCGGCGGGGCATGAAGCCGTACATCGTGCTGGCCCGGCACGAGCAGAGCGGTGAGGTGGCCGGCCTGACCGAGGTGGTGGTGCCGGCACAGCACCCCACCCGCGCCGACCAGTACGACACGATCGTCGCGCAGGACCACCGGGGCTACGGCATCGACCGGGCGATCAAGGCCCGGATGCTGCTGGAGCTGCGGTCCGCCGAGCCGGAGCTGGTCGAGGTGCAGACCTGGAACGCGCAGGCCAACGAGGCGATGCTCAAGGTCAACGCGGAGCTGGGTTACCGGCCCGACCGGGACTGGTGCGAATACAGCGTCGACGTCGCCGAGCTGGTGCACCGACTCGATCCGCCGCGCTGAGAGAGTTCACGAAACTGTCTGATGGGGGATGGACGATGGACAGTCGCGCACCTTAACGTGCGTTGACCCCCATCCGCCCATCGTGGAGGCCCTATGCGCCCGCGCCGCACAATAGCCGCGCTCGCGACCGCCACCGTCGCCGTGACCGTCACGGCGCTCGGCGTCGCACCCACCGCGGCCAGCGCCGCGCCCACCGACCTGTTCATCTCGGAGTACGTCGAGGGTTCGTCGAACAACAAGGCGATCGAGTTGTTCAACGGCACCGGTGCCGCTGTCGACCTGACCGCCGGCGGCTACCAGTTGCAACTCTTCTTCAACGGCTCCACGACGGCCACCACGATCGCGTTGAGCGGGAGCGTGGCCGCCGGCGACGTGTTCGTGTTCGCCAGCGCGTCGGCCGGGGCCGCAGTCCTCGCCCAGGCCGACCAGACCACCGGGGCGAGCCTGTTCAACGGCGACGACGCGATCGTGCTGCGCCGGGGCGCCACCGTGCTCGACTCGATCGGCCAGGTGGGCGTCGACCCGGGCACCGAGTGGGGTGCCGGCGCGACCAGCACCGCGGACAACACCCTGCGCCGGCTGCCGAGCGTGACCGCCGGTGACACCGACCCGTCGGACGCGTTCGACCCCGCCACGCAGTGGGCCGGCCTGCCCGTCGACACCTTCGACGGGCTCGGCGCGCACACGGTGGACGGCGGCGGCCCGGTCGACGTACCGGCCACGTTGACCTGTGGCGGGCCGCTGGTCACCGCCGCGGGCACGGCCGCGACCCGCGAGGTCACCGCCACGGATTCCGACGACACGATCGTCGACCTGGCGGTGACGGCGGTCAACCCGACCCCGGGCGCCGGCTCGATCACCCGCACCGCGTTCACCCCGGCCGACGGGAAGGGCGGCACCGCCCGCGCCACGGTCGGCGCGAGCGCCGGCCTCGCCGCCGGCGCGTACACCGTGACCGTGACCGCGACCGACGCGGGCGGCGGCACCGCCAGCTGCGCGCTGGCCGTGCAGGTGACCCGGGAGTTGACCGTCGGCGAGGTGCAGGGCCCGACCACCGACGCCGAGTCCGGCCCATCGGACCGGTCACCGCTCGCACCGGCGAGCGGCAACGGCACCAGCAGCACGCTGTACGACGTACGCGGCGTGATCACCCAATTGACGCTGGCCCGTACGGCGGCCGGGGCGGAGCAGCACGGGTTCTTCCTCCAGAGCCGCACCGGCGACACCGACGGCGACCCGACCAGCTCCGATGGCATCTTCGTGTTCATGGGCACCTTCACGTCGCTGATCGGCGGGTACGTGCCGACGGTCGGCGACGAGGTGGTGCTGCGCGCCCGGGTGTCGGAGTACTACGCCTTCACCCAGCTCTCCGGCGCCTCGCTGGTCCGCCGGATCGCCTCCGGACTGGACGTGGACACCGCGGTCGCGGTGACCGTCGCGGCGCCGCCGGCCGAACTGACCGACGCGCAGCGCTTCTGGGAGCGGCACGAAGGCTCCCGGATGCGGGTGCGCTCGGGCAGCGGCGCGGTGAGCGGCCGGGACGTCTTCTCCTCCACCGCCGACGCGGAGCTGTGGGTGATCGACCGGGACGACCCGCTGCTGGACCGCTCCGACCCGTACTCCCGGCGGGTCTTCCGGGACTCGCACCCGCTGGACAACGATCCGACCCGCCGCTTCGACGACGGCAACGGTCAGCGGACGCTGCTCGGCAGCATGGGCGTGAAGGCCACCGCCGGGGACAGCGCCGCGCTGCTCCCGCCGGCGCACACCTTCGACACGCTGCGCGGCGACGCGGTGGGCGGGGTCTACTACTCGTTCGAGAAGTACGGCGTCCAGGTCGAGCGGGCGGAGTTCGACGCCGGGGCCGACCCGTCGAGGAACAACCCGCCCAAGCCGGCCGACCGGTCGCAGGAGGTGGCTGTCGCCACCTACAACGTGGAGAACCTGTACGACTACCGCGACGACCCGTTCGACGGCTGCGACTTCGCCGGCAACGCGGGCTGCGTGGGCGTCGACCCGCCGTTCGACTACGTGCCGAGCAGCGAGGCCGACTACCGCGAGCACCTCAGCGCCCTCGCCGACCAGATCGTCACCGACCTGCACGCGCCGGACCTGATCCTGGTGCAGGAGGCCGAGGACCAGGACATCTGCACCGTGTCCGGAGTGATCCTGGCCTGCGGTGACACCGACAACGCCGACGGCGCTCCGGACAGCATCCAGGAGTTGGCGCTCGCGGTGGCCGGGGCGGGCGGACCGGCGTACGCCGCGACCTACGACCGGACCGGAGCGGACGCCCGCGGGATCACCGCCGCGTTCCTGTACCGCACCGACCGGCTGTCGTTGCCGGCCGCGACGGCGGGCGACCCGTTGCTGGGCTCGGCGCCGACCGTCCAGTACCGCGCCCCAGGGCTGCCGGCGAACGCCGACGTGCAGAACCCCAAGGCGCTCAACGCGGTGCTGCCGTCCGACGTGGACACGTCGACCGGCCGGGACGGCACCAACGTGTTCACCCGGGCTCCCCAGCTGGGCAGGTTCACCGTGGCCGCGTCGCCCGGCTCGTCCGAGCGGTTCACCCTGTACGCGCTCAGCAACCACTACTCCTCCGGCCCCGACGGCCGGATCGGGCAGCGGCGGGAGCAGGCGCGCTACGGCGCGGCGATCGTCACCGCCATCGAGGCGGCCGACCAGAACGCCCGGGTGGTCTACGGCGGGGACCTGAACGTGTTCCCCCGCCCGGACGACCCCATCGCCACCGGCACCCGGCCCACTCCGTCGGACCAGCTCGCACCGCTGTACGAGGCGGGCCTGCACAACCTGTGGGACAACCTGGTGGCGGACGTGCCGGCCTCCGCGTACTCGTACAGCTTCGAGGGGCACGCGCAGACGCTCGACCACCTGTTCGTCAACGACGCGCTCTACGGCGACCTGGTGCAGGTGCGGGCTGCGCACATCAACGCGGACTGGCCGGCGGAGTTCACCGGCGACGGGTCACGCGGGTCCAGTGACCACGACCCGCAGGTGGCCCGGATCCGGTCCCGTGCGTCGTTGACGGTCGCCGACGCGACGGTGGTCGAGGGTGACCAGGGCAGCCGACAGCTCACCTTCACCGCCACCGTGTCCCGGCCGCTGTCCCAGCCGGTGCTGCTCTGCGCCACCACCGTCGGCGGCACCGCGCAGGCAGGTTCGGACTTCGACACGTACGTCGGCTGCAAGGCGCTGCCCGCCGGTCAGACGTCGGTCGCCTTCCCGGTGACCGTGCGCGGAGACCGGAAGCGGGAGTCGAACGAGAAGCTGACCCTGCTGGTGGCCGGCGTGCCCGGTCTGCGGCTGGCCGACCCGCTGGCGACGGGCACCATCACCAACGACGACTGATCCGCCAGGCGCCGTCAGCGGCCCGCCGTCCGGGTTCCTCCCCGGGCGGCGGGCCGCTCGTCGTTCGCCCCGTCCCTCAAGCCAGGGGGTCAGTAGTACTCCTGGACTGTTGGCGGGGGCGGGACGTGTCGGTGCTGCGCCACTCGCACCTCCCACTGGCTGCGCCGTCGTCGCGCCTCTCGATCGACGGAACTGCGATGGTAGGTCTCCGGAGGCCGGGCCAGCCCGTAGCGGTCCCCCCACCACTCCCCCGGCTCGGGGTCGAGGATGGTGTCGAGGTGCGAGGGGTAACGCCGACCCGCACCGTCGTGGACGTCTTCCCGGTCGTCCATCGGCTGGACGATCCGGCCTTCCTGATCCACGACGACCAGGTAGAGGCCGCCCGCGCCGAGCAGGCGTTCCAGTACCGCAAGGCTCGGTGTCAGGCTGCCCGCCTCGACCCGCCCCACCGTCGAGGGTGACACCTTGGCGAAGCGGGCCAGCCGAAGTTGGCTCAGCCCGACGATCCGACGTGCGCGGCGAACCAGACCGGCGATGGGGAACCGACCGACGGTAGGGCCAGGGGGAGGAGGAGGCTCGAGCGCCGACGTCATCTCACCACCATCACCCGTGTCGGTACCCGGGCTCAATCCCTGTGGATAGACCTGTGGATGATCCGAGAGTCGGGCGAGGGCAAGGGTGGGGACGGGGGCGGGGACGGGGCGGGAACGTCGTTGGCCGCCTTTGCACTGCTTCAACGGACGCAACTGTTGGAGTCCAAAAACGTTGCGTCCGTTGAAGCAGAGCAAAGGGCGCGCGAAGAGGCAGCGGACCCCCTCGGGCAGGTTGTCCGGATGGGTCGGCCTGATTGGCTTCCGCGACGGGACCTGGATGCTGGAGGGCTACGTGGCGACCCGGTCACGCGGCGCGCTGTTCCAGGCGATGGCCCAGGTGCGCGGGTCAGAGGTCGCAGAGGCGGCGACCGGAGCCGATGTCGTCCAGTGCCGCGTGCAGTTCGCGGATGCGCCGCTCGGCCTCGGCGGTCAGCCGATCGTGTAGACCCTGCCAGTCGGCCGGCTCGGGGTTGGGCGGCAGGACGGCGAGCAGGTCACGGATGTCGTTGACGGTCAGGCCGACGCGCTGGGCCACTCGCGCCACCCTGATTCGGCAGGCCGCGTCGGGATCGAAGCGCCGCTGGTTGCCGCCGGTGCGGGCCGCCGTGATCAGGCCCTGCCGCTCGTAGAACCGCACAGCGGAGCCGCTGACCCCGCTCTCCCGGGCCACCTCGCCGACCGTCAACGTGCCCATTGCCACTCCCCCGCCGCCATTGACTTCACCATTAGTTCAAGTCCTAGCGTCCACGGCATGACACCGCAAGAGAACGAAGCTCCGCCGACCATCGCCGTACTCGTCGGGAGCGTCCGCCAGCCTCGCGTGGGCCGCTCGATCGCCGACTGGTTCGTCGCCCACGCAGGCCGGCGCACTGATCTCGGCCTCGACCTCGTCGACCTCGCCGAGGTGGCGCTGCCGTTCAGCGACACCCCGCCCGGCGGCAATCCGGCCAGCCCGATCAGTGGACGGTTGGCCGCCGCCGACGCCTTCGTGGTGGTCACGCCGGAGTACAACCACAGCTTTCCGGCCGCCCTCAAGAACGCCATCGACTGGCACTACCGGGAGTGGGCCCGAAAGCCGGTGGCGTTCGTGTCATACGGCGCCAGTTCCGGCGGCCTCCGCGCGGTCGAGCAACTCCGGCTGGTGTTCGCCGAGCTGCAGGCCGCCACGACCCGCTCCGGGGTGGTACTCCGGGCACCGTGGGAACGGCTCGACTCCGCCGGTCGGCTCGTCGACGACGAGCCGTTGCGTCGAGCCGCTGATGCCACGCTGAGCGAGCTGGCCTGGTGGGCCGAGGCGCTGCGCGCCGCCCGCCGGGGCCGGTCCTGAGGCCGCGACGTGGACGCCTCCGCGCGGCGGCTCGGCTGGTACCTGACCCTGGGTGGCCTGCTCGCGGTGATCGACACCACGGTCACCGTGGTGGCCCTGCCGAAGCTGGTTGGCGACCTCGGAACGAATCTGACCACGATCGGCTGGGTCACCAGTGGCTACGCGCTCGCCTTGGTCGCGGTGATGCCCACCGCCGCCTGGGCGATCGGCCGCTTCGGGGCCCGCCGCACCTACCTGACCGCGCTGCTGCTGTTCACGGCCGGGTCCGTGCTGGCCGGGACCGCCTGGAACGTCGAGTCGCTGATCGCGTTCCGGGTGCTCCAGGGCCTGGGTGGCGGGCTGCTCAACCCCGTTGGGATGGCCGTCGCGCTGGCCGCGGTGCCGGCGGGGCGGCGAGGACGGATGATGAGCCTGCTCGGCCTGCCGGTCCTGGTCGGCCCCCTGATCGGGCCGGTGCTGGGTGGCCTGCTGCTCGACCACGCGTCCTGGCGCTGGATCTTCTGGATCAACCTTCCGGTGGGCCTGCTGGCGGTGTTTCTCGGCCGCTCGGTGTTGCCGGTCGCCGAACCGGGAGGACCAGCGGTACGGCTGGACGTCGTCGGGCTACTGCTGCTCTGCCCCGGCCTGGCACTAGCGGTGTTCGGACTCAGCGTCACCGGTGAGCGGGGAGGGGTCGTCACCACGGCCGTGCTGCTGCCGCTCGTGCTCGGCGTCGCGCTGGTGACTGCCTTCGCCTGGCGGGCCGGACGGGTACGGCAGCCACTGCTGCGCCTGGCCGTGCTGCGTGCGCCCGGAATGGCCGGGGGTGCCGCAACGGTGGCGTTGTTCGCCGCCGGATACTTCGGCTCGTTCTTGATCATCCCGGCGTACGTACAGGCCGTACGCGGCGACTCGGCCACCCTGGCCGGTGTGATCGGCATTCCGCAGGCGTTGACCACCGGGCTGATGCTCCAGGTGGCCACGCGGCTCGTCGATCGCGGCTCGGCGCGGCGGGTGGTCGGGCTCGGCATCGCGACCGCGGTGCTCGGCACGGTGGCCCGGGTGCTGGTGCTCGACGCGGACACGTCGTACCCGCTGCTGGCCACGCTGGGCGCGGTCATCGGCCTGGGCATGGGGGCGACGCTGATGCCGACGATGACGGCGGCCAGCCGGTCGCTGCCACCCGAGGACCTGCCGTCCGGCTCCACGCTGCTCACCACGGTGTCGCACACCTCGGTCGCCGCCGGAACGGCGCTGATCGCCGCCGCCCTGTCCTGGCTGGCCGACCGGCTAGCCCCGAGCCTGGGCGGCGCAGGCATCGCGGCCGCCACCCGACTCGACCCGGCCAGCCGGCTCGGTCTCGTACCGGAGCTGTCGCAGGCAACTCGGCTCGCGCTGGCGGTGTCCGCAGTGCTGCTGGCGCTCGCCTGGCTGACCAGCCGGTGGCTTCCGGCCGCCCCGCCCGCCGACGAGAAGACGACCTCGCATCCCGAGGTGACGCGCTCCCGGGGTTGAGGTGCCCGGCCTGGCGGATGCGGCCCAGGTGGAGGACCAGGTCATCACCCGGGCGCTGACGCGGCCCCGAGCGCCGCACGCGCGACACGGGGCGCACAGGGCAGCGCCCTGACCGGCAGGACCGCCGGGCCGCTCAGTAGCGCTGGCGGAGCAGCCCGGCGGCCTCGACCGCCCAGTAGGTGAGGATGATCTGCGCGCCGGCCCGCTTGATCGAGGTGAGCGTCTCCAGCATCACCCGCTCCCGGTCGATCCAGCCGTTCGCGGCGGCCGCCTCGACCATCGCGTACTCGCCGGAGACCTGGTAGGCGGCGACCGGGACGTCCACCGCGGCCCGTACCGCCGACACCACGTCGAGGTAGGGCAGCGCCGGCTTCACCATCACCATGTCGGCGCCCTCGGCGACGTCGAGCGCCACCTCGCGCAGTGACTCGCGGAGGTTGGCCGGGTCCTGCTGGTAGGCGCGCCGGTCGCCCTCCAGCGCCGACTCCACCGCGTCGCGGAACGGGCCGAAGAACGCCGAGGCGTACTTCACCGCGTACGCCAGCACCGCCACGTCCTGGTGCCCGGCGGCGTCGAGAGCCTGGCGTACCACGCCGACCTGGCCGTCCATCATCCCGGACGGCCCGACCACGTCGACCCCGGCGGCGGCCTGGGCCACCGCCATCTCGGCGTACGCGGCCAGGGTGGCGTCGTTGTCCACCTCACCGCTGGGGGTGAGCAGCCCGCAGTGCCCGTGCGAGGTGAACTCGTCCAGGCACAGGTCGCTCATCACCACGGTGGCGTCGCCCACCTCGGCCACCACATCGCGGATGGCGACGTTCAGGATGCCGTCCGGGTCGAGGCCACCGGACCCGGTCGGGTCCGCCGTTCCGGCACCCCGAAGAGCATGATCCCGCCGATACCGGCCTGGACCGCCTCGGCGGCCGCCTTGCGCAGCGAGTCCCGGGAGTGCTGGAGCACCCCCGGGAGCGACGCGATGGCGCGGGGCTCGGTGAGCCCCTCCTTGACGAACATCGGCACGACCAGCTCGGCCGGGTCGACCCGGGTCTCGGACACCAGCCGTCGGATCGCCGGGGTGCGGCGCAGCCGGCGGGGCCGGATCTCGGGGTACGACATGGGAGGCCCTCCTGACGACGACTACCGGAAGCGCAGGGCGGTCGGCCCCTGCACCTTCGAGCCGCGGCGCTGCTTCGCCGGCATGGCGGCGAGCTTCTCGCGCAGCTCGACGGCGTAGGCGGCGAGCGCCTCCACCAGGTCGGGCACCGAGGCGTGCGGCGGCTGGACGTCGACCCGCAGGCCGAACTCCGTCGCGGTCTCCGCCGTCTTGGGCCCGATGACGGCAACAACGGTCCGCGCGTGCGGCTTCCCGGCGATGCCGACCAGGTTCCGAACGGTGGAGGACGAGGTGAACAGCACCGCGTCGAAACCGCCCGACTTGATCGCATCCCGGATCTCGGCGGGCGGCGGCGCGGCCCGCACGGTCCGGTAGGCGGTCACGTCGTCGACCTCCCAGCCGCGCTCGGTGAGCCCGGCGGCGAGCGTCTCGGTGGCGATGTCGGCGCGCGGCAGCAGCACCCGGCCCACCGGGTCGAGGATCTCGTCGTGCGGCGAGAACTCGGCCAGCAGCCCCTCGGAGGACTGCTCGCCGGCGGGGAGCAGCTCCGGCTGGATGCCGAACGCGCGCACCGCGTCCGCCGTCGCCTCACCGATGCAGGCGATCTTGACGCCGCCGAAGTGTCGCGCGTCCAGGCCGTGCTCGGCGAACTTCTCCCAAACCGCGCGGACCGCGTTCACCGAGGTGAAGATCACCCAGGCGTACCGGCCGTCGACCAGGCCCTTGACGGCCCGCTCCATCTGCGCCGGGGTGCGCGGCGGCTCGACCGCGATGGTCGGCACCTCACACGGGATCGCCCCGTACGCCCGCAGCCGGGCACTCATCGCGCCGGCCTGCTCCTTGGTGCGCGGTACGAGCACCTTCCAGCCGTACAGCGGGCGGTTCTCCCACCAGCTCAGCTTGTCGCGCTGACCCACGCCCGCGCCGACGGTGAGCACCACCCGGCCGGTGAAGCCGAGCGCGGCGGCCACGAAGCTGTCCACGGTCGACGTGGTCGTGTACTGGGTCTCGCCGGTGCCGTCGCCGGTCACCCCGACCCCGGTGGTGCCGTCGACCCCGGCGGCCAGCAGCCCGTCCCGGACGGCGGCGAGGTCACCGGCGTCCACGGCCAGCGCGAGCGAGCCCCGGCCGACGGCAGCGGCGAGCGCCTCGAAGTCCAGCGCGGTGACGTCCTCGACGTCGGCGGCGGTACGCACACCAGGCAGCGGAACACCCGCGTAGGTGGCGACACCCTCGGCCTGGCCGACACCGGGCACCACCTCGAAGTGGGCGGCGGTGCGGGCCACCGCCTGCACCTCCTTGACCACCGAGTCGTGCCCGAACGGGTCACCGGCGACCAGGTGCACCGCGTTCAGCCCGGACCGGGCCGCGGAGATCAGCACCTTCGCCACGTCCCCTGGCGCGCCTTCGGCGGGGGTGAACTCGGCGTCGTCTCTGGCCTCGGCGCGGACGACGGCGAGCAGCGACTCGGGGACTCCCCGGTCGTAGATCACCTGGTCGGCGTCGACCAGGGCGTCGTGCGCCCGACGGGTCAGCAGGCCCGGGTCACCGGGGCCAGCCCCGACGAACGCGATACGGCCGACGGGCTTACGGGTGCGGGTCATTCTGTGCTCCCAAATTGCTGGGTCCCCGGGCCGGTGTGTCCTTCGTGGCCGAGGATCGAGTCGGCGCCGAGGTCGAGGAGTTCGGCGGCGAGTGCCTTACCGATCTCCGCCGCATCGGCGGGCGTTCCGGTGCGGGACAGCCGAAGGTCACGAGTGCCGTCCGGGCTGATCACCGCCCCGCGCAGGTAGATCTCATCGCCGGCGTCACCTTCGGCGAGTTCCGCATAGGCGGCGACGGGTGCGCTGCACCCGGCCTCCAGGGTTGCCAGCAGCGCGCGCTCCGCGATGACCGCGGCGTGCGACGGTGCGTGGTCGAGCGTCGCGAGCAGCTCGACCAGGTCCTGGTCGTCGACCCGGCACTCCACGGCCAGCGCGCCCTGGGCGGGCGCGGGCAGCATCAGCATCGGGTCCAGCGTCTCGGTGATCACGTCGGTCCGACCGAGTCGGGCGAGCCCGGCCCGGGCCAGTACGACGGCGTCCAGGTCGGCCTCGGGGCCGAGCACCCGCGCCAGGCGGGTATCCACGTTGCCGCGGACCGGGGTGACCTCCAGTTGCAGGCCGAGCGCGTGCAACTGGGCGATCCGGCGCAGCGCGCCGGTGCCCACGGTGGCCCCGGGCGGCAGTTCGGCGAGCGTCCGGCCGCCCCGGGCGACCAGCGCGTCGCGCGGGTCCTGTCGGGCCGGCACCGCCGCGATGTGCAGCCCAGCGGCGGCGGCCGTGGGCAGATCCTTGTAGGAGTGCACGGCGAAGTCGATCGTCCGCGCGGCCAGTGCGTCGCGCAGCGCGGAGACGAACACCCCGACGCCGAGCCGGTGCACCGGCGCGTGGGAACGGTCACCGGCGGTGACCACCTCGACCAGCTCGACCGCCCGGCCGGTGGCGACGGTCAACGCCTCGGCGACCTGGCCGGACTGGGCCATCGCGAGGGCGCTGCCCCGGGTGCCGAGGCGCAGCGGGGCGGTCATCGCACACCTCCGGTGGGCGGGACCTGGTCGGCGGTGTCCGTGCCGAGCACCGGGTCGGTGCCGGCGAACACGGCGCCCAGGTCGGGGGTCAGCACCTCGGGAACGGTGTCCACCGGTGAGGTCTGCGGCACCTGGAGGTCGAACAGCTCGCGCAGGAGGGCGGCGTACTGGTCGCCGCCCGGTTCGGCGGCCAACTGGCGGACCTTCACGGTGGGCTGGTGCAGGAGCCGCTGCACGACCCGGTGCACCGTACGGGCGACCTCGGCACGCAGGTCGTCGTCGAGGTCGGGGCGGCGCTGGGCGAGCCGGCGCAGCTCGGCGGTGACCACGTCGTCGGCCCGACCGCGTAGCGCGGCCACGGTGGGCGCCACGTCGGCGCCGCGCAGCCAGGTGAGGAAGCTCTCCACCTCGCCGAGCACGATCCGTTCGACGGCGGCGGCGTCCGCGGCGGCCGGACCGTCGGCGAGCAGCGTCGCCATCCGGTCGATGTCGATCACCTCGACGCCGGGCAGGTCGGCGACGCCCTCCTCGACGTCACGCGGGACGGCCAGGTCGAGCAGGACCAGCGGACCGCGAGCCGGATCCCGCTCGGCGAGCGCCGCGCTGACCACCGTCCGGGTGAGGACCGGTTCGGTGGACGCGGTGGCGGCCACTACGATGTCCACTGTGGAGAGGGTGTCGGCCAGCTCGGTCATCGGGGCGGCGCCCGCCCCGTACGACTCGGCGAGCCGGACGGCACGGTCGGCGCCCCGGTTGGTGACGGTGAGCGGCCCCGCGCCCAGTCGGGAGAGCGTGGCCACCCCGAGCGAGCCCATCGCGCCGGCGCCGACCACCAGGGCCGGCCGGCCGACGAGGTCGCCGTCGAGGTGCCCGGCGGCCAGTTCCAGCGCGGCGGTGACGACGCTCTGGCCGGCCCGGTCGATGCCGGTCTCGGCGTGGGCGCGCTTACCCACCCGCAGCGCTGCTGCATCAGCTCGTGCAGCAGGCGGCCGGCCGAGTCGGCGCCGGTGGCCCAGTGGTACGCGTCGCGCAGCTGGCCGAGGATCTGCGCCTCGCCCACGACCATCGAGTCCAGGCCGGTGGCGACCCGGAAGACGTGGTCCACGGCGGCGGTGTCGTAGTGCACGTACAGGTGGCTGGCGAGCGCCGCCGGCGGGCTGCCGGCCTGCTCGGCCAGGACGGCGCAGATGTCACCGAGCCCGCCGTGGAAACCGGACACGGCGGCGTAGACCTCCACCCGGTTGCAGGTGGAGACGAGCACCGCCTCGCTCACGTACGGCTGGGCGACCAGGCGGTCAAGGGTGCGGGTGAGGTCGGCGGGGGGCACGGCCAGCTGCTCCAGCGTGGCGACCGGGGCGGTCCGGTAGGACGCGCCGACGACGAGCAGTTTCACGTGCCGATCGCCTCCTGGGTTTCGGTGGCCGCGAGGCGCCGGGCAGTGCGGTGAGAGCGGACCCGCCGGTGGCGGGCAGCGCGGTCAGCGACGCCTTGCGGTGCTCGTGGAAGGACAGGATCTGCAGCTCGATGGCGAGGTCGACCTTGCGCACGTCGACCCCCTCCGGCACCGAGAGTACGCACGGCGCGAAGTTGAGGATGCTCGTCACGCCGACCGCGACCAGTTGGTCGGCGACGCTCTGGGCGGCGGCGGCCGGGGTGGCGATCACGCCGATCGCGATGGACTCCTGCACGGCGACCGCCGGCAGCTCGTCGACATGCCGGACAACCAGGCCGTTGATCTCCTCGCCGACCCGGGAGGGGTCGGCGTCGAGCAGTGCGGCGATCCGGAAGCCCCGGCTGGCGAAGCCGTCGTAGCCGGCCAGAGCGTGACCGAGATTACCCACGCCGACCAGGGCGACCGCCCGACGCTGGGTGAGCCCGAGCACGAACTCGATCTGCTCGATCAGCAGGGTGACGTCGTAGCCGACGCCCCGGGTGCCGTACGAGCCGAGGTGGGAGAGGTCCTTGCGGAGCTTGGCGGAGTTGACCCCGGCGGCGGCGGCCAGGCCCTCGCTGGAGACCGTCTCGTGCCCGGTGTCGGCGAGGTTGTGCAGCGCACGCAGGTATTCGGGGAGCCGCGCGACGGTCGCCTCGGGCAGGTCCGGGAGCGCCGGTACGGCACCGGCGCGGCCGGGCGCGCCTGGGTGACGGTGCTGACTCATGAGACTCCGTGCGGTGCGATCCTCGGCCAACTCCGCTGGTCGGCCGCCTGTGGACTCCCGCTGGCGACCGAGATTGCCGGCTGTGCTAGCAGGGCGCGTCGAAATCACAGCGTAGGCGCTTGTGAAGACGTGCACAAATCGCGATCTTGCCGCTGCGCGCCGCGACTCCACCAGCACCTCCATTCCACAAGATCGATTTAGCGGCTCCGCACCCTCGCCGCCCGGGGCGATTATTGCTCAATCCCGACTTCTCTGACCAATCCCGCGCCGGGCCCTGCCAGCGCCGTCCCAACCTGGTAGGGACAGCACTACGAGGGAGAGGCGGGACTTCGGGATGGGGACACCGAGCCCAGATGCCTAGCCTTTGGGCATGACCGTCGTTGCCGCCAGTGACCAGCCGACGCTGGCGCCGAGCATCCCCCGCCAGCTCCTGGTCGACTCCGGGTACGTGCTGCTCGGCCTGCCCCTGGCGGTCGCCAGCTTCGTCGTCCTCGTCGTGGGACTCGCGGTCGGCGTCGGACTGGTGGTCACGGTGATCGGTTTGCCGATCCTCAGCGGCACCCTGTACGCGGCCCGGGGGCTGGCCGACATCGAGCGCCTGCGACTGCCCGCGGTGCTGCGGCAGCCGCGGATCCGGCCGCACTACCGGCTGGCCGAGGTGGGGGCCAACGCCTGGCGGCGGATCTTCGTGCCGATGCGCGACGCCCAGTCCTGGCTCGACCTGGCTCACGGCGTGCTGCGGCTGATCGTGGCGGGGCTCACGTTCGTGGTGGCGCTGTCCTGGTGGGCCGCCGCGGTCGCCGGCTCGTTCTACTGGGCGTACGACTGGGCGCTGCCCCGAGCCGACGGTGCGGGCGACACCGACCTGGCCCAACTGCTCGGCCTGGGTGACTCGACCACCGCCCGGATCGGGCTCTACACGGCGATCGGTGTGTTCTTCCTGATCACGCTGCCGATCGTGATCAGGGGCTGCGCGCTGCTCCAGGCCAGCTTCGCCAAGGCCATGCTGACCGGGGTGGCCGAGATGCGGGACCGGATCACCGTGCTGGAGGAGCAGAAGCGGGCCGCCGTCTCCGCCGAGGCGTCCGCGCTGCGCCGGCTGGAACGCGACATCCACGACGGCCCCCAGCAGCGCCTGGTCCGGCTGGCGATGGACCTCAGCCGGGCCCGGATGCAGCTCGCCACCGACCCGGAGGCGGCCGGCCGGACCATCGACGAGGCGGTCACCCAGACCAGGGAAACCCTGGCCGAGCTGCGGTCGCTGTCCCGGGGCATCGCCCCGCCCATCCTGGTCGACCGGGGTCTGCCCAGCGCCCTGGCCGCCCTCGCCGGTCGAGGGCTGATCCCCATCGAACTCCAGGTGGACCCGCAGCTCGGCACGCCGGGCGGGCGGCTCGAACCGGCGGTGGAGAACACCGCCTACTTCGTGGTGGCCGAGGCGCTGACCAACATCGCCAAGCACAGCCGGGCCACCGAGGCCGTGGTCGCGGTGGCCCGGCAGGGCGCCCGCATCCAGGTGCGGGTGGGCGACGACGGGCAGGGCGGCGCGCACCTGGCCAAGGGTCACGGCCTGGCCGGCATCGCCGACCGGGTCCGGGCGGCCGGCGGCGAACTGGCCGTGATCAGCCCGACCGGTGGCCCGACCGAGATCCGCGCCGAGCTTCCCCTGTGAGCCCGCCGGACGCCGCGCCGAGCCGACCCGGCGGGTCGCACGTGGTAGACAACACAGCCATGCGCATCGTGATCGCCGACGACGCCGTCCTGCTCCGCGAGGGGCTGGTGCGGCTCCTGACCGAGAGCGGGCACCAGGTGGTGGCCGCCGTCGGGGACGGCGACGCCCTCGTCGAGGCGGTGGTGGAGCACCAGCCGGACGTGTCGATCGTCGACGTGCGGATGCCCCCGAGCCACACCGACGAGGGTCTGCGGGCGGCGGTCGAGGCGCGTCGGCTGGTGCCGCGTACCCCGATCCTGGTGCTCTCCCAGTACGTCGAGGTGTCGTACGCCGATGACCTGCTGGCCACCACCGGCGGCGCCGGCGGCGGTATCGGCTACCTGCTGAAGGACCGGGTGGCCGCGATCGACGAGTTCCTCGACGCCCTGCGGCGGGTGGCGGCCGGCGGCACGGTGCTCGACCCGGAGGTGGTCGGCCAGCTCTTCGCCCGTCGCCGCCGCGACGACCCGCTGCGGGAGCTGACCCCCCGCGAGCGGGAGGTGCTCGCCCTGATGGCCGAGGGGCGTTCGAACACGGCCATCGCCCGCGCCCTCGTGGTCAGCGACGGCGCCGTGGAGAAGCACGTCCGCAACATCTTCACCAAGCTCACGCTTCCGCCGGACACCGAGCAGCACCGACGGGTGCTGGCCGTTCTCACCTACCTGCGGAACTGACCTCCCGCACGGCCAGGGCGACCGCGTCGGTGAGGGTGTCGGCCACCGGGTGACCGGAGGCGCGCAGCCGGGCCGGATCGGTGAAGCCGCCGGTGTACAGCACCGCCCGGCCGCCGACGGCGAGGGCGGCGTCCGCGTCGTCGATGGAGTCGCCGATCAGCACCACCGCGCTGCCGTCCACGCCCAACTCGGTCAGGTGCCGCTGGAGCGACTCGGCCTTGCGGTCGCCGCCAACCGTGGCTCGCAGCCCGTCCACGCGGGTGAAGTGGCCGGTCAACCCGAAGGTGTGCACGGTGGGCACCAGCTCCTCGTGGAACCACATGGAGAGCAGGCTCTGGCTGCCCGGCCAGGCCGCCATCGCGGCCCGCGCGTCGGCGGCCAGCTCGCAGGTGGTCAACCCGCTGCGGTACGCGTCGTGGAAGATCCGGTCCAGCCGGCCGAACTCGTCGTCGTCCACGGCCTGGCCGAGCACCTCGGCGTAGTACTCGGCGACCGGCCGGCGAAAACGCACCCGATGCTCGTCGGGAGTGACCACCGGCCCGCCCACGCTGGCGAACGCGGCGTTGGTGGCGGCCACCACCAGGCTGAGGTCGTTGAGCAGGGTGCCGTTCCAGTCCCACACCAGGTGGGGGTGCGCGGGGGTCATCAGAGCACCTTAGGCAGCGCTCAGAGCTGCGGCGTGGTCAGGTCCCGCAGCAGCCGCTCCTCCTCGACCCGCCAGTAGCCGTGCTCCTTGCCGTCGAGCAGCACCACCGGCAGCCGGTCCCCGTACTCCCGCTCCAGCTCCACGTCGTCGGACACGTCCCACTCGACCCACTTGTCGCCGGTGACCGCCACCACGCGGTCGAGGGCGGTCTTGGCGTCGTCGCACAGGTGACAACCGGGCCGGGTGATCAGGGCGAGCCGGGCGTCAGTGGACATCGGTTACCTCCGTGCGGGTGTCGGCGAACGCCTGCGGGCCGGGCGGCGTCGCCGACCGGAGTTGGGTCTTGCGTACCTTGCCGATCGCCGAGTGCGGCAGGGCGTCGACGAACTCGACGGCGGTCGGGCACTTGAACCGGGCCAGGTTGCGTGCGCAGTGGGCGAGCAGCTCCTCGCCGGTCACCGGCCGCCCCGGGGCCGGCACCACGTACGCCCGAACAGTCTCGCCGGTCCGCGGGTGCGGCACACCCAGTACCGCCGACTCGGCCACCCCGGGGTGCCCGGCGAGCACCAGCTCGACCTCGTGCGGATAGACGTTGAACCCGTTGACCAGGATCAGTTCGCCGAGCCGGTCGACGAGGAAGAGGTCGCCGTCCTCGTCGGCGTAGGCGATGTCGCCGGTGCCCCACCAGCCGTCGGCGTCCGGGCCGTCCCGTCCGTCCGGCCAGTAGCCGGCGAAGAGGTTGGGGCCGGCCACCACGATCTGACCCGGGTCGGTGCCCGGCGACACGTCGGAGATGTCCAGCTCATCCGGGTCGTCGTCGGGGACGGTCAGGCCGTCGCGCCACAGGTCGGCGCCGTCCGGGTCGACCAGGCGCAGCCGCACGCCGGGCAGCGGCCGGCCGATCGAACCCGCCTTGACGATCCCGCCGACCAGGGTGGAGGTGAGCACCGGCGCGGTTTCGGTGAGGCCGTACCCGACGTGCACCGGGAGGCCGGTGGCCTCGGTGAAGCCCGCCGCGACGGTGGGCTCCAGCGGCGCCGCGCCGCAGACCGCGATCCGCACGGTGGCGGTGGCCGCGCGGGCCGTGGCGGCATCGGCCCAGGCCAGGAACATCGACGGTACGCCGACCAGCACGCTGACCCGGTGCCGGGCGATCTCGTCGAGCCCGGCGGTCAACCCCGGCTCGTCGAGCAGCACGCCGGTCGCGCCATGGTGGACGACCGCGCCGAGCCCCGAGTTGAGCCCGTACGCGTGGAACAGCGGCAGCGCGAGCAGAACGGTGTCCGTGGGACCGACGACCGGCGGCTCGATCCGGCCGACCTGCTCGTGGTTGGCCAGCAGTGCCCGGTGCGAGAGCATCGCCCCCTTGGGGTGCCCCTCGGTGCCGGAGGTGTAGAGGAGTACGGCCAGGTCGTCGCCGCCCCGGCGCGGGCGCGCGCCGGGAACGTGCTCGCCGCCGGCACCGACCTGGTCTTCCTCTCCGCGGGCAGCGACGAGATCGCCCGCGTCTACCTGCGGGTCGGCTTCCGCCGCATCGGCACCGCCTGCATCGCCGAACCCGCCGCCCTGATCCCCTGACCCGGAAGCGCCGGGTCAGGCCGGGGGGCGCCACTGGGCGGCGGAGGCCGCGGCGCTGGAGAGCAGGCGCGAGTTGATCGTGCCGAGCGCCGCGTCCCGGGCACGCAACGCCAGCCTGCCGCGAGTCTGGAGCACCGCCGACATGCGTCGGGTCTGCCGGACCACCGTCGCCGCTCGCGGCCGGCGCACCCGGTCGTACGCCTGCACGGCGTCGGGCAGCCGGGCCTCGCGCAGCAGGGAGGCGAGCGTGGCGGCGTCCTCGAAGGCGAGGCAGGCGCCCTGCCCGAGGTGTGGCGGCATGGCGTGCGCCGCGTCACCGAGCAGCACCACACCGCCCGGTCCGACCGGGAAGCCGTACGCCCGGGGCAGCGGACGCAGCTCGCGGACCTCCTGCTGGACCAGGTCGGAGGGGTCGGTGGCGTCGAGCAGCGCGCCGATCGGCTCCGGCCAGCCCGCGTACCAGCGGCGCAGCAGGGCCAGCTGCGTCTCCGGCGGTTCGGGGCGGGGCGCCCCGGCGGCGGTGGCCACCCAGTAGATCCCGCCCCGGCTGGAACCGCCCGACGAGCCGCGCTCGCCCAACGAGGCGGCCACGAACCGGTAGCCCGCGCCGAGGACCTCACCGGCGACCGGCTGGTCGGCGGGCAGCCGGGGTGCCCGGTACCAGGGAATGACGGCCCGCCAGGCGGCGCAGCCGGAGCTGATTACCCCGGACTCGGGCGCGAGCTGGCGGCGGATGCCGCTGTCCGTGCCGTCGGCGGCGACCACCAGGTCGGCTTCGATGGTGTGCCGGCCGTCGCTGACCGCCGGACGTTGGCCCGGCTCGACCCGGACGTGCCGCACGGTCACCCCGGTCCGCAGCTCGACCCGGTCGCCGAGCCCGGCGATCAGGGCGTCGTGCAGATCCTCGCGGTGCACCACCACCGGCATCCGGTCGGCCGGGGTGGGGCGGGGCTGCACCAGCCAGTGCCCGTCCGGTCGGCGGACCCCGCCGTCGGGCAACGCTGTGGCGATGGCGGCCAGGCCGGCACCGAGCCCGAGCGCCTGTAGCGCGCGGACGCCGTTGGGCCACAGCACCACGGCGGTCGGCTCGGGGCGCACCCGCTCGGCCCGCTCCAGCAGGGTGACCCGCCACCCGGAGCGCGCCAGCGCGCTGGTGACCGCGAGGCCACCGACCCCGGCGCCGACCACCACCGCACTTCGCATCGGTGCCGCCCCCCGCTCAGCTGTCCCGGTCGGCGGGACGCACGCCGGCGGCGTCGGCCCGGTCGTCGCGGATCTGCGGGGTACCGTCCGCCGGCTGGTCCCCGGTCGACGGAGCGTCGTCGGCCGCCACCGCGTCGAGCGACCCGTCGCCGGCCGGCCGGTCGTCGTCGCCGACGGACTCGGGCGGCAGGACGCCGGTGTCCCGCCAGGCGTGGTACTGCTCCTCGCTGACCACCCGGTAGCCCTCCGGCGCGGCGGCCCGCGCCGAGGCCTCCCGCGCGGAGAGGTCGACCTGGGACAGGTCGGACGTGGTGGGTGGCGTCGGCGTCGCCGCCGCGCCGAGTGGGATCAGGTACTCCTGGGGGCCGCGCACCCGTACGAAGTAGATCAACGCGCCGAGGAAGACCAGGGCGGCGGTCCAGACGTTGAGGCGGACGCCGAGGATCTGGTTCGCCTCGTCGGTGCGCATCAGCTCGATCCAGAACCGGCCGGCGGTGTAGCCCATCACGTAGAGGGCGAACGCCCGGCCACGGCCGAGCTTCAGCCGCCGGTCGAGGACGAGGACCAGCGCGACCACACCGAGGTTCCACAGCGCCTCGTACAGGAAGGTCGGCTGGTAGAGGCCCGGTTCGAGGATCGGCTGACCGGCGTCGTCGCGCAACGCGTGCCCGGGGTTGTCCGGGTCCATCCGGTGGATCTCCAGGCCCCACGGCACGGTGGTCCGGCCACCGAACAGCTCGTTGTTGAACCAGTTGCCGAACCGGCCGACCGCCTGGGCCAGCGGCAGCCCGGGAGCCAGCGCGTCGGCCACCACGCCGAACGGGATACCGAGCTGCCGGGCCGCGATCCAGGCGCCGACCGCGCCCCCGGCGACCGCGCCCCAGATGCCGAGACCACCCTCCCAGATGGCGAACGCCTTCATCGGGTCACCACCGGCGCCGAAGTACTTCTCCGGCGAGGTGATCACGTGGTAGATCCGGGCGCCGATGATGCCGGCGGGCACCGCCCAGACGGCGATGTCGAGCACCGCGCCGGGAGCGACGCCGCGCTGGCGCAGCCGACGCTCGGTCACCCAGCAGGCCACCACGATGCCGAGGATGATGCACAGCGCGTACGCCCGGATCGGCACCGGTCCGAGCTGCCAGACCGCGGTGCTGGGACTGGGCAGGGCCGCCTGGGGGGACAGCGAGGCGTAGGTCACGGGTGCACACGCTACCGCTGTGCACCCCCGAAGCGGCACCCCGGGCCGCCGTACGAGCATCCCGGTGACTTCTGGTTTGCACCGCCGTAGGCTCTTTGTCCATGAGCGCGCTCACCTGGGCGGTCGCCGCCGTCGTCACCGACGACACCGGGCGGGTGCTCCTCTGCCGGCAGGGTCGCGGCGAGCGGCGCTACGCGCTGCCCGGTGGGCGGCTGCGCCCGGCGGAGAGCCCGCTGCGGGCGGCGCTGCGCGACATCCGCGCGGAGACCGGCTGGGAGATCGAACTGGTCGACCTGGTCGGCGTCTACCATCTGGCCGGGCCGGCCGCGACGTGCGCACCGGCGGGCCGGGCCGGGCCGCTGCCGGACGTCCTGGTGCACGTGTTCCGGGCACGGGTGGCCGGTGTCCGACCCGCCGCCGACCCGCCACCGGGTTGCCGGTTGTCCTGGCACGCGCCCGCCGCGCTGCCCGAGGCGGTCACCCCACTCACCCGGGCCGCCGTCACCGACGCGCAGCGGTTGCTCCGGAGTCCTGCGCGCGGTCCCCTGGGGTCAAGGCGCGGCGCAGCCGCCGGAGCACGTCAGGGCGGCGCAGCCGCCGGAGCACGTCAGGGCGGCGCAGCCGCCGGAGCAACGCGGCGAAGTGTCGGACAACGGCGGCCGATCGGTCCCGACGGCCTGAACGTGGCTGAGCCGGCGCCGACGATCCGGCAGGCACCACGTCCTTGAGCGATATACCTGTGAGTCATATTTATGCCACACAGGTATATCGCTCGAACGGCAGACGCGCCCGGCGCCGCGGGCACGCCGAACGAAGCAGCGGGCACGAGATTCCGGAGGCCGTCCGGCGACGTCAGCGAAACGGGTTGCGGACGCCCTCGGCGAGTTCGGCGCTCAGCGTGCGCAGCGCGGCCAGCCCTTCGGCCTCGGAGGGCGCATCGAGCACGCACCGGACCAGGGCGCTGCCCACGATCACACCATCGGCGTACCCGGCCACGGTGCCGGCCTGCGCGCCGGTGCTCACACCCAGGCCGACGCCGACCGGCAGGTCGGCGACCGCGCGGACCCGGGAGACCAGCGCGGGGGCGGCGTCGGAGGTGTTCGTCCGTGCGCCGGTCACGCCCATGACGGCGGTGGCGTAGACGAAGCCACGGCAGTGCCGCACCGTCATCGCCAACCGGGCGTCGGTGGACGACGGCGAGACCAGGAACGTGCGGTCCAGCCCGTGCGCGTCCGAGGCGGCCAGCCACTCGGCGGCCTCGTCGGGGATCAGGTCCGGGGTGATCAGACCCGCGCCACCGGCGGAGGCGAGGTCACGGGCGAAGACGTCCACGCCGTAACGCTCGACCGGGTTCCAGTAGGTCATGACGACCACCGGCGCGCCGGTGGCCGCGACCGCCTCGACGACGCGCATCGTGTCCGCGGTGCGTACACCCCCGGCCAGCGCGATGTCACTGGCCTTCTGGATGACCGGACCATCCATCACCGGGTCGGAGTACGGGATCTCCACCTCGATGACGTCCACGCCGGCCTCCACCATCGCGGTCATCGCCGCGATGCTGCCCTCGACCGTCGGGAACCCGGCCGGCATGCAGCCGACCAGCAACGCCCGCCCGTCCGCCCGGGCCTTGTCGAAGGCCACCCCGATCCGGCTCATCTCACCGCTCCTTGTCGAGGATGCCGAAGTAGTCGCCGGCGGTGTGCACGTCCTTGTCACCCCGACCGGAGAGGTTGACCACGATGGTGGGCTCCCGGCCCAGCTCGGCGGCGAGCTTCGGCGCCAACGCGACGGTGCCGGCGAGCGCATGCGCGCTCTCGATCGCGGGGATGA
The DNA here is from genome assembly GCF_016802865.1 of Micromonospora parastrephiae. GTDB lineage: Bacteria > Actinomycetota > Actinomycetes > Mycobacteriales > Micromonosporaceae > Micromonospora > Micromonospora parastrephiae. Next base: position 2,934 of record NZ_JAEVHM010000071.1, on the reverse strand, counting down.
TCCCCTCGGTACGGCAGAGCAGCTCGAACGCGGCCATCGCCTCGTCGTCGGTGACCGGCAGGTAGGTGGCCCGACCGCTGTCGTGCAGCCAGGCGTGCTCGGGCCCGACGCCCGGGTAGTCCAGCCCCGCGGAGATCGAGTGCGACTCCAGCGTCTGCCCGTCGGCGTCCTGCAGCACGTAGGTGCGGGTGCCGTGCAGCACGCCGGCCGACCCGCCGGTGATGCTGGCCGCGTGCCGGCCCGTCGCGACACCGTCGCCGCCGGCCTCGAAGCCGTACAGCCGCACGGCCTCGTCACCGACGAACGCGTGGAAGATGCCGAGCGCGTTGGAGCCACCCCCGACGCAGGCGGTGACCGCGTCCGGCAGCACGCCGGTGAGGTCGAGGCACTGCTGGCGGGCCTCGTCACCGATGCCACGGACGAAGTCACGGACCATCGCCGGGAAGGGATGCGGCCCGGCGGCGGTGCCGATCAGGTAGTGCGTCTCGTCGACGTTGGCCACCCAGTCGCGCATCGCCTCGTTCATCGCGTCCTTGAGGGTGCGCGAGCCGTTGATGACCGGTACGACGGTGGCGCCCAGCATCCGCATCCGGGCCACGTTGAGCGCCTGCCGCTCGGTGTCGACCTGGCCCATGTAGACCACGCACTCCAGGTCGAACAGAGCGGCGGCGGTCGCGGTGGCCACACCGTGCTGGCCGGCGCCGGTCTCGGCGATCACCCGGGTCTTGCCCATCCGCTTGGTGAGCAGCGCCTGGCCGAGGACGTTGCGCACCTTGTGCGCGCCGGTGTGGTTGAGGTCCTCGCGCTTGAGCAGCACCCGGGCGCCCACCTTCGCGGAGAACCGACGGGCCTCGTAGAGCAGCGACGGCGTGCCGGCGTAGTCGCGCAGCAGCGCGCCGAACTCGGCCCGGAAGGACTCGTCCGCCATCGCCGTACGCCACGCCCCGTCGAGCTCGTCCAGCGCGGCCACCAGGGCCTCGGGCACGAACCGGCCGCCGAAGCGACCGAAGTGGCCGGCGGAGTCGGGCTGCGGGCCGGCCAGAGGGGCCAGCGCGTCGGCGCTCATCGGAAATCCTCTCGGTGGGGCGTCACACCGGCGCGGGGTCAGCGCACCGGCCGGGGCGTTGCGGGGTGGTTACCGGCGTTGACCAGTTCGGCGACCGCCTCGCGGGGGCTCTTCTGGGTGACCAGGCCCTCGCCGACGAGGACCGCGTCAGCGCCCGCGGAGGCGTACCGGATCAGGTCGTGCGGGCCGCGTACACCGGATTCAGCGATCTTGACGACGCTGCTGGGCAGGCCGGGAGCGATCCGCTCGAACACCGACCGGTCGACCTCCAGGGTACGCAGGTCACGGGCGTTGACCCCGATCACCTGCGCGCCGGCCTCCAGGGCCCGGTCGGCCTCCTCCTCGTCGTGGACCTCGACCAGCGCGGTCATGCCCAGCGACTCGATCCGCTCCAGCAGGCCCATCAAAACGTTCTGCTCAAGGGCGGCGACGATCAGCAGGACCAGGTCGGCGCCGTGCGCGCGCGCCTCGTGCACCTGGTAGCTGGAGACCACGAAGTCCTTGCGGAGCACCGGCACGGTGACCGCGGCCCGGACGGCCGCCAGGTCGTCCAGCGAACCGCCGAACCAGCGCCCCTCGGTCAGTACGCTGATCGCCCGGGCTCCGCCGGCCGCGTAGTCGACGGCGAGGTCGGCCGGGTCGGCGATCTCGGCCAGCCGGCCCTTGGACGGCGAGGAGCGCTTCACCTCGGCGATCACCGCGACGCCGGGCTTGCGCAGCGCCGCGTACGCGTCCAGCGGCGGCGGCGCCGCCGCGGCCAGTTCACGGATCCGCTCCAGCGGAACCTGCTCCTGGCGCCGGGCCACGTCCTCGCGTACGCCGGCCAGGATCTCGTCGAGCACGCTTACGGACGCTGCCTGACCGGCGTCGTCCCCCTCCGCGTGCGCATGCTCAGCAGTCACCATCGGACTCCCCTCTCCGGGTGTCATGGGCCGATGCTAGGGGCAGGGGGCTGACGCCGGACGCCGGGGGTATGGCGCTGCTCACGAAACCGGCTGCGGCATAATGGCCGACTTGCCGTGAACGGGATGTCACGCAGCGCCACCTCCGGTATCGACCGCCGTCACACGGCGGGAGCCCGGCGTTCCCGGTCGTCCCGGGCCGACCCATCGATCATGCCACCCACCCCGGATCGCCGCTCGACGACAGCGACGCCTGTCGATTCTGTGAGCAAGCTCAAGGCCGAACGGCCGGTCCCTGGTCGTGGCCGGGGCGGGACAGTTGACCGGGCGGTCACCCCGGCGAAACGTCAGCCGGTCAGCATCGTCCTCGGGCAGACTCGACGGCGCGCCTGCCCGACCGCCGCCCACTTCCCGTGTGAGGTGACCATGAGCATTGCCGAGCCGACCCCGAGCATCGGGCTGACCACCATCTCGCGGACCGTGGCGTCGCTCGCCGTCGGAGTCGTGCACACGCTGGAACGGGCCGTGGTCGGTGAGGGACGGGTGCGCACCGCACGCGGCAACGCCTGGGAGGCGGTCTGCGCCGACCGGGCCCGCGCCGACCAGCGCGCCGAACTGGACCGCCTGGTGGCCGAGTTGGCCGCCACGCGAGCCGCCGCCCGTAGGACGCATCGGGAGCGTCAACCGGTCGGCTGAGACCGGCCACCCGGCCCGGGGCGTCGCGCTCACCCCACTGTCGGATCAGCCGGCCGTCGGGTCCTCGCCCCGGTCCAGCGCGTCCCACGCCTCCGTGGTCCGCCGACCGGCCAGCGGAGCGGACGGTCCGGCCGCCGGCGGCGCACTTCCCGCGACGGTTCGCGTCGGCCGCTCGTACCGTGCGCCCATCGCCGGCCAACCACCGCCGCGCAGCGCCGTCCACCCCCCCGCCCCACCGCGGCGAGCAGGCCCGCCCGAGCAGGCAGACGC
>NZ_JAEVHM010000070.1 GCF_016802865.1 Micromonospora parastrephiae | reverse complement strand
TCGCCCGAGAACTCAACGGACGACCACGCCAAACCCTCGACTGGCACAATCCAGCCGAGGTACTCAACAAACACCTAGTTGCAACAACCGCTTGAAACCGCCGCGGGTTGAAACGCCGATATCGGCGATGTCGAGTCGATCATGAACACGACAGCGGGGCGGAGGCCGCATGGGATCGTCCTGAGCGACACCGGGACCGCCGGGCGTTACCCTGACACCATGCAGGCCGTCTCCCTCACCGCGACCGGCGTGGCCTTCCTGGCCCGCCCGGGTCGCCCCGCCGTGGTGGCGCGGACGCTCGCCGAGCTGGCCGGCCCCACCCGGGGGGTGGTGGAGCTGCCGGTGCGGTTGATGTGGAACGCCGAACGCACCTTCGACCTCGCCGACCCCGACCAGCTGCTCTGGATGTACGAGAACGTGCTGCGGGAGACCACCCGCCCCGAGGACCTGCGCGTCCTCATCAACGGGCGGACGCTGCGCCGGGTGTGGCGGTCGCTCAACCTGCCCCGGGGCGTACGCCTGGCGTGGGAGAGCCGCCACCGCGGCCTGCGGGCGGCGTGATCGCGCCACATCTGCACGAGTTCTACCGAAAGGTGGCCCGGGTGGCGCTGGCCGCCGCGGGCCCGTACCGCTTCGTGTTGGGCGGCGGCGTGGCCTGGGCCGCGCACGGACTGGTGGCCCGCCCGACGGAGGACGTCGACCTCTTCGCCGACGTGGAGGGCGCCGCCGCGGCGGCCTCCACCGGGGTGCGGGTGGCGCTGGAGCGCGCCGGGTTCACCGTCACCGACGCCGACCCGGACAGCGACCTCGCCGAACTGTTCGACGGGTACGACCGGGACATGAAGGACTTCGTGGTGAGCCGCGACGGTCGGCAGATCCGGCTCAGCCTGGCTCGGCTGGATCGGCAGCAGAGCCCGGTGGTGATGGACCTCGGCCCGGTGATGGACGTCCGTGACCTGGTGGCCAACAAGATCGCCGCCCTGGTGAACCGGCGGGAGGTCCGCGACTTCATCGACGTGGCGGCGGCCCTCGAACACTACGACGTCACCGAACTGCTGGTGCTGGCCCGGCAGGTCGACCCGGCGCTGGACCCGGAGGACGTGCGGGCCGCCGGCCGGTACCTGGATCGGCTGTCCGAGCAGCGCTTCGGCCGGTACGGCCTGGGCGCCGCCGACGTCGCCCAGGTCCGGCAGCGCTTCGCGGACTGGCCGCGCTGACCGACGAAACCGGGCCGCACGACCGGGCGGGCGATGCGAGGACCGCCCGCCCGGCGCCAGGTTCACTTGGTCGGTCGACCGCCCGTGACCCCCAGGATCTCGCCGGTGACGTAGCTCGACTCCTGCGAGGCGAAGAAGACGTACGCGGGAGCAGCTCCGCCGGCTGACCGGGGCGACCCTCCGGGGTGTCGGTGCCGAACTGCTCCACCTTCTCCTTCGGCATGGTCGCCGGAATCAACGGCGTCCAGACCGGACCGGGTGCCACCGCGTTGACCCGGATGCCCTGCTCGGCGAGGTCGGCGGCGAGGGCCTTGGTGAAGTTGGCGATCCCCGCCTTGGTGGTGGCGTAGTCGAGGAGCTGCGGCGACGGGTCGAACGCCTGGATCGACGCCGTGTTGATGATCGCCGAACCCTCGGCCAAATGCGGAATGGTGGCCTTGCACAGCCAGAACATCGCGTACAGGTTGGTCTTGAGCACCCGGTCGAACTGCTCGGTGGAGATGCCGAGGATCCCCTTGTCCTGCGACATCTGGTACGCCGCGTTGTTGACCAGGATGTCGATGCCGCCCAGGTCGCGCACCGTACGGTCGACCAGCTCCTGGCAGTGCGCCTCGTCGGTGATGTCGCCGCGTACCGCGACACCCCGCCGACCGGCGTCCTCGACCAGCCGGATGGTCTCCCGCGCGTCGGCGTCCTCCTCCTCGCTCAGGTAGGAGATGACCACGTCGGCGCCCTCCCGGGCGAACGCGATCGCGATGGCCCGGCCGATCCCCGAGTCACCGCCGGTGATCAGCGCCCGTTTGCCGTCGAGCTTGCCGCTGCCCCGGTACGTGTCCTCCCCGTGGTCCGGCTTCGGGGTCATCTCCTCCGTCGAGCCGGGCGGCGCCTGCTGCTGACCGGGCTGCCCGGACTGCTGGCCGTACTGGCTGGTCGGGTCCTGCTGGGTGTGCTGGTCTTCACTCACCGACATCTCCTCGCACCGCGCGGGTTCCCTCCCCCGCGACATTCGTCCCACACCGCCCTACCCTGCGCCGGCCTGCGGAAACCGACACCACCATCGGGGCTGGCGTGGCGGGGGTGACCAGCGGTGGTTATGGTGCGCGAGGCGCCCACAAGGCGCGTCCACCCCCATGGAAAGGCATGTCATGACCTCTCCCTCCGGCCCGTCGCGTCGCCAGGTGCTCGCCGCCGCGGCCGCGGCGGCGAGCCCCGCTGATCGCCGCCGCTCCCGCGCAGGCGGCCGGCGCGGCCCGGTCACGCACCTGGGACCTCACCCTCCTGGGCACGTCGGACACACACGGCAACGTCTACAACTGGGACTACTACCGCGACGCCGAGTACGACGACAGCAAGCACAACGACATCGGAGTCGCGAAGCTGGCCACCCTGATCAACCAGATCCGCGCCGAGCGGCGGGGCAGGGCGACGCTGGTGCTCGACGCGGGCGACACCATCCAGGGCACCCCGCTGGCCACCTACTACGCCAAGCAGGAGCCGATCACCGCCACCGGCGAGAAGCACCCGATGGCCCGTGCCATGAACGTCATCGACTACGACGCGGTGACGCTGGGCAACCACGAGTTCAACTACGGCCTGCCGCTGCTGGACCTGTGGATCCGTCAGCTCGGCTTCCCGGCGCTCGCCGCGAACGCGGTCAACGCGAGGACCGGCAAGCCGGCCTTCCAGCCGTACGTCATCAAGAAGGTCTCCCTCGGTTTCGCCGCGCCGACCCTGCGGGTCGGCATCCTCGGCCTGACCAACCCCGGCGTGGCCATCTGGGACAAGGGCAACGTCGAGGGCAAGCTGCGCTTCGACGACATGGTCGCCACCGCGGCGAAGTGGGTGCCGATCATGCGCGCCCGCGGCGCGGACCTGGTGCTGATCTCCGCGCACGGCGGTGACAGCGGCACCTCCAGCTACGGCCCGGAGCTGCCGAACGAGAACCCGGTGGCGCTGATCGCGCAGCAGGTGCCGGGCATCGACGCGATCCTGTTCGGTCACGCGCACAACGAGGTGGTCGAGCGGTTCGTCACCAACGAGCGCACCGGGGCGCAGGTGCTGCTCTCCGAACCGTCCAAGTGGGGGCAGCGGCTCACCCGGATGGACTTCACCCTCACCCGTGAGCGCGGCCGTTGGACCATCACCAAGAAGGCCGCCAGCATGCTGAACACCAACACGGTCGTCGAGGACCCGAAGGTGCTCGCCGCCGTCCGGGCGCAGCACCAGAAGACCGTGGCGTACGTCAACCAGGTGGTCGCCCGGTCCACGGTGGAGCTCTCGGCGACGGAGTCGCGGTACAAGGACACGCCGATCCTGGACTTCATCAACCACGTGCAGACCGAGGTGGTCGACGCGGCGCTGGCCGGCACCGCGTACGCCGACCTGCCGGTGCTGTCGATCGCGGCGCCGTTCAGCCGCACGGCGGTGTTCCCCGCCGGCGACGTCAAGATCCGCGATGTGGCCGGGCTCTACGTGTACGACAACACCCTTGAGGCGGTCGTGCTCAGCGGTGCCGAGGTGCGCGCGTACCTGGAGTACTCGGCGAAGTACTTCCGCACCCTCGCGCCGGGCGCGCCGGTGGACCCGGAGCAGATCAGCGACCCGGCCGTGCCGGACTACAACTACGACGTCTTCTCCGGACTGGACTACGACATCGACATCTCCCGGCCGGTGGGCCAGCGGATCACCCGCCTGGTGCTGCCCGGCACCGAGACGCCGGTCGCGGACAACGCGCAGTTCGTGGTGGCGGTGAACAACTACCGGCGCAGCGGCGGCGGCAACTTCCCCGGCATCGTGAAGACCCAGGTCTACAACGCGCAGCAGGAGATTCGCCAGCTGCTCATCGACTGGGCGCAGGCCAAGGCGACGATCGACCCGGCCGACTTCTTCCAGCCCAACTGGCGGCTGGTACGCGAGGGCGTGCCGGTCTTTTGATCGCGGCACGACAGGAGGGGCGGGCCGTGGGTGGCGACACCCGCGGCGTCGCGCGTTCTCAGCCGGCGTGGCGCAGGTTCCAGTGCACCGGGTCGTCGAACGGCTCGGGCCGGTCACCTCGTGCTTCGGCCTCGGTCAGCTCGACCCGGTCGTCGGGCCGGACCGCGGGCGGCAACTCCCCGAACCGGACGTGGCGTAGAAACGCGTACTCGTCATCGGTGAACGGCTGCTCGGCCATCGGCACCTCCTGCGGCTCACCTGCCATTATCCGGCCACCGGTCCACCCGGGTGGGGACGCACACACCCGGTAAGCCGTCCTAGGATCCTGGGTGAACAGGGGACGGCCGCCGGTCGGGCACCCGGTCCAGCATCGCGAGCGCGGCCCGGATCGGCCGGCGTTCCAGCATCTCGGCGAAGCTCGCCCGCCCCTGGCAGAACTGGACGAACATGCGCCAGCCCGGCGGCGTCGCCAGCAGGGCGTGGAACACCTCCGGGCGGCGGGTGAACACGTCGAGCAGCCGGAACCCCGCCCGCATCTCCGGCACCAGGCGCTCGGCCACCGCCCGCTCGTACCCGCCCAGATCACCGGCGGCGACCGCCGCACCGGCCAACTCCCCGGACCGCAAGGCGAAGCTGATGCCCTCCCGGCTCCACGGCTCCAGCAGACCCGCCGCGTCCCCGGCCACCAGCACCCGACCGTCGCGCAACGGGGAGTCCTCCTCGCGGCAGCGGGTCAGATGGCCCGAGTCGTGCTCCGCCGGCAGCCCGGTCAGCCCCAACCGGTCGACGAACTGCCGCAGGTACTCCCGGGTCCCCTCCCCCGCGCCCCGGGCCGCGATCACCCCGACCGTCAACCGCTCACCCTTCGGGAAGACCCACGCGTAGGAGCCGGGCATGCGCCCCCAATCCAGCAACAGCCGCCCCCGCCACCGCTCCTGCTCCGCGGGCGGCACCGGCACCTCCAGTTCCAGGCCAAGATCCACCTGCCGGTACCGCACCCCGACGTGCCGGGCGGTCACCCCGGACGACCCGTCCGCGCCGATCACCGAGCGGGCGGCGAGCGTCGTACCGTCGGCCAGTCGCAGGCGTACCTGCTCAGGATCCTGTTCGATCGCGCGGACCGCGACCCGCTCCCGCATCTGCGCGCCGGCGGCAACCGCCGCCGCGCGCAGCCGGTCGTCGAACTCCTCCCGGCGCACCATGGTCACCACCGGGCTGCCGTGCCGCCGGGTGAACTCCCGGCGGCCGTCCCGGGTGAACGTCACCCGGTCCACCCGGTCGTGCGCGGGAACCTCGATCCGGTCCCGCACCGCGGCCAGCGAGGTGCCGATCAGGCCACCACCGCACGTCTTGTAGCGCGGGTGCGCGGCCCGCTCGACAACAAGGGTGCGAACGCCGGCGTGGGCGGCGGCGTGGGCTGCGGAGAGCCCGGCCAGGCCGGCGCCGACGACGATGAGATCCCAGATGATCACGGTTGCAGCCTAGGGCACCACCTGCCGCGCGGATCGGCCACGACACCACCTCGACCGCCCGATCGGGTGGGCATCTTCGCTCACCCAGGGGGTACCCGACGCTGCGCAAACGTCCGCCGCGGAGGCGGACGAACGAAGGAGGAGATCATGCAGCAGGTGCAGCTGTCGGAGGTCGAGCAACGGGTGTACCAGGCGGTCACCACCCTTGAGCAACGCGGCCAGGTGCCGTACCCGGACCTGATCGGCGAAGAGGCCGGCCTGACCGAGGAACAGGTGCACGCCCCGCTGCACCAGCTCACCGAGAAGGGCCTGCTGCACCGCGAGGACTCGCCGATGGCCGGCCTCGACTTCGGCCCCCGGTTCTGCGCCCGACAGATGGCGTGACCCGCGGAACCACTCGCGACGATTCGCCCCCCGACGACCAGGGTAGCGACCAGGAATGGATGATCGCCGGTCACCGGGGGGCACGATGAGCGCGGCGCCACAGCCGATTGACGCCGCGGAGAACCGCCGACGCTGGCAGGCCGTCGGCGTCGGGCTGGTCGCCGCGTTCATGACGCTGCTCGACGTGAGCATCGTCAACGTCGCGGTGCCGTCCATCGACCGGGCGCTGCACGCGTCGCCGAGCGACCTGCAGTGGGTCCTCTCCGGGTACGCGCTCACCTTCGGCCTGGCGCTCGTGCCCGCCGGTCGCTTCGGCGACGCCCGTGGTCGACGCAACGCGTTCGTCTTCGGCATCGCACTGTTCACACTGACCAGCGCGCTCGCCGGACTGGCCACCTCCCCGACGTTGCTGGTCGCCGCCCGGCTGCTTCAGGGTGCCGCGGCCGGCGTGGTGAATCCGCAGGTGATCGGGCTGATCCAGGAGCTGTTCCGTGGGCCGGAACGCGCCCGCCCGTTCGGGCTGCTCGGCGCCACCATCGGTATCTCCACCGCCGTCGGACCCCTGCTCGGCGGACTGCTCATCGCCGTCGGCGGCGTGGAACACGGCTGGCGGTGGGTCTTCTTCGTCAACGTGCCGGTCGGCATCCTCGCGGTGATCCTCGGCTGGCGGCTGCTGCCGGGCCGCCCCCAGGGCAGGCCGGACCGACGGCGGCTCGACCCCGTCGGCGTGCTGCTGCTCGGCGTGGGCGTGGTGCTGATCCTGCTGCCGCTGGTCCAGGAGCAGCAGTGGCAGACCCCGTGGAAGTGGACGCTCATCCCGGCCGGCCTGGCGGTGCTGGTCGCGTTCGGGCTCTGGGAACGGTCGTACGGACGCCACCACGAACCCCTGTTCGACCTGCGGTTGTTCGGCTTCCAGTCGTACACCCTGGGGTCGCTCATCGCGCTGATCTACTTCGGCGGCTTCACCGCGATCTTCTTCATCTTCACCCTGTACCTGCAGAACGGTCTCGGCTACAGCGCACTCGTCGCCGGCCTGGCCATCACGCCGTTCGCCCTCGGCTCGGCCGCCGCCTCCGCGTTGGGCGGACGGATCGTCAACCGCTTCGGTCGACCGCTGGTCGGCATCGGACTGCTCGCCGTGGTGATCGGCCTGGCCACGACGGTGGTCGCGCTTCGCCTCGCGCCGGACGCGCCGGCGCCCTGGGTCACCGCCGGTCCCCTGCTCATCGCCGGTATCGGTAGCGGACTGGTGATCGCCCCCAACCAGACACTCACCCTGGCGCAGGTGCCCGTGCCCCAGGCGGGCAGTGGCGCGGGCATGCTCCAGACCGGTCAGCGGATCGGCGCCGCGGCGGGCATCGCCGCCGTCGGCTCGATGTTCTTCTCCAGCCTGGCCGACAGCCGCGGCAACTGGACCACGGCCTTCGAGAAGTCACTCGTGCTGGCCACCGGGATCATCGCGCTCGCGCTGGTCGCCGCGCTGATCGACATCCTCCGCAAGAACTGACAACCCCTGGGTACGCCGATGGCCGACACCCCGGAGTTCGGGATGCCGGCCATCGCCGTGCTGCTGCGGTCAGCTGTTCCAGTACTGAGCCACGAGATCGGCGGCCTGCTGCTCCCACTGGGCGTAGGCGTCCGGGTAGGCCGACACCTGCACCGTCTGCGCGGCGTCGGTCAGCGGCATGTCCTGCCAACCGTCAACCTGGTTGAGGCCCTTGAGGAACGCGGTCGTCGCGTACTCCGGGTCGGTGATCTGCTCCGGCGTACCCCAACCCGAGCTCGGGCGCTGCTGGAACAGGCCCAACGAGTCGTGGTCGTTGGCATCGCCCAGGTGGCCGAGGTTCTCCAGCTTCGACTCCTGCAGGCTCGTCGCGATCGAGATCACCGCGGCCCGCTCGGGCAGGCCGGCCTTCTTCGTCGCCGCGATGATCGCCTTGGCGTTGGCGGTCTGCTCGTCGCTCAGGGTGATGCGCGACTGATCGCCCTGGGTGCCGTGCGGGATCAGCTTGCTGGCGTCCGGCTTGTCGGCCTGCACGACCGCCACCGGCGTGGCGTCGGTGACGGGATTGACGGCGTGGGCGACCGGACCGGCGAACACGCCACCGGCGAACGCCAGACCGGCAACGGACAGCACGCTCTTACGCATGATCGTGTTCATGGGGGTAGCTCCTTCGGGGGTAAGGACACCCGCCACCGACGGTGTCGGCGGTGCGGGTGTGAGCACCTCGTCCGGCGCCGCACATACTGAGGAAAGTTTTGGGGCCGTGACCTACGAGCCGGGGGGCTCGTGGCGCGGACCGTGTGTAACGACCGCGGGCCGGGGGCCATTCCCGGGGGCGGACCGTGGAGCCAGAGGCCGTGGTCCTGCGCTCGTCCGGGGTGTAACGACCCCCGCCCGGCCACCATTCCGCCGCACCGGTGTGACCGGTCACAACACAGACCCCCAAGGCGGCACAAAACGCCCAGGCGGTGCGACCCTGGTAGCGTCGCGCGGCCAGCAACGGCATCGGGCTGACACAGGACGGGCTGGCGCCCGTCGGATCATGTCCGACGGGCGCCAGCCTCAGGTGAGATCCGGGCACTGCCCGGTGGTGCCGATCAGTGCGCAGCCCCGCCGAAGCGCTGACGACGACGCCAGGCCAGGGTCAGCAGCAGCATGATCGCGCCAGCGCCGACCAGGCCGCCGCCCAGCTTCATGGGCGTGCCGAGGCTGTCGCCCGTGACCGGCAGCGGCTGCCTCTTGGGCAGCACCCGCAGCTCGGCGGTGGCGGTCCGGCCGGATTCCCGGCCGGTGGCGGTGAAGGTCAGCAGACCCGTCACCGACGGCGTGTAGCTCCTGGTGAAGCGGCCCTGGGCGTCGGTGAACGCCGTGAAGTTCAGCGGCGCGCTCGCCTGGTACGCCACCGGCGCCATGGCGACGGTGGTGCCGTCGCTGCGACGCGCCGGCGCCTGACCGGCCGCCGGGGCGGCCAGCGGGGTCACCGTCACCGAGATGTCGACGGTCTCGTTCGGACCGAAGCCCGTGCCGGTCAGCACGACCGTCTCGCCGAGGAAGATCGTCGGCCGGTTGACGGTCAACGACGCGGCGGCCGGCGGGTACGGCGGCGGCTGGGGCGGGTCGGTGGTCGCGGTCGCGCTTGGCGCCGGCTGCGGCTGTGCCGCCCCCGCTGCCGTCGGCACGGCCACCACGGCCAGGCCGACCGTGAGCGCCATGATGATGCGGGATAGCCGCATGATTGGTTCCCTCCTACTGGTCACAGCTTGGTGCGGAATGAACTTGGGTGGTCCAAGGGCTGGCGGTGGGGGTCAGCCACAGCTCGGCCTGTCCGACGCCGGTCTTGGCCGTCAGCACGGTGACCTCCAGCGCCCTTTCGGCGCCGGGGCCGACGTCGACGCTGGCCGTCGCCACCTGTCGGCGGCGTTCCGTGCCGCTGCCAAGTGCCGTTTCGACCCCGTCGAGCCGGGCCTCGAGCACGGCGCCTCCCGCCGGACTGAAGATCGACACCAACGTGCGTGCGGTGTACGGATCACCGGCCAGGCCGAGGCCGAGGACGGACTCACTGAGTCCGGACTTCGGCGCCGTCGAGCGCAGGGTCACCCGCAGCCGGAGCTCGCGGCGACCGTCGGGGCGGCATTCGCCCACCGTCAGGTTCGCCGTCGGCCGCAGGTAGTAGCCGAGCTTCGCGCCGCTGCCGTCGTTGAGGAACACGCCGACGGTCGGCACGGTGTCCTGTTCCGGAAGCGTCCCGGCCATGCGGCTGGCGCCGAATGTCCGCTGTTCTTCAGGTCGGGCACTCCAGAACAATATCCGGCGTTCGGTGATAGCACGGTCAAATGCGGACAACAACACCCGCGGGTTGACATTCTTCTTGAAGAAGGCGTCGAAGACCGAGGCGGCCGACGCGGCGAAGAACTCGTCCTGCTCCTTGATGTCCAGGCGCTGGTAGCTGTCATTGAGCAGGGTCTGCACGACCTTCTCACTGGCCAGCGGCACGCCACCGTGCACCAGCACCGGCCCGGTCGCCTTGAGCAGATACGACAGCACCACCGGGTCGACGGCGAGCACGCCGTCGACGGTGGTGCCGGTCTTGCGCCGGAACATCTCCCGGTACAGCGCGGCGGCGGTCGGGAAGTGCGGGGTCAGATTGACGTCGGCGGGATAGATGCCGGGCAGGTCGGTCCAGAGCGCCCGGGTCTCGGCCGGCAGCTTCAACGCCGGCGTGAACCGGCCGAGGGACGCGCTGCTGCCCTGTAGGCCCATCTGGACCTTGCCGTTCGCGGTCTCGATCATCGCGTACGCGCCGAACATGCCGCCGGTGGCACGCAGCTCGGCGAGGTTCTGCGAGACCAGCAGATACCGTCGCGGCCCGTTCGCGCCGAGCAGCGGCGGCAGCAGCCGAGCGCCCTGGTCGGCGGCCGTGGTGAGGCTGGCCAGACGGTCGATTTCGCCGCGCAGGTCGGTCAGCGCCTGGCGGATCTGCTTGACCAGCCGGCCGGCGGGCACCAGGGCCAGGTCGCGGCGGGTGCGCTGCACCGCCTCGTTCACTCCGGACAGCTCGGCGGAGACCGAGGTCAGCCGGGCCAGATCCAGCCGACCATTGGTCGGCACCAGGCTGGTCAGGTCCGTCCGGAGCAGGGTCGGGAACGCCTGCCGGGCCAGCTCGTCGATGGCGACCGCGATCTGCCGGACCGCGTCGAGGTCGTCTCCCGCGATCGGGGTACGGCGACCGAGCGCCCAGCCCGGGTCGTCGGTCGCGGCACGGGCCGCGCCGGCCTGCTCCTGTAGGGCGGCGAGTGTCCGCAGGGCACGGTCGGTGTCCCCGCCGACCACCTGGGCACTCAACTCCCGCGCCAGTCCGGCGGCGTTGAGCAGGTGGGAGCGCGCCTGCCAACCCCGGAAGCCGATCCAGCCCCCGGTCGTCAGCAACAGCGACCCGACCACCAGGGCACCGAGGAGCGCCCGTCGCAGTCGCGCGCGTCGGCGGCGCCGGGACCGGCTGCGCCGCCGGTGCGGCCGTTCGCTCTCCGTCACACCACACTCCCCATTTCCGGAACCGGACAGAAGGTCCGATTTCCCTGACCGTTCTTAGCACGCATTGCGCCGTCTCGTGCCGTTATGGCGTTTCTCGGCGCTTACGCGAGGTTCATTCGTGCGGCTGCAAGCTCCTCGACGCGGCCGGCCGCCTCGTGCAGCAGCCGCTCGATCCGGTCGACCCCGGCCGGCAACGACATCTCCCGCAGGTACGCCTCGCGGCCCCGGCGGCCCATCTCGACGCGTGCCGGACCGGGGATGGTCGCGGCCAACCAGAACCGGTCGGCCAGCGCCGCCCAGTCCTCGGGCGGGCAGGACAGGCCCGCCCGGGCTCGTTCGACCAGCTCGGCGGTGTCACCCCCGGCCGAGGCCACCACCGGCGATGCGCAGGAGAGCGCTGCCTGCAGCTTGCCGGGCACCATGCCCCGCAGCTCCGGCAGATCACGCAGCATGACCAGCTGATAGTCGGCGGCGGCGTACAACTGCGGCATGTCGACAGGCGAGCGCCGCTCCACGAAGCGGACGTTCTCCGCGCCCAGCTCGGCGGCGAGCCCCCGCACCCGCCGCTCCTCGGCACCCGAGCCGACCAGGACCAGATCCATCGTCCGGTCCAGAGCCGCGGCCGCCCGTACCGCCGTCTCCAACCCCTGCCGGGCGCCTATGGTGCCGGCGTGCATCACCACGCACCGTCCGTCGCGGCGGACCAGCTGACGGGCCGCCCCGTCCGGCGTCGCCGGGTGGAAAATCCGCTCGTCGGTCCAGTTCAGCACCACCCGCACCCGGGCGGGGTCGGCGCCGGCGGCGACCACCAGGTCCCGCATGGACGGCGCGGCCACCGCCACCCGCGCGGCGGACCGGTAGATCCGGGTCATCGCCGCGGCCATCCGCGTCGCCCACCGCCCGTCGCCCGCCTCGGCGCGCCGTCTCGCGCCCAGACGTCCTGCACGTGCAGCACCGCCGGCACCCGACCGAGCAGCCGCAGCACCCCGGCCGCGGCGAACGTGGTGGCCGGCAGTTGGAAGACGTAGAGCGCGTCGACGTCGCCGAGCACCCGGCGCGCGATCATCGTCGCGCTGGCGGCGAAGGACAGGTAGCTGGCCATCCGGACGCCGGTGGACGCGCCGGCGCCCGTGTACCTCGGCACCCGCCGGACGGTCAGCCGTTCACTGTGGGTCTCGTGATGCCAGCGCTGGCGCCAGCCAGGGTAGACATGCCCGCCGGGATAGTCCGGAAAGCCGGTGAGCACCCGGACCTCGTGCCCGCGGGCGGCGAGCGCCTCGGCGAGGCTGCCCGGGATGAACGCCGGTTCGGGCGGGAAGTGGTACGACAGGATGCCGATCTTCACCGGGGCACCACCGTCCAGCGCGGATCGGCTCCGGTCGGCGCGGCACCGCGGCCGACGGGCACCGGGCCCGCGTACGATGCCGACAACCCCTCACCGCGCGGCCACCGGCGTCGACGCACCGCCCTCGCGGTGCTCTCGTCCGTGTCCGCACCGACGGAAGGGACACCGATGGCCGACCGCGTGCTGTTCGTCTGCCACGCCAACCTGTGCCGATCGCCGATGGCCGAGTACCTGGCCCGCCGACTGCTCGCCGACCAGCCGGTGACCGTGGCCAGCGCCGGTACCGACGCGATGGACGGGCTGACCATGCACCCGTACGCCATGCAGGTCGCGGCCGAGAGCGGCGCGGACCCGGCGGATTTCCGCAGCCGGACGCTGCGCCCCGAGTACCTGGCCGAGGCGACGCTGGTGCTGACCGCGACCCGGCGCCAGCGCTCGGTCTGCACCGCGCTGGCACCGGCGGCGCTGCACCGCACGTTCACCATGCTCCAGTTCGGCCGGCTGACCGCGGCGGCCGAGCCGGACACCGAGCCGGCCGACGACCCGCTGGGGGCCGCGATCGCCGCCGCCGCCCGCGCCCGGGGGCGGCTGCAACCCGCCGCCCCCGACGCGGATGACCTACGAGACCCGATCGGCGGCACCGCCGCCGACTTCCGACGGTGCGCTGAGGAGATCGAACGATCGCTGCGACCCCTCGCCGCGCTCATCGGGGCAGCCGGGTGAGTTCCTGGGTGCGGTCGCTGAGGCCGTTGACCCCGTTGCTCTCGCTGTGCTTGGCAGCGGTGGCCCGGTCGGTCGGCACCGACGGTGTGGCCGTCGACGTGACCACCCGGTAGGCCTCGTACTGGTACGCCTCGGCCTTGGCCACCTTGGCCATGTTCAGCACGCAGCCCAGCAGCCGCACCGAGACCGAGTGCAGCGAGCGGGCCGCCGCGGCCACCTGGGCACGCGAGGTGCGGCCCTGCTGGCTCACCAGCAGCGCGCCGTCGGCCTGAACGGCCACCACCACGCCGTCGGTCACCGCGAGCAGCGGCGCCGTGTCGATGATCACGATGTCCGCCGACTCGCGAAGGGCGAGCAGCAGATCCGCCATCGCCTTGGAGCCGAGCAGCTCGCTGGGGTTCGGCGGGGCCGAGCCGCTGGGCAGCACCAGCAGGGACTTGTCGCCCCAGCGCTGCACCACGTCGCCGACCTGCACGTCACCGACCAGCACGTCGGTCAGGCCAACGCCGGCGTCCAGGCCCAGGTACTCGTCGACCTTGGGTCGGCGCAGGTCCGCGTCGACGAGCAGCACCCGCCAGCCGGCCTCGGCGAGGGCGATGGCCAGGTTGCAGGAGAGCGTGGTCTTGCCCTCGCCCTGCAGGGCGCTGGTCACGGCGATGACCCGGGCCGGCTCGTGCACGTCCACGAAGCGCAGGTTGGTTCGCAGCTTGCGGACCGCCTCGGCGCGCGCCGAGGTCGCGGCGTCTCCGACGATCAGCGGCGCGGTACGGGCACTGCTCTCGAACGGGATCTCACCGAGCAGCGGGCTGCCGGTGGCCCGTTGCAGGCCGGCGGCGTCGCGCAGCCGGATGTCGGCCACGCCCCGCAGGATCGCCAGGCCGACGCCGAGCACCAGGCCGATCAGCCCGCCGAGGGTGAGGTTCCGCACCGGCTGGGGTGAGACGGGACTGGAGCTGACCCGTGGGCCGCTGACCACCTCGATCTTGATCGGGGCCTTGCCCTCGGGCGGCGTCTCGACCTTCTGGACGAGGTCGACGAACTTCGCGGCGAGGGTTTCGGTCACCCGCAGCGCCCGCGTCTGGTCGGTGTCGGTGATCGACGCGCGGAGCAGGACGGTGCCAGCCTCGCTGGAGGTGCTCACCCGGCGCTGCACCTCGTCCGCGGTGAGCCCGACCGGCGTCTCGGCCACCACGCTCTGCGCCAGCCGGTCGCTGGTGAGCAGGTCGGCGTACGACTTGACGCGCTGCTGGAGGAAGAGCCCACCCTGGTAGGCGTCGGTGACGCCCTGGTTGGGGGTGGTGACGAAGAACGTCACCGAGGCGACGTACCGGGGCTGTGCCCGTACGGTCAGAAACGCCGAGAGACCCAGAGCGACCATGACCGTGACGAGCACGAGCCACCAGTGCCGACGTACGTGCCGCAATTGGCGGAGCAGGTCCATCAGGCGCGCCTCCGTGCCGGTCCGGTTACGCCAAAGAACTTCACGAAAACCCCCAAGGTCGTCTTAAACTCGTGAAACTATTAAAGCCGCTCATACGGCTTATGTCCGGAGTTATGTATTTTCCGTGGTGCCATGTGCACCCCGCATGACCAACCCGGCAGAAGGCCATTCGGCAGCGGCGACATCGCGGAAAACTCGACAACCGGGTCAGCGGCGGTCGATCGGCCCTGCGATCGCCGCGACGCGTGAGCCCGGATAGGGTCGACATCGGTGTGCCGGGAAGTCTGGTCGGCGAATGGATTCCTGCCGTCCCGACAGCCGAGGTGAACCGCGCACATGGCCGACCGCACCCCACCCGCCGACCGGTTCCGGCTGTTCTCCCGATCGTCCTGGCCGGAGGCGCGGCACCTGGCCGACGTGCTGCGTACCGAGACGGTCGGTGGCGCACTGCTCCTGCTCGGCGCCGTGATCGCGCTGATCTGGGCGAACTCCCCCTGGGCCGACTCGTACCTCCGCCTCGGCGACTGGGTGCCCTGGCCCGGCGGGACGCGCTGGCATCTCGACCTGTCCGTGGCCACCTGGGCCGCGGACGGCCTGCTGGCCATCTTCTTCTTCGTGGTCGGGCTCGAACTCAAGCGGGAGTTCGTCGTCGGTGAACTCCGCGACCCGCGACGTGCCGCCCTCCCGGTGGTCGCCGCCCTCGGCGGAATGCTGCTGCCCGCGCTGATCTACGTGGCGGTCGTGTCGGCCGGGGGCGGAGAGGGGCTACGCGGCTGGGCGATCCCGACCGCCACCGACATCGCCTTCGCGCTGGCCGTGCTCGCGGTGGTCAGCTCACACCTGCCCCAGGGCCTGCGGGCCTTCCTGCTCACCCTCGCCGTGGTCGACGACCTGTTCGCGATCACCATCATCGCGGTCTTCTACACCGCCGACTTCCATCCCGTCCCGCTGCTCGCCGCGCTGGCGCCGATCGGGCTCTTCGCGCTGCTGGTGCGGCGCGGGCGTACCTGGTGGTGGGCGCTGACACCCCTCGCGCTGGGCGCCTGGGCGCTGGTGCACGCCTCCGGTGTGCACGCCACGGTGGCCGGCGTCCTGCTCGGCTTCACCGTGCCGGTACTGGCCCGCCGCCGTGCGACGTCGCCGCGACGACCGTGGCAGGACCGGCCACCGCCGGCACCGACGCGGACGCCGGTGGCCTCGCCGCGCACCTGGAACACCGGTGGCGGCCGGTGTCCGCCGGCTTCGCGGTGCCGGTCTTCGCCCTGTTCGCGGCCGGCGTCACGCTGCGCGGCACCGACGTGGGCGCCCTGCTGACCGACCCGGTGGTGATCGCCGTCGTCGCCGGCCTGGTCCTCGGCAAGAGCGTCGGCATCTTCGGGTCGACCTACCTGCTGGCCCGGTTCACCCGCGCCGAACTCGACGAGGACATCAGGTGGGCCGACCTGCTCGGCATCGCGCTGCTCGCCGGTGTCGGATTCACCGTGTCGCTGCTCATCGGTGACCTGGCGTTCGGCGCCGGCAGTGTGGCCGACGACCGGGTGAAGACCGCCGTGCTGGCCGGCTCGGTGATCTCCGCCGGGATGGCCGCCGTCGTGCTGCTACGCCGCAACGCCGTCTACCGCCGGGTGGCCGACCGGGAACGGTTGGACGCCGACGGCGACGGCGTGCCGGACGTCTACCAGCGCAGAACCCGCGGCTGACCGCCTGCGTACCCGGCGGTCGTCCGCACGACTCCCCGGGCGATCGGCATCAGCGCCGGCGGTCGGCGGGCCGGCGCTCCTCGGTCTCCTCGGACAGCGCCTCGGCCGCCGGCTCGGTGAGGTCGTCACCGGGCACCGCCACCTCCTCGGCCAGGTCCCGCTCGTCGGGCTTCCCGCCGGGCTGCGGCTCGGGAGCGGTGGCACCGCCGGCGAAGCCGTACTCGTTCGGTTCGTCGTGCCTGCTCATGTGGTCGTCCTCCCGCTGTCGCCGGTCCCGCCTCTCACCGCCAACGGTAGGTGGTGATCGTCCCCGCCGCAGGGCGGCCGGGATTGTCGACGCGGCCACGGCGGTGCGACACCCAGCGCCGCCCAGAGCAGCTGGCGCAGCGCGATGATCGCCGCCGCGCCGGCCAGACCGTTCCAGCCCGGATTGCCGACCAGCCGGAGCAGACCGGCCGCGATCAGCAGGTCCAGGAGCACCCGGATGGCGGTCCGGGGCGCCCCGGTGCTCAGCACGATCACCACACCGGTGACGAGGGCCAACGCGGTGACCGCCAGGGCCAGCGCGCTCATCACGACCGGCGCTCGCCCTCGGCCACCTGCCGCTGCTCCTGACGGATCTCCCGACCCAGGAAGTAGTTCAGCGCCGTCCGGATCGTGGCGATGGCGGCCAGCTGGCCGATCTGGGTGAACGACGGCGACACCGCGGTCCGCAGCACGTCGGCCGCCAACTGGAACTCCAGACCGAGGGTCAGAAACCGGCCCAGGGCGAGCCGGATCGGGGTGAAGACAGCGGCGGTGCGGTGCCGCAGCCCCTCGACCACGAACCGCACCGCCGCCCAGACGGCACCCACGAAGATCACCACAGCGCCGGCGACCTCCACCACGGCGACCAGCACCTCGTCGCCGTGGCGCAGCAGCTCCGCCGGCTCCACCCCGGGCCGTTACCCACCCTCGGGGCGGCTAGTCGGCGCTCAGGTCAGCTCCTTCACCGCCTCCAGGATCAGCCAGAGACCGGAGATGGCGAAGAGGATCGCGGCCACGTACCTGATGGTCTTCTCCGGCAGTCGACGGCCGAGCATCCGGCCGACCAGGATCGCGAGGGCGTCCGCCGCCACCATGCCGATCGTGGAGCCGAGCCAGGTGCCGAACCAGCCGTACTTGGTGGCCAGGGTGATCGTGGCGAGCATCGTCTTGTCGCCCAACTCGGCCAGGAAGAACGCCACCGAGACCGCCACGATCGCGGTCTTGCTCGTCTTCTCCGCCTTCCGCTTCTCCTCCTCGGTGAGCTTGTCCCCCCGCAGGGTCCACGCACCGAAGCCGAGGAACGCCACACCGGCCACCAGGGAGATCCACTCGGTGGGCAGCACCGCCCCGAGACCCGCGCCGATGGCGACCGACGCCAGGTGCACCACCGCCGTGGCGACGGTGATGCCGATCAACACCGGGATCGGCTTGAACCGCGTGGCGAAGGTCAGCGCCATCAACTGGGACTTGTCCCCCAGTTCGGCGACGAAGATGACGCCGAAGCTGACCACCAGCGCGGCGAGAAATCCCTCCATGACATCCTTCCCGTTTTCACACCGGGAGGAGGTACAGGGGCGCCCTCGACCCGGCTGCTACAGCCTGAGTCGAAGGTCTCGCCCGCCCCGGAGACCGGGGCCGCGTGGCCGGATGCGGAACGCACCAGTATGTCGACCACGACATTGGGGGCTACTCCCCTTCGCGCGACCAGCCTATCGGATCACCCCCGGCGCCGGTCGGGGCGGGTGGACAGGCTCATCGGGCCCGCGCCAGCGTGACCCCGAACAGGCCGTCCGGGTCGGTCCAGAACTCCGTCGCGGTGAAGCCCGCCGCGCCCAGCTCCGCGGCGATCCCCGCCGGCCGGAACTTCGCCGAGACCTCGGTACGCAGCTCCTCCCCCGCCGCGAACTCCACGGTCAGGTCCAGCACCCGTACGCTCATCGGCCGCGTGGCGCGCAACCGCATCTCGATCCACTCGTGATCGGAGTCCCAGAGGGCGACGTGTTCGAACGCCGCCGGGTCGAAGTCGGCGCCCAACTCCCGGTTGATCACGCGCAGCACGTTGCGGTTGAACTCGGCCGTCACACCGGCCGCGTCGTCGTACGCGGGCACGATCACCGACGGGTCCTT
The DNA here is from genome assembly GCF_016802865.1 of Micromonospora parastrephiae. Lineage (GTDB taxonomy): Bacteria > Actinomycetota > Actinomycetes > Mycobacteriales > Micromonosporaceae > Micromonospora > Micromonospora parastrephiae. The sequence goes on along the minus strand of NZ_JAEVHM010000070.1, from coordinate 8,174 downwards.
CACCAGATCGGTGCCGAGCAGCAGCCAGTCGCCGACCTCCAACGCGGCGCGCATGGCGCTCAGGAACTCGGCCCGCTCGGCCGGCAGCAGATTGCCGATCGTGCCACCGAGGAACACCACCAACCGTCGGCCGCCGGTCGGCAACCGGTCGAGCTGCCGGGTGAAGTCCCCCACGATGCCCCGCACCCGCAGGCCCGGATAGTCGGCCGCGATCTGCGCGGTGGACCCCAGCAACGCGCTGACCGACACGTCGAGCGGGACGAACGTGCCCAGCCCACCCCGGCGGGTGAACGCGTCCAACAGCAACCGGGTCTTCTCCGACGAACCGGAACCCAGCTCGATCAGAGTCTTGGCGCCGGTCAGCGCCGCGACGTCGGGGGCGTGCTCCGCCAGCACCGCCCGCTCGGCGCGCGTCGGGTAGTACTCGGGCAGGCGGGTGATCTCCTCGAACAGCTCGCTGCCCCGGGAGTCGTAGAACCACTTCGGCGGCAGCCACTTCGCCTCGGCGCTCAACCCGGCCCGGACGTCCTGACGCAGGCCGCGCTCCAGGTCCTGCTGCTCAAGGTAGATCTCCAACGGTTCCGCCGTCATCGGCCCTGCCTCTCTGCTCAGTCAACACTCGCGTGGCCCGACCGGTGCCGCTCACCGGGTCGGCAGTGGGCATACCCGCACCTCGCTCGCGGTGCCGGTGACCAGGTGCCCCTCGGGCACCGACCGCCATCCCGGGTCGTCGTCGTGCGGCTCGGAGGCGAGCAGCACCGAGCCCCGCGCGGCGCGCACCGACAGCGCGTGCCCCACCACGCTGGCCACCACCCGCCGACCGTCGGTGAGCAGCAGGTTCAACCGCGACCCCGGCGCCGCCGCGGCCACGTCGGCCACCGTTCGGGCGACCGCCTCCGCCGGGTCGTCGCCGGCACGCAGTCGATGCCGCACCAGCGCCCAGAGCAGCGCCGAGTCGGTGGCGGCGTCCAGGGTCAGCAGGTCACGCACCGGCAGCACGGCGGCGAGCGGTACCACGGCGTCCGGCCAGCCACGGATCACACCGTTGTGGCTGAACAGCCAGCGGCCCTCCGCGAACGGCGCGGCGGCCCCGTCGAGCACCGCCATCCCGACGGTGGCCGAACGGACCGCGGCGAGAACCGCGCCGGAGCGGGTCACCGCCGCGAGGTCCGCGATCGTCGGATCGCTCCAGATCGGCTGGGCCCGCCGGTAGCGCACCGGGTCGCCGCCGCCCGGATACCAGCCCACGCCGAAACCGTCGGCGTTGATCGTGCCGCCGCCGCGCATGTCGCGCGCGCCCACGACTGGCGCACCAGCGAGTGCGTCGGGTCGAACAGCAGCTCGGCCAGGGTGACCGGCGGCCCCAGGTAGGCCAGGTGACGACACATCAGCGGCCCCCACCCGCCGCGCGTCGGGTCACCGGTGCGACTCGTCCGGGCCGGCGTCGCGGGCGCACCGGAAACCGCTGAAGATCTGCCGGCGGATCGGATAGTCCCAGTTGCGGAAGGTGCCCCGGCAGGCCGACCGGTCCGTGCCGAACGAGCCGCCACGCAGCACCCGATAGTCGTCGCCGAAGAAGACCTCGGAGTATTCCCGGTAGGGGAAGGCGGTGAAACCGGGATGCCCCCGGAAGGTGGTCGACGTCCACTCCCAGACGTCACCGATGAGCTGGTGCACGCCCAACGGTGAGGCGCCGGCCGGGTACGCGCCCACCGGGGCCGGCCGCAGGTGGCGTTGATCGAGGTTGGCGTGCGCCTCGGTCGGGTCCTCGTCGCCCCACGGGTAGCGGCGGGAGCGACCGGTCGCCGGGTCCCACCGGGCCGCCTTCTCCCACTCCGCCTCGGTCGGCAGTCGCTTGCCGGCCCACGCCGCGTACGCCTGCGCCTCGTAGAAGCACACGTGCACCACCGGCTCGTCCGCGCGGACCCGGCCCCACCGGCCGAAACGCCGATACGACCAGCCGTCGCCATCCCGCTGCCAGTGCATCGGGGCGTCCAGCCGCTCCTGGACCCGGTGCGCCCAGCCGGCCGGGCTCCACCAGCGCGGGTCGGTGTAGCCGCCGTCGGCGATGAACGCCTCGTACTGCCCGTTGGTGACCGGTGCGGCGTCGATGACGTACGCGGGCAGGTCGACGCGGTGCGCGGGACGTTCGTTGTCCAGAGCCCACGGGTCGGTGTCGGTGCCCATGGTGAACGCGCCGGCCGGCACCAGCACCTCCCCGCCGACGGTGGCGGACGGCTCGGGCGGCGCCGGGGCGTGCAGCACCGCCGACCCCGCTCGCAGTTGGTGGGTGGCGAGCATCGTCTCGTCATGCTGCTGCTCGTGCTGAACGATCATGCCGAACGCGAACCCTTCGGCGACCAGCGCACGCTCGGTGAACCGCACCGTGTCGAGCAGGTCGTGCACCTTGTCCCGGACGGTGCCCAGGTAGGCGCGGGCCTCCGCGGGTGGCAGCAGGGGCAGCGTGGGACGGTCGCGGCGGGGCTGCTTGAACGCGTCGTACAGCTCGTCGATGTCGCACCGGACCGGCTCGCGGCCCCCCACGTCACGAACCAGCCAGAGCTCCTCCTGGTTGCCGACGTGCGCCAGGTCCCACACGAGCGGCGACATCAGCGGCGAGTGCTGGCGCATCAGGTCGGCGTCGTCGACCACCTCGGTCAGCAGCGCGGTACGGGATCGGGCCCGCGCCAGCTCCGCCGCGATCCGGCCGCGCAGCCGCTCCCCGTCGGTGTGTCCCGTCGTCGTACTCGCGGTCACCGGTATCCCCTCTCCGCGGCGGCCAGCCGCCGCCGAACGCCTCGTGCGATGTCGTCGTGGGTGTCGGCCGGCAGGCCCAGCCGGGGCAGCCCGCTCATGGCCAGGTCGAGCAGCCCGGTCGCGGCGGCGCCCAGCGCCGCGTCGGCAAGCCCGTGCCGGGCGGCCGCGGACCAGCGGTGCGCCACCGGCGCCGCGATCGTGTACGCCGCACGCACCGTGCCCGCGTCGGCGAACAGGGCGGTCAGCACCGCCAGCGGAAGCCGCCAGTCCCCGCCGGGCTGGGCGTCCAGGTAACGCAGCTCCAGATAGCCGCGGGGACGCACCGGCGGGAAGAGCGTGCTGACGTGGTAGTCGAGGTCTTCGGTGGTGGGTGGGTGCGGCAACGCGCCGTCGAGCCAGTCGGCGAAGGTCACGCCGGGCGGGGCGGCCCAGTCCGGGCCGTGCCGGCGCAGGCAGAGCAGCGGCGCGGCGAGCACGTACCGGATCCAGGTGTCGGTCGGGTCCTCGTGGGCGTTTCCGGCTGTCCAGACCGGGCGGGTACGCGCCGGGTCGATGGCCAGCCACGCCGCCATCCGGGCGGAGGCCCAGCCGGTGCGCCGCCCGGCGTGCCGGGTGGCGGATGCGAACGCCGCGAGCAGCGGCGGGCCGACCGCGTGGGCCGCGGCCCACCGCGCGGCGACCTGGTCCGGTTCGCCGGCGTCGAGGCAGATCTGAAGCCCGGCGGTGCTGTACATCATGTCGCCGGCCGGACCGCGCCGGTCGAAGGCGCCGCGCATGGCGCGGTAGCGGGGAGTTTCCAACACCGGGCGGGCCGTCGGTGCGGGTCGATGCCGCTGCGGCCGAGGATCAGACCGGCGGCGGCCAGCAGGTCGGTGACCTGGGCGATGTCGGCCTCGGTGGCCTCGATCAACGCGGTGGTCGAGGAGCGCGGCGGGGTGGAGATCTCGAGCTGGCCACCCGGCTCCAACGTCACCGTTCCGCCGTGTCGCAGCGGCTCGGCCGAGCTGGTCGCGTCCAGGGTGACGGGGCTGTGCCGCCCCAGCGCCGCCCGCAGCCGCGTCGGGTCGACGGGTCGGGCGGGATCGGCGGCGTCGTGCACGGTCCATTCCAGTTCGACGCCCGTGCGCGTGGGTGGACCGGTCTTGAAGCAGATCCGGGCGAGATGTCGGACTGCGGCGGCGGACTCGCGCAGAATCGCGCTGCGGTCCAGGTCGGGTGACGTCACCATCGGTCGGGCCCCCTCTCCGTGTGCCGGCTCGGGACACGGTGCCACCGTAAACCCGCCCACCGACACCGTCGGGAGGCGTCCACGACGCCTCCAATCTCTGTCTAACAGACGAATTTCCCCGACGCAGGGCGGAACGAACCCGGCGGTCAGTCCCGGGTGGGGTGGCCCATCGTCGGGTGCGACGGCCTGGTTTTCGCCGAGCCGGGCGGCTCCGGCGTCGGCTTCGACTTCGACGTCGGCGACGACTTCGACGTTGGCGACTTCGACGTCGGCTCGGGCGCCAGCCGTTGGCAGTACGCCCCGACCTGGTCCGCGCCGCCCGCAGCGGTCACCAGCTGTTGGAAGGCCGGCGTCTTCAGGGCCTTTTCCCGCTGTTCGGGCTTCTTGGCCTGCCAGGCACGGCACAGCCCGTGCAGCTGACCGGCGGGACCACCGCACTCGTGCACCGCGGCGACGGCGTGACCCAGATGGCCAAGGCGCTGCTCGTGGACGACCGGCGGGAGAACCTGATGGCCCTGGAGGCGATCCTCCAGGGCTCCCGGTCCAGTCGGTGGCGGTGGAGAGCGGCGAGGCGGCCCTCAAGCAGTTGCTGGTGGACGACTTCGCGGTGATCCTGCTGGACGCGCAGATGCCGGACATGGACGGCTTCGAGACGGCCAGCCACATCAAGCGCCGGGAGCGGACCCGGCACGTGCCGATCATCTTCCTCACCGCCGCCGACCGGGACGCCCAGCTCGCGCTCCGGGGTTACCAGGTGGGCGCGGTGGACTACCTGACCAAGCCGTTCGACCCGTGGGTGCTGCGGGCCAAGGTGTCGGTCTTCGTCGAGCTGTGGGTGAAGACCCGGCAGTTGGCCGCCCAGTCGGACCTGGTCCGGGAGCGTGACACGCAGTGGCGGCGTCTCACCGACGCGGTCGACGAGGCGACGACCCTGCTCCGCTCGGACGAGCCGGAGGCCCGGTCCCGGGCGGTGGAGCTGATCGAACAGGCCCGCTGGGGCACCACCTCCTGACGGGGGTGGTGCTCACTCGCCGGGTCGGACGTGGCCGTTGGCGGCACGGCGGAGCCGCCACCGCTCGCCCAGCGAGTCGATTTCCTCCTGGACGAAGATGAAGAAGTCCCGCATCTCGGCCACCCGTTCGCCGGCCGGCGTCTCCGGGCCGTTGAGCGCGGCCACGCCGTCCTCGGCCACGTCGATGAACGTCTTGTAGAGCGCGGTCTTGGTGATGGTGGCCTCGTACCAGGGGTTGTCCGGCATCCGGTAGCGGTCCCGCCGGGAGCGGGGGACCGGCTCGCGGATCAGCGTGCCGAACTGGGTGAGGTAGCGGACCGCGCCGCTGACCGCTGCCGCGCTCACACCGAGCCGCTCGCCGATCTCGGCGGCGGTCAGCGGGTCGTCCGCGCTCATGACGGTGAACAGCACCCGGGCGGCCATCCGCGGGAACCCGACCTCGGCGAAGGTCAGTGCCATCCGCTCGACGAATAGGTGCACCGGGTCGTGGCTGTCGGCGGCTGCCATGACGATCCCTCCTGCCTGCTCGCGTGGCCACGATGGTGCCCCGGATCTCACAGTCTTCACAACTTTGTGAAACGAGTGTAGCTTCCGATATATGGAAACTCCCATTTCGGTGTCGGGCCTGGTCAAGACCTTCGGCCGGACCCGGGCGCTCGACGGGCTGGACCTGACCGTCCGCGCCGGCGAGGTGCACGGCTTCCTCGGCCCGAACGGTGCCGGCAAGTCGACCGCCATCCGGGCGCTGCTCGGCCTGCTGCGCACGGACGCGGGGACGCTGCGCCTCCTCGGTGGCGACCCGTGGCGCGACGCGGTGGCCCTGCACCGCCGGCTGGCGTACGTGCCGGGTGACGTCACGCTCTGGCCCAACCTCTCCGGCGGCGAGGTCATCGACCTGCTCGGCCGGATGCGCGGCGGCCTCGACCCGGCCCGCCGAGCGGAGCTGCTCGACTCCTTCGAGCTGGACCCTCGCAAGAAGGGCCGGGCGTACTCCAAGGGCAACCGGCAGAAGGTCGGCCTGGTGGCGGCCCTCGCCTCCGACGCCGAACTGCTCATCCTGGACGAGCCGACCTCCGGCCTGGACCCCCTCATGGAGGAGGTCTTCCAGCACTGGGTCCGCCGGGCGAAGGCCGACGGTCGTACGGTGCTGCTCTCCAGCCACATCCTGGCCGAGGTGGAGGCGCTCTGCGACCGGGTGACGATCATCCGCAACGGGCGGGACGTGGAGACCGGCACCCTGACCGAGCTGCGTCACCTGCGGCGTACCTCGATCGAGGCCGAGCTGACCGGCCCGGTGGACGGGCTGGGCCAGCTCACCGGCGTGCACGACCTGCGGGTGGACGGGCAGCGGGTGCGCTTCGACGTGGAGAACGCCGCGCTGGACGCCGCGCTGCGCCGGCTCACCGAGATCGGCGTACGGAGTCTGGTCAGCCAGCCTCCGACGTTGGAGGAGCTGTTCCTGCGGCACTACCAGGGCGAGCAGGTGCGGTCATGACCGCTCTCACCGGCACTTGGCAGCTGGTGCGGCTGATCCTGCGCCGGGACCGGGTGCTGCTGCCGATCTGGATCCTGCTGCTGGCGGTGCTGCCGGCCAGCTACGCCAGCGCGTACGCCGAGCTGTACCCGACGGCCGCGGAGCGGGCCGCGTACCTGGCCGGTACGGCGAGCAACCCGTCGATCGTCGCCCTGCTCGGCCCGGTGTACGGCGACAGCATCGGCGCGCTCACCGTCCAGCGGGCCGGTCTGCTGGCCCTGATCGCCGCACTGGTCAGCGTGCTCACGGTGGTGCGGCACACCCGCACCGAGGAGGAGGCCGGTCGCCGGGAGCTGCTCGGCGCCACGGTGCTGGGCCGGTACGCCGGGCTGACCGCCGCCCTGCTGGTGACGTACGCCGCGAACGTGCTGCTCGGTCTGCTCATCGCCGCCGGCCTGGCCGCGGCGGGCCAGCCCGGCGCTGGTTCGCTGCTCTTCGGCGCCGGGGTGGCGCTCACCGGCATCGTGTTCGCCACGGTCGGCGGCCTGGCCGCGCAGCTCACCGAGAGCGCCGGCGGGGCGCGCGGGATCGGGCTGGGCGTGCTCGGGCTGGCGCTCGTGCTGCGGCTGGGCGGCGACGCCGGGAGTTCCGGTGGCACCGGCGGGAGCGCGGAGTGGCTGAGCTGGCTCTCGCCGCTGGGCTGGGCGGGCACGGGGGCGGGCCTTCGCCGACGAGCGCTGGTGGGTGCTGCTGCTGCCGGTGCTGTTCAGCGCGGTGGTCGCGCTCGTCGCGTACCCCGTCTCGGTGCGCCGTGACCTCGGCGCCGGGGTGTTCCCGCCCCGGCCCGGCCCGGCCACCGCCGGTGCGGGCCTGGCCGGGCCGTTCGGCCTGGCCTGGCGGCTGCACCGGGGTCAGTTGCTCGGCTGGACCGTCGGCTTCGGGGTGCTCGGCCTGGTGTTGGGCGGCGCGGCGGACGCGGCCGGCGACGCGGTCAAGGGCAACCAGCAGGTCGCCGAGATCCTGGCCCGTTTCGGGGGCACCTCGGCGCTCGCCGAGGCGTACCTCGGCGGCACGTTGAGCCTGACCGCGCTGGCAGCCGCCGGGTACGGCATCCAGGCCGCGTTGCGGGCGCGCGGGGAGGAGACCGCCGGCCGCGCCGAACCCCTGCTGGCCACGGCGGTGAGCCGGACCCGCTGGCTGGCGGCGCACCTGCTCTTCGCGCTGCTCGGCCCGGTGGTCGTGCTGGCGGTGGCCGGGCTCGCCACCGGTCTGGCCTACGGCGTGAGCGTGGGTGACGTGGGCGGCGAGGTGCCCCGGCTGCTCGGTGCCGGACTGGCTCAGGTGCCGGCGGTCTGGGTGCTGTCCGGGCTGGCGGCGCTGCTGGTCGGCTGGCTGCCTCGGGTCTCCGGTGCCGCCTGGGCGGTGCTCGCGGTTTGCCTGCTGCTCGGTCAGCTGGGTGCGGTGCTGAAACTCGACCAGTGGGCGTTGGATCTCTCCCCGTTCACCCACACCCCGCAGGTCCTCGGTCACGACTGGACCGCCACCCCACTGGCCATCCTGACGGCCATCACGGTCGCCCTCCTGGCCCTGGCCCTGACCACCTTCCGATCCCGCGACGTCCCCACCCCCTGACCCCGGCCGCACCCACTCGCCCGCACCCGGGGTTGATCATGAAGTTATTGCCGACAAATGGGACGAAAAAT
>NZ_JAEVHM010000007.1 GCF_016802865.1 Micromonospora parastrephiae | reverse complement strand
CCGGATCCCGGGGTGCTCGGCGGCGATCTCGCGCAGCGCGTTGCGCACCTGGGTACGCACCGCGACCAGCTCGGATCTGCTCGGGCGTGGCGTCCAGGACGTGGTCGAGGCGATGACCGATAGCCAGTTCCGCCAAGTCAAGAGGTCCTGGGTTAGGGGATGGGCCAGGTGTGGACTGGTTCGTTGGCGCGTTGAAGTTCGGCGTACCGCTGGACCATGTGGTGCAGCGCCGCGGCCCGGTCCATGCCCCGGTGCCGTTCCGCCGCCCAGACCGCCTCCGTCTGCCAGACGGCACCGTTGCGGCCGGTACGGCAGCGCTGCTCGATGATGCCGAGCAGTCGGTCCCGCTGTGCTGGGGCGACCCCGAATCCGTCCAGTCCCGCGGCGGCGGTGGGCAGCAGTTCGTCCAGCACCAGCTTGCTGACCGGCACGTCGCCGACCTGGGGCCAGTGCAGTACGGCGTCCAGGCCACGTCGGGCGGCGGCGTGGAAGTTCTCCTCGGCGGAGCTGAAGGTGAGCTGACTCCAGATCGGCCGGTCCGCCTCGGCGAGCCCGCGGGCCAGGCCGAAGTAGAAGGCCGCGTTCGCCAGCATGTCCACCACGGTCGGGCCGGCCGGGAGCACCCGGTTCTCCACCCGCAGGTGCGGACGGCCGTTCATGATGTCGTACACCGGGCGGTTCCACCGGTAGACGGTGCCGTTGTGCAGCCGCAGCTCACCGAGCTGGGGCACACCGCCGGTGTGCAGCACCTCGACCGGGTCCTCGTCCTCGCAGATCGGCAGCAGCGGCGGGAAGTAGCGGACGTTCTCCTCGAACAGGTCGAAGATCGAGGTGATCCACCGCTCGCCGAACCACACGCGGGGGCGTACCCCCTGGGCTTTGAGCTCGTCGGGGCGGGTGTCGGTGGCCTGCTCGAACAGGGCGATCCGGGTCTCGGCCCAGAGCTGACGGCCGTACAGGAAGGGAGAGTTCGCCCCGACCGCCACCTGTACCCCGGCGATGGCCTGGGACGCGTTCCAGTAGTCGGCGAAGCTGTCCGGCGCGACCTGGAGGTGGAACTGGAGGCTGGTGCAGGCGGCCTCGGGGGCGATCGAGTCGGTGTGTGTGCGCAGCTGTTCGACGCCGCGGATGTCCAGCTCGATGTCCTCGCCGCGGGCACCGACGATCTGGTCGTTGAGCACGCGGTAGCGCTCGTTGGTGGAGAGGTTGTCCTCGACCAGGTGCCCCTCGGTGAGGGTGGGCAGGATGCCGACCAGGACGATCTTCGCGTCGGACTTGGCCGCGCGTTCGTCGGCCCGGGCGAGACTGCTGCGCAGGTCGTGCTCGTAGTGGGCGAATCCGGCGCCCTCGATCAGTCGGGGTTCGGCGTTGAGTTCCAGGTTGAACTGCCCCAACTCGGTCTGGAAGAGCGGGTCGGCGATGTCGGCGAGGATCTCCTCGTTGCGCATCGCCGGCTCGGCGGCCGAGTCGACGAGGTTGAGTTCGATCTCCAGGCCGGTCATCGGCCGGTCGGCGTCGAAACCGAAGTCGTCCAGCATCAGGGCGAAGACGTCCAGGCATCGCCGGACCTTGTGCCGGTAGCGGACGCGGTCCTCGCGGGTGAAGGCGCCCTGCGAGACGTCCCTGCCCATGTGTCCTCCCGACGGCCGGCGCGGTCGGGATCGTGCCGTCCCGGAAAGCGCATTGTGAACCATCCACGTTAAGAGCGCTCGCCTGGCCACGGCCAGAGGCCGGTGCCGGTGATCCGACGCCGACCGGAGCGAGCGTGCTCGTGAGCACCCTGTACCCCGTCGGCACGGTGACGGATCCGGTGGCGGCGCGAACAACTCGTGACAATTCACACCCGGGCGGGACGGGCGGCGGAAACGACGGCGGGCCCGCGCCGACGTGCGGCGCGGGCCCGGAGCGTGCCGGCGATCCGAGGATCAGGCCTGGCGGACGCCCTCGCCCTCGATCTCGATCTTGATCTTCTTACCGACCAGCACGCCACCGGTCTCCAGGGTGACGTTCCAGGTCAGGCCGAACTCCTCGCGGTCGATCTCGGTGGTCGCGGAGAAGCCGAAGATGTCCTGACCGAACGGGCTGCGGCCGACGCCCTCGAACTCGACCTGGAGCTCGACCGGACGGGTGACGTCCTTGATCGTCAGGTCGCCGGTGAGCACGAACTCGTTGCCGCGGCGGGACTTGACGCCGGTGCTGCGGAACTCCAGCGTCGGGTACTTCTCGACGTCCAGGAACTCGGGGCTGCGCAGGTGCGCGTCCCGGTCGCCCTGGGTGGTGTCGATGCTGGCGCCCTGGATGGTCGCGACGACCGACGACTGCAGCGGGTCCTCGGCGACGGTGATGGTGGCGGTCGCCTCGTTGAACTCACCGCGGACCTTGCTCACCATCATGTGCCGGGCGACGAAGCCGACTCGCTTGTGCGCCGCGTCAAGCACGTAGGTGCCGGCCGCCGGGATGGTGAGGCCGTCCCAGTCGCGGGTAACCGCATCGGTGCTGCTGGTCATGCTGCTGTCCTCCAGGAGAGATTGTTTAGTAGCCCAACGACTGCCTAAGCAACTATAGCGGCAACAACATTCCCCGTGTCAACCACTGGTAGGGTGGACGAGTGACCAACGATTTCGACGATCCCCGGATCACCGCCGTCGGCCTGCTCTTCGAGGCGCACGCTGGGCTGTCGGCCCGGTTCACCGCCCAACTTGAGGAGCACGGCTTCTCCGCGGTCGAGTTCGAGGTCATCACGCGACTGGCCCGCTCGCCGGGCAACCAGCTCAGGATGACCGATCTCGCCGCGCAGACGTCGCTGTCCACCAGTGGAGTGACCAGGGTGGTGGACCGGATGGAACGCGACGGTCTCCTCACCCGCCGCGCCTGCCCGAGCGACCGACGCAGCTCGTACGCGGTGGTCACCCCGAGCGGCATGCAGCGACTGGACGAGACGCTGCCGGGGCACCTGCAGATGATCGAGCGATGGTTCACCGGTCAGCTCGACCCGGAGGCCCTGTCCGCGCTCCTCGACGGCCTGCGCCGGGTCCGTGACGCCGTGCATCCCTGCGCCACCGCCGGCAGCACCGACGCCGTCCCGGAGCAGGAGACCTCCGCCGGAGGCGCCCCCCGAGCCTGATCGGCGGAATGCCCGCGACGCGTGGGAGGCCGGTCCGGAGCAGGCCGACGTCACCGGCAGAAAGACCGGCAGAAGTGACCTTGCTAACCGGGCAAAGGACACGAAACGCGCCTTCCGCACCGGGAGCGGTGGCAGGCTTCGTCCACCGGGGATTCACCGGGGGGTGACGGCGCGGGCGAACAGCGAGGGGTAGCACCAAGGGGGCTCTTCGTCCGCGCCACTCCGCCGCCTGACCACCCAGGTCGCCGGCCGGCGCAGCTAGGGCGTCGCTGCCCCACCCCGGCTGGCGATCAACGCGTAGAGCAGCCCCGCCTCCTGCGGCAACAGTCGGATACCGCTCTCCTGGCAGACCCGGTCGAGCCGGTCCAGGATCGTCGGATCCCCGGTGCTCGCCGCCAGCCCCACCAGCGCCTCCACCACATCCCGCCGATCGTGACCGGCGTCCGCGGCGGCGGCGAACCACTCGGCGGCCAACTCCCGATCACCCCGGTGCAGCGCCAGATTCCCCTCGATCAACGCGCAGATCCCCACCTCGGGGCCGCCCAGGGAGAGCACGTCGTCGTCCACGCGCGGCCGTGGCGGGCCCGGCGACCGCGCCACCGGTACGGCCGCCACCACCTCGTCACCCCCCGCACGCAGCTCGGCAAGCACCTCGGTCGCCTCCGCACCGCGAACGTCCTGGGCGAGCGCCAAGCCGATCGTGCCGAGCACTCGACGGCGATGCCCCGGATCACCCAGCTCGGACAACGCCGCCGCCGCACGCCGCCCCTGGTCCACCGCGTCGGCGTACCGGCCCTCCAGGCGAGCGACCTCAGCCCGGTTCGCCCAGGCCAGCACCCGCAACCGCTGCTCGCCACTCTCGGCGGCGAGCCGGTCCACGGCGGCCAGCCGGCGGCGGGCGGCCGCCAGGTCACCCACCCGGATCTCGTGCCAGGCGAGACTGTTCTGGGCCACCGCCAGGTCCCGGGTCCGGCCGTTGCGAGCCGCCAGCCGGAGTGCCGCCTCCGCCTGCTCGCGGGCCTCGTCGTGCCCTCCGACGGTGATCAGCAGCGCGCCGAGCACGGTCCGCGCCTCCAGCTCCCCGGTCACGTCGCCCGCCTGCCGGAACATGTCCAGCGCGGCCCGCGCTGTCGGCAGCTCGTCTGCGCCGGCGCCGTGCTCGGCGGCGAGCCGTGCCACCCCGAGGGTTGCCCAGGCCCGCAGGACGGGATCGGCGTCGGCGGTCCTGGGGTCGGCCAGCAGCCGCCGTAACCACTGCCGACCGGTGACGTCGCGCCCGCGGAACCGCCACCAACGGGTCAGGCAGGCCGCCAGGCCGAGCGCGGTCAGCGGGTCGTCGGTCGCCGCGTGGGACAACGCCGAACCGATGTCGCTGCTCACCTCGTCCAACCGGTGAATCGCGTCCGGCAGCCGGGGGCCGACCAGATCGGTGGCCGTGCGCGCCACCAGGCGGGCGACCACCTCGGCGTGCCGGCGTCGCAGACGGCTCAGCTCGCCGGCCCCGGCCGCCTGCTCGATGGCGAAGTCGCGGACCGCGTCCAGCAGACGGAACCGGAACGAACCGGCGCCCCGCACGCTCAGCAGGCCCAACTCGACGAGCCGGTTCAACACCGGGAGGGGGTCGATCGCCACGGTGCCGTCCCGGTCGCCTCGTCGGCGAGCATCTCCTCGGCCTGCTCCACCGACCACCGGTTGCCGAACATGGCGAGCCGGCGCAGCGCCGCCCGCTCGTCCGGGGCGAGCAGGCGGTAGCTGGTCGCCACCGCGTCCCGCAGGGTGCCCGCCACCGCCGTGCGGGTGATCTCGGCGCCGCTCGTACGGCCGCTCGCCGCCTCCGGTCCTTCCCAGCCCGGATGGGCGGGCGGCTCCGCGGGGGTGGTCAGGTCGAGCACCCGGTCGCCGTACCGGTCGAGCAGTTCGGTGAGGTTGAGAAGCCGACCCCGGGCCGCCATCAACTCGATGGCCAGCGGCAACCCGCCCAAACGGCGGACCAGCGCGGCCAGCGCCGGCAACTCGTCGGGGGTGGGCGGCTCCCGGCGGACCTGGGCGAGCCGGGCGGTGAACAGGGCTACCGCCGGCCACGATCCGAGCGTGGCCGAGCCGGCCACGTCGGCGTCCGGCGGCGGTACGTCGAGCGGCGCGACCGGCCAGACCCGCTCGCCGGGTAGCCCGACGGGGTGCCGGCCGGTGACCAGCACCCGCAGCGAGGGCAGCACGCCGATCAGCCGGTGCAACGTCTCGGCCACCGGGCCGGGGGCGTGCTCGACCGCGTCCATCAGCAGCAACGTGGGCCGTCCGGCGAGCCGGGCGGCGAGTTCCGGCAGCCGGGCCGCACCGAGGACCGCCATCGAGGCGGCGAGCACGTCCGGGCCGTCCGAGCCCTCGCCGACCAGCACCCCGGCCACGCCACCCGGGTACGCCCCGGCGGCCGCGTGCGCCACGGACAGCGCCAGCGCCGTCTTGCCGACACCGGTCAGCCCGACCAGGCTCACCAGCCGGTAACCCGGCTCGGTGGTCAGCATGCCGGCCAACTCGGTGACGTCCCGATCCCGACCGATCAGCGCGACCGGCGGCGGGAGGGCGACCGGCGGATCCGGTCCGCTGGGCCGCGCCGACGACGGAGCGACGGTCAGCGACGCCGGGGGCACGTCCGGCGGGGCGGGCTCGCCCCTGGCGGGCCCGCGGGCGGCAGCCATGAACGCCGCCCGGGTCGCGCCGGTCAGCTGCAACGCGTCGGCGAGCAGGCCGACGGTGGTGCGCTGCGGCCGAACGGATCGGCCACGCTCCAGGTCACGCACCGTCCGTACGCCCACGCCGGCCCGGGCCGCCAGTTCGGCCTGGGTCAGGCCGGCGGCCCGACGGTGGGCGCGGAGCAGCTCCGGCAGCCCGGTACGACCGTCCGGGCCCCGTGACCGGTCATGATCCGGAGTCATGGGCACGAAGAGTACGGATCGACTCCGACCGTCGGCAGTCGAACGTCGGGCTGCCGACGCCCACTCGCCGAAACCCGACAGCCGAACGGACAGCCCGGCCAGGGTCGGCCGGTGGAGCGGTGCGGAATGGCACCGGGTAGCGGGCCGACGTCCCGGCCCGGTCGTTCGCTCAGAGGCCGAGGTCGCGCGCGATGATCATTCGTTGCACCTCGCTGGTGCCCTCACCGATCTCCAGGATCTTGGAGTCCCGCCAGAAGCGGGCGACCGGGTACTCGTTCATGAAGCCGTAGCCGCCGTGGATCTGGGTGGCCTCCCGGGCGTTGTCCACCGCGATCGTGCTGGCGTGCAGCTTGGCGATGGCGGCCTGCCGCTTGAACGGCTCGCCGGCCAGCATCCGCGCGGCGGCGTCGTAGTAGGCCAGCCGGGCGGTGTGCGCCTTCAGCTCCATATCGGCGATCTTGAACTGGATCGCCTGGTTGGCGCCGATCGGCCGACCGAAGGCGTGCCGTTCCTTCGCGTACCTGATCGACTCGTCCACGCAGCCCTGCGCGAGGCCGACGGCCAGCGCGGCGATGGCGATCCGGCCCTCGTCGAGGATCCGCAGGAACTGGGCGAACCCCCGACCTCGCGCGCCGAGCAGGTTGGCCGCCGGCACCCGGCAGTCGTCGAAGGTCAGCTCGTGGGTGTCCGAGGCGGTCCAGCCCACCTTGGAGTAGCCGGGCGCCACGGTGAAGCCGGGCGTTCCGGTGGGCACGATGATGGTCGACAGCTCCTTCGAGCCGTCCGGGTTCGTGCCGGTCACCGCGGTGACGGTGACCATGGCGGTGATGTCGGTCCCCGAGTTGGTGATGAACGCCTTCGACCCGTTGATCACCCACTCGTCACCGTCCAGCACGGCCCGCGTCTGCGTGCCGGCGGCATCCGAACCGGTGCCCGGCTCGGTGAGCCCGAAACCGGCCAGCGCCTCGCCGCTGAGCAGCTTGGGCAGCCAGGTGGCCTTCTGCTCCTCGGTGCCGAAGCGGTAGATCGGCATCGCGCCCAGCGAGACCGCCGCCTCGAGCGTGATGGCCACGCTGGAGTCGACCCGGGCGAGTTCCTCCAGGGCCAGGCAGAGCGCGAAGTAGTCGCCGCCCATGCCGCCGTGCTCCTCGCCGAAGGGCAGGCCGAACAGGCCCATCTTGCCCATCTGCCGGATCACCTCGTACGGGAAGGTGTGCTGCTTGTAGTGCTCGGCGATGACCGGTGCGATCACCTCGCGCGCGAAGTCCCGCACGCTCTCCCGCAGCGCCTCTTGGTCGTCGGTGAGCCGGAAGTCCATCTCATCCTCCTGTTGGGACGGTGCCGTCGGGCGCTTGTGACGCCGGGACGGTGGCTGTGCGGGGCCGGTCGTCGGGTCAGACCGGGGTGACGCCGTGCCGGCGCCGGGAGAAGTGCCGATCCTTGGTACGCGCGGCGGCGAAGCGGCGAACCAGCTCGCCGCGCAGGTCGTGCGGCTCGACGATGGCGTCGACCACCAGCTCGCTGGCCAGCCGGACGACGTCGATGTCCTGCTCGTACTCGGCCCGCTTGGCGGCGACGAAGGCGGCCCGCTCGGACTCGTCCTCGATGGCGGCGATCTTGTTGGCGTAGACCGCGTTCACGGCGGCCTCGGCCCCCATCACCGCGATCTTCGCGCTGGGCAGCGCGATGGTGGCGTCCGGCTCGAACCCGGGGCCGGCCATCGCGTAGAGGCCCGCGCCGTACGCCTTGCGGACCACCACGCAGATCTTCGGCACGGTCGCCTCGGAGATGGCAGTGATCATTTTTGCGCCGTGCCGGATGATGCCCTGCTTCTCGACCGCGCTGCCGACCATGAAGCCGGGCACGTCGCTGAGGAACAGCAGCGGCACGTTGAACGCGTCGCAGAGCTGCACGAACCGCGTCGCCTTGTCGGCGGAGTCGACGAAGAGCACGCCGCCCTTGAACATCGAGTTGTTGCCGACCACGCCGACGACCTGGCCGTCGAGGCGACCGAACCCGATGGTCAGCTCCTTGGCCCAGAGCGCCTGGATCTCGAAGAACGAATCCTCGTCGAGCAGGCCCCTGACGTACCGCCGCATGTCGAACGCCTGCCGCTCGCTGGCCGGCACGAGCGCGGCCAGGTCGGCCTTCGCCGGCGCGGCGACCGCCGGCGCGGCCGGCGGCGCTTGCGTCCAGTTCGCCGGCAGGTACGACAGGTAGGTCTTCACGACGTCGAGCGCGTCGGCCTCGGTCTTGCACAGGAAGTGCCCGACGCCGGACTCGGCGGTGTGCACCTTGGCGCCACCCATCGCCTCCAGGGTGGTCTTCTCCCCGGTGACCATCTCGACCATCCGGTCGGAGCCGAGGTACATGCTGGCGTTGCCGTCGACCATGGCGACCACGTCGCAGAACGCCGGAATGTACGCGCCACCGGCGGCGCTGGGGCCGAACAACGCGCACACCTGCGGGATCGAGCCCGAGGCGCGGACCTGGTTCCAGAAGATCTTGCCGGCGCCACGCCGGCCGGGGAAGAGATCAACCTGGTCGGTGATCCGGGCGCCGGCGGAGTCGACCAGGTAGACCATCGGCACGCCGGCGCCGTACGCCCGCTCGATGATCCGAATGATCTTCTCGACGGTGCGGGCGCCCCAGCTGCCGGCCTTGACGGTGGAGTCGTTGGCCATCAGGCAGACCTGCCGGCCATCGATGGTGGCGGTGCCGGTGACGACGCCGTCGGCGGGCAGTCCCTCGGCGAGCGCGTTGGCGTAGAGGCCGTCCTCGACGAACGAACCCTCGTCGACCAGGAGCGCGACCCGCTCACGGGCGAACAGCTTGCCCTTGGCCGCGTTGGCCGCGTGGTACTTGTCCGCGCCGCCGGACCGGGCCCGTTTGCGCAGCTGCTCCAGCGCCTCACCGTCGAGCGTCACGCCGACCCCCTCGCCATACCAACCTAAACGATCGTTAGGTTAGCGCATCCGCCCGCCGCTCGGCGACCCGAACGCCCCGGGTGACCTTGCTCCACTCAAGCATTGAAATGTATTGATGGTCACCGTTAGGCTCCTGGCACCCCCTCCCAGATTGGAGTCAACGATGACCTCACGACTCAGTCGGCTCGTCGTCGCGATGATCGCGACGGCAGGTGCCACCCTCGGCGTCACGGTCGCCAACCCGTCGCCCGCGTCCGCCGCCATGACCATCTGCTACAACACCAGCCAGGCAGGCAGCTACGCCGGCACCGCCAACCAGGCCGCCTCGATCTGGAACAACGCCACCGTCAACCTGACCCTCTCCGCGAACTGCGGCTCCAACCTGCGGATCTACCAGATCACCGGCGGCGGCTCGTACGCCGTGCGGACCAGCCTCGGCAACGGCCGGGTCTACATCGACACCCAGCAGGCGGCGCAGTACAGCCCGCTGCGGATCATGACCCACGAGATCGGGCACATCCTCGGCCTGCCCGACAACTACAACGGCAACTGCGCGATCCTGATGTCCGGCGGCAGCGCCGGCACCAGCTGCACCAACCCGTACCCGAGCAGCGCCGAGGCGAGCCGGGTGAGCAGCCTCTTCGCCGGCACCTTCAGTGCCACCGAGCGCAGCACCGACCGCAGCGCGGACATCTTCCGCGACAGCTGGCCGGCCACGCTCGCTCCGGTGAGCTGACCGACCTGGTACGAGGGAGGGGCCGGCGCGTCGCCGGCCCCTCCGTCGCGTCCCCGAACGGTCAGCTCGGCATCGGCGTCAGCCTGGTCCGCGGGCCGGCCCGCAGCACGCCGGACGGCAGCTTCTTGCCGAGCAACTCCTCGGCCAACTCGGCCGCCCCGATCAGGGCCGCCAGGTCGATACCGGTGTCGATGCCCATGTCGTGCAGCATGTGCACGGCCTCCTCGGTGGCCAGGTTGCCACTCGCCCCGGGCGCGTACGGGCAGCCGCCCAGACCGCCCACGCTGGCGTCGAACTCGGTCACCCCCAGCTCCAGAGCGGTCAACAGGTTGGCCAACGCGGTGCCCCGGGTGTTGTGGAAGTGCAGCAGCACCGGCACGTGCGCGTTGCGGTCGCGTACCGCGGTCACCAGCTCGCGGACCCGGCGCGGCGTGCCCATCCCGGTGGTGTCGCCGAACGCCACCCGGTCCGCGCCGTCGCGGACCACCCGGTCGACGATGCCGGCCACCCGGGCGGGGTCGACGTCCCCCTCGTACGGGCAGCCGAAGCTGGTCGCCACGATCACCTCGACCCGCGCGGAGGCGCCGTGCAGCAGGTCGATCAGCTCGGCGATGTCGTCCAGGGACTCGTCGGTCGACCGGTTGACGTTGCGCCGGTTGTGCGTGTCACTGGCCGAGACCACCACCTCGATCTCGGTGAACCCGGCGGCGAGGGCGCGCTGGGCGCCCCGGGTGTTCGGCACCAGCGCCGAGTAACGCACCCCGTCGGCCTTCGCAGCCCGCTGCCACACCTCGTCGGCGTCGGCCATCTGCGGGATCGCCAACGGGTGCACGAACGACACCGCCTCGATCCGACGTACGCCGGTGCCGGAGAGCGCGTCGAGCAGTCGCACCTTGGCGTCGGTCGGGATCGGGTCCTCGTTCTGCAACCCGTCGCGCGGCCCAACCTCACGGATGGAGACGGAAGCCGGCAGGTCAGCCATAAGGGGTCACCTCACTGTGACGAAAGCGGTGCTGGGGGTCCTCCCAGCATGCCACCCCCGCCACCAGCGAGGTCGATCAAGAGGTTCGCGTCAGGAGTCCGGCCACGGATGACGCGAACCTCTTGATCAACAAGGCTGGGGTGGGGGTGGGGGGTCAGCGCATGCGGGAGACGATGCCGGTGTCGTAGGCGCCGGAGCGGAACTCCTCGTTCTCCAGTAGCTCGGCGAAGAAGGGGAGGTTGTTCTTCGGGCCCTCGATCTGGAACGACGCGACCGCCGCCTTCGCACGCTCGATCACCTCGTCGCGGGTGTCACCGCTGATGATCAGCTTGGCCATCAGGCTGTCGTAGAACGGGGTGACGGTGTTGCCCTCGGTGTAGCCGGAGTCCACCCGGACACCCTCACCCGTGGGCTCCACCCAGGTCTTCACCACGCCAGGGCCGGGCAGGAAGCGCTTCGGGTCCTCCGCGTTGATCCGCATCTCGATGGCGTGTCCACTCGGCGTCAACGCGTCCGGGTCGAACGTCGGCGCCAGCCCGGACGCCACCCGCAACTGCTCCTCGACCAGGTCGATCCCGTAGACGTACTCGGTCACCGGGTGCTCCACCTGCAACCGCGTGTTCATCTCCAGGAAGAAGAATTCCTCGGACGCCGGATCGAGCAGGCACTCGACCGTCCCGGCGTTGCGGTAGCCGACCGCCTCACCGGCGCGCACCGCGGCAGCCAGGAAACGCTCACGCAGCTCCGGCGAGACCGCCGGGGACGGGGACTCCTCGACCAGCTTCTGGTTGCGCCGCTGCACCGAGCACTCCCGCTCGCCGAGCGCCACCACCCGGCCGTCAGCCAGGCCGAGGATCTGCACCTCGACGTGGCGCACCCGGGGGAAGTACCGCTCGAGCAGCACCGACCCGTCGCCGAACATCCGCTCGGCGAACGCGCGCACCTTGTCGTACTCGGTGCGCAGCGCGGCCTCGTCGACCGCCACGCCCATGCCCATCCCACCGCCACCGGCGGCAGCCTTGACCATCACCGGGTAACCGATCCGCGCGGCGGCGACCACCGCATCGTCCAGGTCGCGGCCGGGTCGGTGGTGCCGGGCGCGACCGGAACGCCGGCCGCCGCCATCAGGTTCCGGGCGTTGATCTTGTCGCCCATCGCGGTGATCGCGTCCGCGTCGGGCCCGACCCAGATCAGGCCGCTCGACTCGACGGTACGGGCGAACTCGGCGTTCTCCGACAGGAAGCCGTACCCGGGGTGGATGGCCTGCGCGCCGGTCGACTTCGCGGCGGCGAGGATCGCCGAGACGTTGCGGTAGCTCTGCGCCGGGTTCGGCGGACCGATGAGGACCGCCTCGTCCGCCTCGGCGACGAAGGGCAGCTGGGCGTCGGCCTCCGAGTACACCGCGATCGCGCGGATGCCGAGCCGCTTGGCGGTCCGGATGATCCGGCGGGCGATCTCGCCCCGATTGGCGACCAGCAGTGACTCGATCATGATTTCCTCCCGGCGTCCGGATGTTGGGACGATGTCAGGGAATCATGACCGGCACGCTCTTGACGAGTCGACTCAGGCGAGCAGCGCGGCCAGGGTGGCGCCGCGCAACAACTCGGCACGGCGTCGCCGGTCCACCTCACCACCGAGGAACGGCGTCGAGTTCATCAGGCCGAAAGCGGCGTGGGCGAGCACCCGCGCCTCACCGTCGGGCATGCCCGGGTGCAGTGCGGTGAGCACCGTCACCCACTCCTCGACGTACATCCGTTGCAGGCGGCGGATCCGCCGCCGCGGCTCGTCCGGCAGCCGGTCCAACTCGTGCAGGTGCAGGGCGATCACCGCCGGGTTGGCCAGCGCGAACTCGACGTGGAAGTCGATCAGCGACTCCAGTACGCCACGCGGGTCGTCCGGATGCCCGGCGGAGCGCTCCCGCCCACCGGCCAGCAGCCCCTCGCTGACCGGGATCAGCGCGGCGGCCAGCATCGCCTCCTTGCCGGCGAAGTGGTGGTAGAGCGCCGGACCGGTGACCCCGGCGGCCGCGCCGATGTCGTCCATCGACACGCCGTGGTAGCCACGGGCGGCGAACAGACCGACCGCAATCTCCAGGATCTCGTCCTTGCGGGACCGGCGCCGGCCCGCGCCCGCCGCACCCCGTGCCTGCTGCTCCACCGTCACCGGGCAAGCGTAGACCGCGAGCTGACCGCAGTGGGGCGCCGGTTGTCGAGCGGTTGCACACGCCTCGGCGCGCGCCGGCACCCCTCAGTCGTCGTCCGGGTCGAGGTCGTGCTCCGTCCGCAGCGCGGCGGCCTCGGCGGGCCGGTCCAGCAGATCCAGGGCACGGGCCAGCAGCCAGGCCGTCTGGCGGACCGGCTGCGAGTCGGCCGGGAGCCCGCCGAGGACACGCCGCAGGAGCGGCTCCGCCTCGGCCGGCCGGTCCAGTCGCAGCAGCAGCTCACCGGTGAGAACCTCCACCTGGGCCGCCTCACCGAAAGCCTCGATCGACCGCAGCCGGTCGGGCACCCCGGCGAGCCGGGCCAGCGCCTCGTCCGGCCGACCCTCGGCCGTCAGCACCCGCGCCCCGGCCTCGGCGGCCATCGCCAGCTCGTACGTCACCGGCGGCTCCGGCTGCCCGGCCAGCGTCGCCGCCAACCCGTCCACCTGCTCGACGGCACGAATCGCCGCCGGTCGGTCGTCGGCCCAGAACCAGGCGTACGCCTCCCGCCGGCGCGCCCGCAACTCGTCCAACGGCAGACCGCCCAGCCGGTACGCCGTGGCGGCCGCGGCGAACCGCTCGGCGCCGGCCGCGTCCCGGTCCGCGTCGTACAGGATGCCGCCGGCCTCCTCCAGCACCTGCGCCCGGTACGGGAGGTTGTCCGGACCGTCCAGGTTGCCGGCCAGCTGTTCCAGCAGGGCCAGCGCCGGGTCGATCTCACCGAGCCCGGCGTACACGCCGGCCAGCAGGTGCCGGCACCGGTCCGCCTCGGCCTGCGCGCCGAGCCGGTCGAGACCGAGCACGGCCTCCTCGGCGACCTCGGCGGCCTCGGCGAGCCGACCCACCACCCGGTACGCGTTCGCCAGTTCCCAGCGCAGGAACGCGTCCCCCTCGGCGCCCCGCTCCACGCAGAGCGTCACCGCCTCGACGAAGTCATCGACCGCGTCGGTGGCCCGGCCGGCGGAGAGCAACGCGCGGGCACGGGCGACGCGAACCGGCAACTCCGCGTCCGCCGGTGCCACCCGCAGTGCCTCGTCGCACGCGGCCACCGCGTCGGCCGGATCGTCCACCGTTCGGGCGTACGCCAGGCAGGCCGCCGTGACCAACTCGCCGACGCCCAGGTCACGGGCGATCCGGCGGGACTCGGCGGCGGCGGCGCGCGCCTCCTCGACACGATCCGACTGCTCCAGCAGGTGCGCGCGGTGCAGCGCGATCCGGGCCGCCAGGTGTGGGTCTCCGCCCGCGTCGGCCGGAACCCGGGCGAGCGCGGCGAGCGCGTCCGCCCAGCGTTCCCGGTGCAGCAGCGCCAACGCCACCCGGTCGTGAGCGGCGGCCCGCTGCCGGGCGTCGCCCTCCCGGTCCAGCACCTCGGCGGCGTCCCGGACCAACGCCAGCCCCTCGTCGACGCCGTCGTCGGATCGGGTCAGCAGCACGCCGAGCCGCCCGGCGACCACCTGGGCGGGCACCACCTCGCCCGCCGTCCGGTACAGCTCCAGCGCCGCCCGGTTCAGTTCGATCGCACCCTGGATGTCGTCCTCGTCGCCGCGCTCGGCCGCTCGCAACGCCAGCCGGTGGGCGACCGTACGCGACGGCAGGTCCCCGGAGCCGAACCGCTCGTCGTAGGCGGCCAGCGCCGCCCGGAACGTGGCCCGGTCGTGCCGACCCCAGCTCTGTTCGGCGAGGTCCAGCAGCTCGTCCGGGCCGGCGTCAGCGGGCACGGTCACCGCGGCGGGGGCCTCGGTCGTGCCGGCCCGCGGCGCGGCGCCGACCGTCGCCGGAGCACCCCCGCTGAGGGAGATGGTGGGTTCGTCGCCGATCGGGCGCGGGCGACGGCGGACGCTCGCGGACAGCGGAAGGTGCTCGCCGCCCGGTCGCACGGCGAGCCGGCGGGCAATCCACTCCGACTGGTGGGTTGTGCCGTTGCGGGCGTCGAAGCGCGCGGCCAGCCCCGTCGCGGTCTGCGTCAACTCGTCGGCGAGCACCAGCGCCGACACCTCGCCGGCCGGTCGGCCCTCGGCAGCCCGGCGGTACACGGTCGCCACGCCGCTCCGACCGGCCTGGCGCAACGCGGCGGCGGCCGCCGCCGCGAAGTGCATCGCGGCGGCCGGCGACGGTGGCCGGTCCAGCCAGTCCAGGTGCCGTTCGACCAGCTCCACGGCCCGCGCCTCGTTACCGGTCAACGTGCAGAACTCGACGTGGTCACCGATGTCCCACAGGTCGGCGAGGTTACCGCGCAGCCGGCGGTACGCCTCCCGGTGCGCGTCCCGCGCCGACTCACCCCGCCCGGTGCGCAGGTACGGCACGAGCAGCGCGGTGAGGATCGCCTGCGGCTGCTCGGTGCAGGTGAGCCGACCGGCGAGCACCGGCTCGGCCAACGTCACCGCCTCGGCGTCCCGCCCGGTGTCGGCGAGGTAGCCCACCTGGCTCGTCGGGTCACAGCCGGCGCAGTCGGAAAGCTCGTCGCGCGGGGTGGTCTGCCAGAGCCGGTACCAGTGCGCGGCCGCCTCGGCGTCGCCCACGTGGTCGGCGACCCGGAACCGGTGCTTGTGGACGGTCTGCAGGCTGTGCCCACCGGCCTTGTAGCGCCGTTCCATGTCGTCCAGCACCGCGTAGGTGCGGTCCAGCGGCACCTCCGGGAACTTCAGCAGGCCGGACACCATGTACTTGAAGTGCCACAGCAGGTGGTGCAGGTGTCGCTGGTGGTAGGGCTGCGGATCCCGGTCGAACTCGGACAGGCACCAGGAGAAGGTCACGAAGGACTTCGCCGGCTCACCGCCGTAGACGTACCCCGTGGTGGCCTGCATCCGCGTGACGAAGGCGAGGTGCCGGTCGTCCGCGGCGTCCACCCGGCGCAGCAGCTGCTCCAACGCGGCGATCTGCCCCGCCCCGTACGGCATGTCGGAGATGCCGCGCAGCACCCGCCACAGATCCTCGTCGCTCATGCTCACTCCCGTCCCGGAACGGCCCGGCCGAGCAGGCCGAGGAAGGAATCGTTGAGCAGCGCCGCGTCGGCCGCGCGGATCGGATGGTGGCCGAGCAGCAGCGCCTGCCCGTACAGCGCCTCGACGGCGAGCCCCACCAGGTCCG
This sequence comes from Micromonospora parastrephiae, assembly GCF_016802865.1. Taxonomy (GTDB): domain Bacteria; phylum Actinomycetota; class Actinomycetes; order Mycobacteriales; family Micromonosporaceae; genus Micromonospora; species Micromonospora parastrephiae. Next base: position 59,324 of record NZ_JAEVHM010000007.1, on the reverse strand, counting down.
GGTCGGCCAGCATGGTGACCCGGCGGACCAGCGGGTTGCGGTGGTTGAGCACCAGCTGCGGCCGGTCCGGCGGGGCGGTGGCGGCGAGCGCGTCGAGGACCCCGCCCCACAACTCGTCGGCCCGGTCCCGGCTGGCCGCGAGCTGGTCGTTGAACGCCGCCGACCGGCTGACCAGGTAGAGCGCGGGCAGCGACACCGGGTCGTACGCGCGGATCACCACTTCGCAGCCGGAACGTTCGACGGCCCGTTGCGCCGCGGTGAGGAACGGCCGCAGCGCAAGCTCCACCTGCGGGTCGAGACCGTCGAAGCGGGTCGTGAGGTCGCTCGGCTCCAGCCGTTCGATCAGCACCGAGCGGTCCACCGTCGGCAGCCGCTCGATCAGCTCGGTGTCGTACGTGTAGCCGGCGTTGACCACCGCCAGGTCCTGCGCGGCGGCCACCGCGGCGAGCTGGCGGAACTCGTCCAGGCTCGCCGCGTAGCGGAGCACACCGTGGCGCTCCCGGAACTCGGCGAGGGTGAGCGTGCCCACGTTGGTGTCCATGGGCCACCACCGGTCGACCAGCCGGAGCATCTCGTCGTCGTGCAGCGCCAGCGCCTTCACGCCGAGGTGGTGCACCTGGAGGAACTCGGCCAGCCGGTGCGGGTCGTGCCGTGCCAGCCGGACCAGCCAGCCGCGGACCTGGTCGCCGAGCGCCTCCCGGGTGGCGGTCAGCAGGGTGTCCTCGTAGAGGGCCTCCCGGCTGGCGGTGGGGCGCAACTCGGTGGCGTCCACCACGCAGTGGGCGAAGAACGCCCAGTCCGGCAGCAGCCCGTCGGCGTGCTCGGTGAGCAGCATCCGCTTGAGGTAGACCCGGTGCCCCGCGCGGGCCGCCGGGTTCACCGGGGTGGGCAGGATGAGGGCGACCCCGGTCAGCCCGGCCTCAGGAACGGTCAGCGGCAACACGTCGAACGGGTCTACGCCCAGCGTCTCCCGGGCGTACGCGATCAGCGCCGCCCGGTCGACCGGAGCCCCCGGCGTGGTCGGCCACGGCGGCTCGCCGGTGGTGGTGACCACGTCGCCGACCCGGACCGTGACCGGCAGCAGCGAACCGAAGAGTCGGGCCAGATCGGTGACCGTCGGGGTGGCGAACCACTGGTCGGCGTCGCGGCGGGGCACCAGCGTGACGGTGGTGCCCGGTTCGGCGCGAGCGGCCTGCGGCGGTGCCAGGCTCACCGCGTACCGGCCGTCGGCGTACCCGGTCCAGCGGACCGTGGGGTGCTCGCCGTTGCGGGTGAGCACCTGGATCTCGTCGGCGACCAGGAAGCAGGAGAGCAGGCCGATGCCGAACTGGCCGAGGAACTCGTGCCGCGAGAAGCCCAGCTCGTCCCGTTTGGAGCTGCGGCCGATGGTGGCCAGCAGCTCGTGGACCTGCGCCTCGGTCAGGCCGATGCCGGTGTCGTGCACCCGCAGCGTCCCGTCGCCGGTGATCTCCGGGGTGTCGATGCGGACCAGGGCGGGCGCGTCCGGCTCGGTCGAGCGCCGTGCGGTGATCGCGTCCACCGCGTTCTGTAGCAGCTCCCGGACGTACACCCGCGGGCTGCCGTAGAGGTGATGGCTGAGCAGGTCGACCATGCCACGGAGGTCGACCTGGAAGGTGTGGTCCACGCCTGTTTTCTCCCCCGGTCCCGAATACCGGCGCCCACCGTACCGATGATCACCGACGGGCGCGTCCCCCATTCGCCCGGCGGCTTGACCCTCGACCCGGTCGAACCCGCACCGTCACCGGCATGACAGCTTCCGCTCTCGGCCGGGACTTCCGGCTGCTCTGGTGCGCCGCCGTCTCGTCGCGGTTCGGCGACTCGCTGCGTACGCCGGCTCTGGCCCTGCTGGCGGCGGCGGTGACCCGCGATCCCCGGGTCATCGCCGCGGTCACCGTGGCCGCGCAGTTGCCGCCGCTGCTCTTCGGCCTGCTCGGCGGTGTGTACGCCGACCGCTGGGACCGTCGACGGACGATGGCCCTGGTGGACGGGATCCGCGCCGGGGTGGTGGCGGCGCTGGCCTTGGCGGTCGCCGTCGACCGGGCCGGCATCCTGACGTTGCTGATGGCGGCGTTTCTCCTCGCCGCGCTGGGCACGCTCTTCGACTCCGCCTCGTTCGCACTGCTTCCCGCGCTGGTGCCGCCGACCGCGCTGCCCCGGGCGAACGGCCGCCTCCAGGCGGGTACGGCCGTGGCCGGCGGTTTCCTCGGCGCTCCCGCCGCCGGTGTCCTCTTCGCCGCCGCCCCGGCCCTGCCGTTCGCCCTGGACGCCGTCACGTTCGCCGTGGCCGCCGTGCTGGTGCTGGCTCTCGCCCCGGCTCCCGTCGTGCGCCCGGAGGCCGGAGCCGGAGCGCCGCGCGCGTCGGTGTGGGGCGAGATCGTCGAGGGGGTGCGGTGGCTGCGCGGAAACCGGACACTGTGGCGGGTCACCCTGCTGGCCGCGGCGAGCAACCTGGCGATCAGCGGCATCCTGGCGGTGCTGGTGCTGTACGCGCTGGACGTGCTGCGGGTGCCGCCGGCCGGCTATGGGCTGTTCGCCGCGGCCGCGATCCTCGGTGGCGTGGCCGGGGCGTTCGGTGCGGGTCGGCTCGCCGCCCGGCTGGGGACGGTGCCCGCGCTGTGCGCGGTGCTCGCCGCGGAGACCGTGGCGCTGACCGGGTTCGCGTTGGCCCGGCATCCGGTGCCGGGCGGGTTCGCGCTGGCCGTCTTCGCCGCCGGGACGGTGGTGTGGAACAGCCTGTGTGCGTCGTACGGGCAGCGGCACGTGCCGGCGGGGCTGCTCGGCCGGGTGGGCGCGGCCCAGCGGATGGTCGGTCTGCTCACCGCACCGGTCGGGGCGACGCTCGCCGGGCTAATCGCCGCCGCGTACGGCACGGTGCCGGTGGCGGGTGCCGCGGCGGGCACGTTCGCCCTGGTCACCGTGGTGGCGTGGCGGACCCTGCGGCAGGGCTTCGCCTAGGGCGTGTCCTGCCGATCTTGTACGGGAGTGTGGATCTAACTTGACACTCCCCACTTATCGCTCACAGTTGCGCGACGAGACGCAGACCTCGATCGGCCATCAGCGGCCTAAGTTCCTCCCAGCTGAACGTCATCCGGAAGATTCCGCACGGCGGTGGTATCAGGCCCCCCTTGGCGAATCCGATGACGAGTCCGTCGGGAGTCACCGCGAACTTCGCGTACGTGTCGGAAGCGTGCCACTGCTGGGCGGAGGCGTAGTCGGGATCCCAGGAACCTTTGATGCACTCATCGTCCGAGTGCGGAAGGCGTCGTCGTACGAGATCGCTTAGCGCATCCGTTGCCGCCGTCGGACTGGGGAACAAATCGGTGATCTTGACCTCAGCGGCTTGTGGGACGGTGAGTGTGGTGGCGAGCCAGTAATCAGTGACGAATCCTTCTACGGATTCGGCGGAGACGGGCGCGAGGATACTGACCAAGGCACTGTTGGTGTGAACGACGGCGTTTCGCGACGAGCGTTGGTGATAGGTGATCGCGGACCCGGCCGGGAGTGACAGTCTGGCGGCCACGGTGGCGGGATCGTGTGTGAAGAGCGTGGCGAGTGCCTTATTGGTGGCGTCCAGTCCGTCGATGCCAGTGACCTGAAGGTAATCCGCGTCGGCTTTCGTGTCGGGCAGGTCCGGTAGGGAGGGAAAGCTGCGGTGCAGAGGCACGGCAACCTTGGCGGGCATGTCCGAAGCAGCGGGGCTCTTCTCGGCCATCGCATCTGAAGGGGCTCCCGTGCAGGACGCTGCGAGGAGAGCAAGTCCGATTGCTACGACCGTTCGAGCGGCGGCTCTCAGCTCAGCCGCAGACACTTCGGTCACCGTTCTGAAGCTTAAGGTACTCCGGGCCGCTCAGGCGCTTCCGAGGCTCTCCGCATTGCCACAGGCTCGCGATGAACACATCCGAATACTTGTCGGATGACACTGTTCCGGTCACGGCGTACGGGCGGTCTTCTGGGGCGCTGACCATCATCTCGCCACGGTGGCCGTCCGCCAAGTACTCGACGGCCAGCCGCCAGCGGCAATAGGGGCCGCTGGTCGTAGCGCTGACGACCACGACGTTCTTCTCCTTGCGGGGAAGACTGATTTTCTTCAGATCGAAGAATGGCTTGCCAGCGTCGCCGCTACCGTCGTTGATCAGCAGTCGGGGGTTGGGCCGGTCAATGGCGACAGTGAGGGGAATCTTGTCGGTGGCCCCGGAGGTAGCGTTCTCCACGAGGACTCCCGCAATTGCTGGCGCGCAGCGGCCGTCCTCCAGGACCGGCCGGATGTTGACGATTTCCACGACCTCGGTCCTTGTGCCCTGAAAGGTGATCTGCCAGTACGAAGTCCCTACGTCCACGGCGCCTTGGTCGTTGAGCCACCGCTGGGTGGGCATATCACTGCGTGACCGGTCCCAATCCTGCAACGCGCCGTCAGATGGTGACTGGGGCAAGACGAAGCTGCGGGCGACGTCAACGACGCGGCTCTGATCCACAACGATGAGGGGCGATTTCTGGGCGGCGCGTTCTGCGACCGCCTCGGGCGCAGCCCTCTCTCCGAGGAACGCCTTGGCCATGTCGGTGCCGTAGGTTGTGATCACAGCGCCGACCATGGTCAGGCAGACGGTGATCACCCAGGTGATCGGTTTCTTCCACCATGGCACCGGCGCTGGAGTCTCCAGGTCCACCGGTTGGCTTCTAAGAACGCGGCCGGGATGTCGGTTACGGACCTGCTCTCGCTTCCGCCGCGCCACGTCGCCTCCTCTGTCACCTGGCGTATCGTCGCAGCGACAAGTCGACCTCGGAACGAAAGCGTCATCTAGTTGATGTGTACAGATGGCACTCGGCCTCGGTGAGCATTCGGCCGGTCTGCCGCAGCGCGGTTAGCGATGCGGGCTGCTCACTCACACTCATCGGGGTCGCGCGGTTCGCCTAGGGTCTGTTCTGTCGATCATGAAGCCAGATGACGGCAGCGATAAGGACCAGGCTGGACCGGTAGAGCGTTGTGCGTTTGGCGTAGCGGGTGGCCAGGTCACGCCACGGCCCGCCCGTGCGCAACTTCCACAAGATCCCGTTGATGACCTGACGGTGATCCCACCACCGCCCCTGACTGCTGCCCGGTTCGGAAAGCAGCGGCGCTATCACCGCCTACGCCTCATCGGTCAGTTCACCACGACGATCACCGGCACATGGTCAACGATCAACCACTACAAGATCGACAGGACACGCCCTAGTCGGTGGTCGGTTCCCGGTGGGACAGCCCGGACAGGCGCAGCGCGATCCGCCGCCGGGCCGGTGGCACGGCGCCGAGCAGTCGGAGCAGCACGTCGCGGGCCGGCCGGCGGGACGGGGAGGTGGTGGCCAGCCGGGTCAGCCCGGCGGCGAAGCTCAGCACGTCCTCGGCCATCGGGCGTTGCCGTGCGTTGTACTCGTCGAGCGCCGTCTCCGGTCCGCCGTCCAACACGTCGGCCACCGCGGTGCCGAGGGCCACGGCGTCGCAGATCCCGAGGTTCATGCCCTGACCGCCGGCGGGGCTGTGCACGTGTCCGGCGTCCCCGGCGAGCAGTACCGAACCAGCGCGGAAGGTGTCGGCGATGCGGTGCCGCACCCGGAACCGGGAACCCCACAGCACCTCGGTCACCCGGTCTGGTCGCCGCGCCGGGCCGCGCTCGTCGAGCAGTGCCTGGAGGTACGCCGCATCCGGTTCGGCGGGTGCCGTCGGCACCGCGGCGACGATCCGGACCACGCCGTCCGGCAGCGGCGCCCAGACCAGCGGCCCGGGGCGGGCGAGGAACAGCGCCGCCTCGTCGCGGGGCAGCACGCTGTGCACGCGTACGTCGGCCAGCACGAAGGACTCCTCGTCGCTCGGGCCGGTGAAGCCGATGCCGGCCGCCTGCCGGACGGTGCTGTGCAGGCCGTCCGCGCCGACCACGTACCGGGCGCGCAGCTCGGCGCCGTCGACCTGCGCGCGTACCCCGTCGGCGGTGCGGCTCAGACCGGTCAACCGGCACGGCCGCCACACCTGGACGCCCAGGTCGGCCAACTGGTCGGTGAGCACCTGCTCGGTGACGGCCTGGGAGACCAGCAGCGCGTAGGGGAATCGGGACGGCAGCTCGTGGAACGGGACCGCCAGTAGCAGCCGGTCGCGGTCGCGGACCGTGAAGCGCGGCGCCCGCAGCCCCTGGGCGACCAGCGGCGCTGCGGCGCGACCCGGTCCAGCACCTCCAGGGTGTACGCGTGCACGACGGCCGCGCGGGAGGTCTTCGGCGGGTCGGCGACCTGGTCGAGGACTGTCACCTCAGCCCCGCGCCGGGCAAGTGTCAGCGCGGTGGCGAGGCCGGTGGGACCCGCGCCCACCACCAGGACGTCGGTACTCGTGGGCAGCATGGCCACCTCCGGAGCGACTGTTGCCAACGGACGTTGGCAAACACTTGTTGGCAACAGTAGAAGGGTGTCGATTGCGTGTCAACAAGTGTTGGCCTACGGTCGTTGACATGGCAGCACCCGCCCGCCCGACCCAGCCCCGCCGCTCCGACGCCACCCGGGCGGCGATCCTGCGGGCCGCTCGGGAACGGTTCGCGGCGGACGGGTACGAACGCGCCACCATCCGGGCCATCGCCGCCGACGCCCGGATCGACCCGTCCATGGTCATGCGCTACTACGGCAGCAAGGAGGGGCTCTTCGCGGCGGCGGCCGAGTTCGACCTACGTCTGCCCGACCTGACCGTCGTACCGTCCGAGCGGCTCGGTGAGACGCTGGTCCGGCACTTCCTCGCCCGCTGGGAGGGCGACGAGACGCTCGTCGCGCTGCTGCGGGCCGCCAGCACCAATCCGGGCGCGGCCGAACGGATGCGCGGCATCTTCACCGACCAGCTCGCCTCTGCGGTGGCCACATCCGGCACCGGGGAGACGGTGACCGCCCGACGTGCCGGCCTGGTGGCCAGTCAGATCCTCGGCCTCGCCTTCACCCGCTACATCGTCCGCCTGCCGCCCATGGTGGACGTCGAGCCGGAGGAACTGGTCTCCTGGATCGGGCCGACCCTTCAGCGCTACCTCACCGGACGACCGGGAAACTGACCCAACCTTTTCCGCCTTCCCGTGCGTCTGCCAGGTGACGCGCGACGTGACGGCCGGAAGGGGGGCGGATGGCACCGACGGCGAACGACGGCCGCGACGGTTACCTCGCCTTCGTGGAGAACCACCAGCACCGGCTGCTGCGGGCTGGGACAACACGGGGGCGGTGCTGCTCCGCCTGGAACCGGCCGGCCTGGCGCGATGGAATCCGGAGACCGGCGAGATCACCGGCATCGTCCGCGACCTGCGCGGCGTGGTGGCGCTGGCCGGCTGACCACAGTCCCCACGCGCCCGTCACGGACGCGCGGGGACGTTCGGCGGCTCAGGCGGCGAGACCGCCGGGCTGGTCGCCCTTCACGACGGGCGCCCGGACCAGGTTGCCCCACTCGGTCCACGAGCCGTCGTAGTTGCGGACCTGCGGGTAGCCCAGCAGGTGTCGCAGCACGAACCAGGTGTGGCTGGAGCGCTCACCGATCCGGCAGTACGCGATCACGTCGTCGTCCGGGCTGAGCCCGAGCTGGTCGGCGTAGATGGCGCGCAGCTCGTCGGCGGACTTGAACGTGCCGTCGGCGTTGGCGGCGGACTTCCACGGCTTGCTGACGGCACCCGGGATGTGCCCACCCCGCAGTGCGCCCTCCTGCGGGTAGTCCGGCATGTGCAGCATCTCGCCGGTGTACTCACCCGGCGACCGGACGTCGACCAGCGGCCGGCCGGCGGCGATGTGCGCCATCACCTGCTCGCGGTAGGCCCGCAGCGGCGCGTCGTCGCGCAGCGGCACCGGATAGTCGGCGCGGGGGCGGGCCGGCTTGTCGCGGGTCAACTCGCGCCCCTCGGCGATCCACTTCTGCCGGCCGCCGTCGAGCAGCCGCACGTCGGCGTGGCCGAAGAGTGAGAAAACCCAGAGGGCGTACGCGGCCCACCAGTTGAAGTTGTCGCCGTAGAAGACGACGGTGTCGCCCCGGCCGATGCCCTTCGCGGCACACAGCTCGGCGAAGCTCTTCGCGTCCAGGTAGTCCCGGGTCACCTGGTCGTTGAGCTCCAGGTGCCAGTCGACCTTGATGGCACCCGGGATGTGACCGGATTCGTAGAGCAGCACGTCCTCGTCGGACTCGACCACCACCAGGCCCTCGTCGCCCAGGTGCTCGGCCAGCCACTCGGTGGTGACCAGCCGCTGAGGGTCCGCGTACGACTGGAGGCGGGGATCAGGATCGTTGGGCACAGACATGATCCCCAAGGTACGCCGGATGCACGCCCGCCAACCGACCATCGGATGCGACGCAGCCCACGTGACGTGGAGTCAGGCCCGGCGGTGGGCGATCCGACCGGCCACCACGGTCACCAGGCACATGCCGTCGGCGCCGTGCACCGCAAGGTCGGCGCGTCCGCCCGGATGCAGTGTCGGCACCACGGGTGTGGGCAGCACCAGCAGGTCACTCCGGTCGACGGCGGCCCGCAGCACCGGATCGGCGAGGTGCTCCACCAGCACCGCCGTCACCCCCTGGCGCAGCAGCGCGTGCACCCGCTCGCGTGGGGTGGGCGCCGCCGGCAGCGGAGCGTCGTACGACGGCCCGGCCCCAGCGTGCCGGGCCAGCGGCGGACCCGGACACCCGCGTACGCCTCGATCAGCTCGGCCAACGGGCCCACGGCCTGGACCCGGTCGCCGTCGACCAGCACGGCGTGGTCCGGCACCGGTTCGCCGTCGGGCGTGTGCCGCAGCAACGGCGCGGTGTGCAGAGTGCGCACCCTCAGTCGACGATCGGTCCGAGTAGCGGGCGCTTGGCGGTCACCGTGTCGCCGGAGGACCGGCCGGTCAGCCGGCGCTTGATCCACGGGGCGAGGTGCCGCCCGGCCCAACGCAGGTCGGCGGCGCGGGCGGCGAGCCACGGCGACGGCGCCGGATGCGGCGGGACCATCAGCCACTCCTCGTCACAGCCCACCCCGAGCGCGTTCAGCACCTGCCCGGCGACCCGCCGGTGCCCGGCCGCGGAGAGATGCAGCCGGTCGGTGCTCCAGAGCATCGGGTTGAGGAAGGTGTCGTCGGCGTACAGGTCGACCATGATGGCGCCGTGCCGCTCGGCGGTCTCGCCGACCGCCTGGTTGAGCAGTTGGACGCGGGGGGCGACGAGGCGTTGGCCGGGCAGCCGGGCCATCACGTCGGCGAACCGGAACAGCAACACGTCCGCGCCGCCCGAACGCAGCTGCCGCACGACCTCGTCGAAGCGGGAGACCAGCGTGTCCGGGTCGAAGGTACGACGCAGCACGTCGTTGCCACCGGCCGCGAAGCTGATCAGGTCGGGCTTCATCGCCACGGCGGAGGGCACCTGCTCGGCGACCACGCTGGGAAAGAGCCGGCCCCGGATGGCCAGGTTCGCGTACCGGAAGTCCGGGCCCGCCTCGGCGGCGAGCCGGGTCGCCACCAGGTCCGCCCAGCCCCGGTAGGTGCCGTCGGGGTACGCGTCGTCCATACCCTCGGTGAAGCTGTCCCCGACCGCGACAAAACTGCGCCAGCGCACCCGCGCCTCCCTCACGCCACCCGTTGCCTGCGGCGACCAGTCTTTCACCGGGGGCACGGCCTGCGGCGCCCCGATTCGACGACGTGGCGGAGGTCATTGGGCAGAGCCGATCTCGGCCGCTCCCGCGCTCACACGATCGGCGCAAGATCGCCGATATCGGGGTATCCCGCAGCCTCGGATACCGCGATATCAGCGATGTCGAGTGGATCATGCCGAACGACCGGAGGGACCGGCCACCCCCGTGAGTGGCCGGTCCCCCTACCCGGTGGCGGTGCACCGGTGGCTCAACCCAGCAGGCCGCCCCACGGCTGGCCGGCGGGCACCGCGGCGCTCGCCTGCACCCGGCCATCGCCGGCGTACCGGACCAGCCGGTACGCCGGCGCGTCACTGGCCGGCGTCGCGGTGTTGACCTGGACCACCAGGCCGCCATCGGCCAGGACGACGCCGTCGATGGCCTGGCCGTGCCCGGTCGGCTCGGTCCACGCCGGGTCGAGCGGCACCAACTCGGTGACCGTGCCACTGGCGGCGTCGAGCCGGTAGTTGCGGAACTGCCAGCCGCAGCCGCAGCCCCCGGCGTTGGGCACGTGGGTGCTGATCACCAGCGTCCGGCCGTTGCGGGAGATCGCCACCACCCCGTCGATGACGAGGCCGGTCGGAACGCGCGGACTGATCGAACGCCCGGCACCGCGCTCGTCACGGATGCTCACCGTCCGGTCAGTGAACTGGGCGATCCATCCACCGGACACCGTCGGACACTTCGCCTCGTGGGTGGCGAGCACCTTCCGGCCGGTCCCGTCAGCGTTGATCGCGATGAGCGTCCAGTCCTTCTCCCGGCCCAGGCCGTACAGCACGCGCCCGGAGTCGAGCCAGCTCGGCGCGCAGGTCTGCTGGCCCTGCGTTGGAATGGCACGCTGCTCGGTGCCGTCGAACCCGCTGATGACCAGCCGACGTGCGGACGATTCAACCCAGGCTGCCCGTCGGCCGTCCGGCGAGACGGCGAGCGGGCTGGTGGCCCTGCCGTTCTCGGGGCGGCCCGTGCGCACCACCTGCCAGCTCCCACCAGGGGTACGCCGCCAGATCCGGGCCGGGTCGTTCTGCTCCTGACCAGTCTCCTGCGCGGAGTACCAGGTCAGCTGCGGCCACTGCGTCGACCGCGTGGGCGGGCGGGCCGGAACGGCGGGCAGGGCGGCAGGGTTCGCGTCCGCCACGGAGCCCCCCTTACCGGCGGCCAAGGTGCCGCCGGGTGCGGAACCGGCGGTGCCGGAGCCGGTCCCGGCCGGAGCCGCCGCGACGTCCGGGCCGGCGGCAGCGCAGGCCGCGGCACCGAACGCCAGGAACAGCAGGGCGGCCGTACCGCCGAGTGCGTGGGAACGGCGGGCCGACGCGGTACGGGTGGTGCGGGTGAAGGGGCCGAGGTTCATCGTGTCCATCCTTTGTGGAAGGTGAGCGAGCTTGACACCACCCAAGACGAGCCTCTGGTCGTGGTGAGTTGCCGCCGTCGGGCGCCGCTATCCGACAGTCGGATCCGTCTGAGCCGGCAACCATTTCCGCCGTTCACCGATGGTGATGAACGCTGTCCCGATGATCGGTGCGCAGACCGCAGAAAAGGGCGGGCCACCCGAGGATGACCCGCCCTGCGCCGTGCCGATCGTCAGCCCACGGCGGCCAGGATCTGCATGTCCTTCAGACTCGCCGGCTCGGCGGTCTCGGAGACCTTCTTGCCGTCCTCGTCCACCAGCAGCACGGCGTACCCGCTGCCGGCCTGCACCCGTACGACCGTGGAGCCGTCGGACTGGAAGTAGACCTGCCGCACCGTGCGCCCACCCAACGGCAACGTGACCTGCTTGCCGCTGCGGGTGTCCAGCACCACGTTGACCCGCAGGTCGCGAGCGACGTCGCCGGCGTCCCCAACCGCCTTGTGCCGCAGCAGGGCGATCCGGGAGCCGTCCGGCGAGAGACTGACGACGTCGTTGGTGCGCCATCCGTCAGGGGAGAAGCCGGGGAGGACTCGCCTCTTCGTGCCGTCCGTGCCGTAGAGCGTGACTCCGGTGTCGGTGTTCATGGCGATGGTCTGACCATCGGCCGACCAGAGGGCATGGCAGGCGGCAGGTTCGCTGGACCACCAGCGCACGGTCTTCTCCGCCGAGCGCGTGTCCAGCACGCCGAACCGGCCAGACCCACCCGTCGCCTTCAACTCGCGAAACAGCAACTGCCGCCCGTCCGGCGACCAGACCGCGGTGATGCAGTACGGATCGACATCCGAACGCAGCAGGTGCTTGTCGGAGCCGTCGGCGTCGGAGACGAAGAGGTCGTTGCTGTTGTCCACCCAGGCCACCCGCTGCCCGTCCGACGAGACGCCCACGTTGCCCTTGAACGCGATCTCGGGCAGCGCCAGCAGCCGTACCGGGTTGCTGCCGGGGCGCCAGGAGCGCAGGTTCGAGGTCTCCGCGCCGGTCACCTCGGCGGGGCCGTAGAAGAGCTTCCCGAACTGCCCGGCAGACGTGTCGGCGCTGGACCCGCCGCTGGGCGGAGCACCGGGGACTTCGCTGGTGCTGGTGGACGGCGTCGGGCTGGGTGACCGCGTCGGACTGGGCGACGCGGTGACCGACGGGGTGTCCGCCGGCAGCGGGTTCGGGGACTGGTTCGGCCGGATGGCGAGAGCGGTGCCGGTCGCCGCCGCGATCAGCACCAGAGCGGCGGCGGAGGTGGCCACGGCGCGCTGGATGCCGAGCCGGCGGGACGTGCGCAGCGTACGGTCCCGCAGGTCGACCGAGGTGACCTCGTCGGCCAGGGCGGTCAGGTCGAGCCGGAGGCGCTGGTCGTTCATCGGGTGCTCCCTTCCAGGACGTACAGCTCGGCGAGCTCGGGCGCGACGGCGCGCAACCTGGCCAGGGATTTCGCCGTCTGGCTCTTCACCGTGCCGACCGTCACACCGAGCAGGTCGGCGGCTTCCGCCTCCGTGCGGTCCTCGAAGAACCGCAGCACCAGCACGGCGCGTTGCTTCGGGGAGAGCTTCGCCAGCGCCGCCCGCAGGGTGAGGCGCAGGCTGGTCTGGTGGGCGTGGTCGGGGGCCGAGCCGCCTCCGCGTGGCTCGGGCAGGTCGCCCGGCATCGACTCGGGGACCCGACGGCGGCGCCACCAGGACACCTGTAGGTGGTACATGGTCTTGCGGGTGTACGCCTCGGCGTTGCCACTGTGGTGCAGCCGGTTCCATGACCGGTGTGTCCGGGCCAGTGCCGACTGGACGAGGTCCTCGGCCAGGTGCTGGTCGCCGGTGAGCAGGTAGGCCGAGCGCAGAAGCGCCGGCGTGCGGGTACGGACGAACGAGTCGAACTCACTCAGCAGCGGGTCCACACGATCCGATCCTTGTGTCAGTGTGCAAGGGCTTGGTGCCACTCCAGACGCCACCATGGGCACCGATGGTTGCCGTCGGCTGCGTTCGCCGCCACGAGCGGGCCGGCGACGAGCGGGCGGAGTTGCCGGTGGACGGTCTGGTCGAGCGGATCGTCGACGAGGTGCGCCGGGAGCGTGGGAACCTGGTGTAGCCGCCGCGTCACGGGGTAGTGCAGTTCGATCGGGTGCAAGCGCTTCGGAGGCTCTCATGACCGGTTACCGGGTCAGCGATGTGATGACCAAGCAGGTGGTCTACCTGCCGGCGGAGACGACCCTGGACGAGGCGGCCAGGGTGATGAAGGAGGCGGACATCGGCGACGTGGTCGTCACCGACGGCGCCAGTCTCGCCGGCATGCTCACCGACCGGGACATCGTGGTGCGGGCCGTGGCGGAGAACAGTTCGCCGGCGGCCACCACGATCGGCTCGATCGTCACCCGCGAGGTCGTCATGATCGAGCAGCACTGCACGGCGGGCGAGGCGGCGGCGCTGATGCGGGACCGGGGCATCCGCCGGGTGCTGGTCTGCGACAGCGACCGCAAGCTCGTCGGGATCGTCTCGCTCGGTGACCTGGCCATGCAACTCGACCCGACCAGCGCACTCAGCGAGATCAGCGAACAGTCACCGACGGCGTGACGAACGCGCCGTGGCGCCCCGGCGCGGTGCGCGCCGCCGGCCTGCCCGCTCACGGCCGGCGGTAGCCTCGACACATGGCTGACATGCCGGCCCGACTGGCCGAGATCGTCGACGAGTTCGCCGCCGCGCCGCGCGACCTGGTGTTGGAGATGCTCCTGGAGTACGCCGACGCCATCCCGCCGCTACCCGAGGGCGCCGCCGAGCGCGAGGGCATGGAGCAGGTGCCGGAGTGCCAGACGGCGTTCTTCCTGCGTGCCCGGGTGACGCCGGAGGGCACCGTGGAGACGCTCTTCGACTGCCCGCCCGAGGCGCCGACCACCCGGGCGTTCGCCGGTATCCTCGCCGAAGGGCTGGAGGGCGCGAGCGCCGAGGAGGTGCTGGCCGTGCCGGACGACCTCTACCAGCGGATGGGCCTGGCGCAGGCGATCAGTCCGCTGCGGGTACGCGGCGGCACCGCGATCCTGGGCCGACTCAAGCGGCAGGTCCGGGAACAACTCGCCTGATCGGGCAGTTGCCACCCGGCATGGAGATCGACATCTACGCGGACCTCGTCTGCCCGTGGTGCTACCTCGGCAAGCACCGGCTGGAGCAGGCTCTCGCCAGCTACGACGGCGAGGTGACCGTCCGCTACCGGCCGTTCCAGCTCGACCCGTCGCCGGTGCCGGAGCCCCGCCCGCTGGTGGAGGCGATGGGCGCCAAGTTCGGCGGACCGGAGCGCGCCCGGCAGATGCTCGACCACGTGACCGCGGTCGCGGCTGGCGACGGGCTGCGCCTGGACTTCGACCGGGCGGTGATCGCCAACACCTTCGACGCACACCGGCTGGTCTCGTACGCCACGGACCACGGTCGGGCCGCCGAGATGGTGGAGGCGCTCTACCAGGCGCACTTCGCCCGGGGCGTCGACATCGGCTCCCGGGAGTCCCTGGCCACCCTGGCCGGTGAGGTCGGCCTGGACGCCACCGACGTACGCCGGTTCCTCGACTCCGACGAACGGACCGCCGACATCACCGCCGACCTGGCCGCCGCCCGGGGCCTCGGCATCACCAGCGTGCCCACCTTCGTGCTGGCCGGGAAGTACGCGGTGTCCGGCGCCCAGGAGACGCAGACCCTGCTCGCCGCACTCGCCGAGGTCGAGCAGCGCGAGGCCGCAACTCGCTGACCACATCGACCGTTGTGATGTTTCACGTGCAACGGTATCGATGAGGATGCCTGGTCAGGCCGGTCTGGCCAGGCCCTCCACCACCTGGGCGCCGGGGAGCGCGCCCAGCGCCGGCCCCGGGAGCGCGATCTTGCTGTGGCGTACACCGGATCCGATGATCACGTGGGGCGTGGCGATAACCCGCGCGTCCACCAGGATCGGCCACTGCGCCGGCAGCCCGATCGGGGTGATGCCCCCGTACTCCATACCGGTCAACTCGACCGCGTCGTCCATCGGCGCGAAGCTGGCCTTGCGCACGTCCAGCGCACGACGAGCCACCCCGTTCACGTCGACCCGGGTGGTCGCCAGGACGATGCACGCCGCGTAGCGGACGACACCCTCGCGCTTGCCGGCCACCACGACACAGTTGGCCGACACGTCCAGCCCCACCTCGTACGCGGCGCAGAACGCGGCGGTGTCCGCGAGTTCGGCGTCGATCGGGGCGACCAGCACGTCGTCGACGTCCACCGGCGCTTCGGCGGGCCACTGCGCGATGGCCTCCGCCACGGGAGGGGCGAGCAGGTCGAGGCGGGCTCGGGCGGGTTCGGTCTTCAGCGTTCCCATCACGGGTGCGATCCTCGCACCCGCCACGCTGGACCGCTCGGCGGCACCCGCGCCGCCCCGCGCCGCCACCTCCGAACCGCTGCTCAACTGCCCGCGAGGAACGCGTTGTCGCGCATGAAGGAACGGTCGCGGGAAGCCGCCAGTTCCTCTTCGCGCCGGGCTCTGGCCCGCTGGAGCTCCAGGTCCTCCAGCGCGTGCCGGACACCCAACCGGATCACGCCGTAGAGGAAGACGAAGCCGAAGACGTAGAGGATCACCGTGGTGACGACTGCGAACATGCGGTCACCGTAAGACGAACGTGAACGGTTGCACCTCTCATCTCCGGGGAGTTCCCCCGTACGTGTCGGCAAGGTGGTCGGCCCAGGTCCGGACGCCCCGCGGCAGGGCCTCGGTGACCAGTCCACCGGCGCGCAGCTCCCGCCCGAGCCGGCCGGGAGTCCGCACCGGCAACAACGGTCGGCGTGAACCCCGGGCCTTCCGCCAGGCCCGGACCGCCTCGTCGAAGCGGAGCACCTGCGGCCCGCCGTACTCCTCGATGCCACCCAGCGGGCCGGCGACCAGCCGGGCCGCGAGCCGGGCCGCCACCTCGCCCGGGTCGACCGGCTGGGCGAGCACCGCCCGGTCACCGACCACCGGCCCCAACCGCGCGCTGGACGCCAGCAGGTCGTCGAGGAACTGCGGGAACTGGGTGGCCCGCAGCACCGACCATGGCACCGGACCGGCCGCGACCACCTGCTCGGCGGCCAGCTTGTGCCGGAAGTACGGAATCGGCACCCGGTCCACTCCGACGATCGAGATGTAGACGATGTGGCCCACATTGGCCGAGCCGGCGGCCACCACGAGCCGGCGGGTGCCCAGCACGTCCACCTGGTAGGTCTGCCCGCCCTGCGGCGACGACGCCAGGTGCAGCACGGCATCCACCCCGGACACCGCCTCGTCCAGGCCGTCGCCGGTCGCCAGGTCCGTCACCACCCACTCGACCCCGGAGCCGGTACGCGGCTGCCGGCTGGTGGCCCGGACGGTGACCCCGTCGTCGCGCAGCCGGGCCAGCACCGCGCGACCCAGGTGGCCGCCCGCCCCGGTGACCAGAATCCTCATTCCGTCCTCCTGTCCTGCCGCGATGCGTGCCGCTCGTCCGACGGTTGTCGTCGGCCCACCCGCCGTTGACGCAACGGCGCTGTGCTCCGTGACCGGTCGTGCGGCGGCTCACCCGGAACGGATCAGGTCCAGCACGGTCAGCAGGGCGAAGAACGCGATCACGAGTTCGCTGACGATCCAGGCGTGCCTCTCCGCCCACCCCCGCATCCGGGCCAGCACGTGCGCCGCCTCCGCTCCGAGCAGCAGCAACGCCAGCAGCGGCAGGGCGAGCAGGAGCACCGTGAGCAGCACGAACGGCATCAGATGCCACCACGGCAGATCGTGTCTGGCCACGCTCGCACCCACCGCCGCCATGGTCAGGTCGTCGGTGGGCGTCACCACGAAGAGCAGCGCTCCCGTCCGCAGCGCCCAGCGGGGATCGGCGTGCCCGATGCTTCCCAGCCATTTCGGCGGGCCGGACCGGTTCCGCCGTACCCAGACCACGAGCGCCAGGCTGACCAGCAGGGCGAGCACCACCAGGTCGATGGCGGGACCGCGGTCGACCTTCCCGGCGATGGAACCGGCGTCGGCGGCCAGACCACCCGCCAGCCGGGCCAGCAGCCAACTCACCGTCACCCCTGCCGTGACCACCAGTCCGGCTCCGGCGAGGAAGCCCACGGACGCCGCCGGCGGCCGATCCGACGAGGCGAGGAAAACCGCCACGACCAGTTGGGTCCCGGCGACCATCACCACGGCCAGCGGCAGGACGGTCAGGAAGCTCATCGCCCCGCCATCCTCCGGCCCGACCGCGGTCCGGACGTCACCGAATCCGGGGGATCACCCGGCCGGGGATGGGTTCCCGCCCACCACCCGCCCGGCCAACAACGCGCCGAGCAACGCCAGACCAGCTGCCACCGCCAGGGTGACGGCGTAGCTGGCCGGGCCGGGCGTGCTCCCGGCGGCCAGGACCGCCCCGGTCAACGCGAGCACGGTCGCCGCGAAGAGCGAGTCGCCCAGTTGCAGGGACGAACTGTTGCGGCCCTGCTCACCCGGCGCGGACAGCTCCAGGGTGAGCACGGACAGGGACGGGTAGAGCAGCCCCATGCCGAGACCGGCGACCGCCCAGCCCAGCACGGCGACGGCCACCGGCAGCTCGGGTCGGACCGACAACGCCACCGTGGCGGTGCCGACGGTGATGCAGCTCAGCCCGACGCGGGGCAGGCTGGCCCGGGACGCCGGCACCGGAATCCTGCCCTGAATCCACGAGCCCGCGGACCAGGCCAGCGCGCCGACGGTGAGAACCAGCCCGGCAGCGGTCGGCGACAGGCCCCGTTCCCGGGAGAGCATCAACGGGATGACCACCTCGGCGCCGACGAACGCCGCCGAGGCCAGGCCGCGCAGCCCGATCACGGTGGGCAGGCCGCGGGCCGCCCGGAGGAACCCCGCCGGCAGCAGGCGTGGGGCGCACACCAGCAGACCGGTCACGGCCAGCGCGATCAGCGCCACAGCGGTCGCGCCGCGCTGCTGTCCCCCGATGTGCAGCAGTGCGGCGCTCACCGCCGCCCCGCACGCCCAACCGATCCGGGCCGCCGCACCAGCCGGCAACCGGGTCGCGCCGACTGGCCGAGCGACCGCAGGCCGGGGTGGATCAGCAGAACGGCCGGCACGGCCACCGCCGGCACCGCCAGGAAGACCCACCGCCAGCCCAGGTGCTCCACGATCAGGCCGGCCACCGCCGGCCCGACCAGCGACGGTACGACCCACGCCGCCGCGAACGCGGCGAAGATCCGCCGGTGCAGGTCCTGCGGGTACGCGTGCCCGACGATCACGTAGAGCGCCACCGCGAGGAGCCCGGAGCCGAAGCCCTGCACCACCCGGCCGACGACCAGCGCACCCATCACCGGAGCGGTCCCGGCGATCACGAGCCCCGCCACGAACCAGGCGACCCCGTGCCACATCGGCCCGCGCGGCCCCCGGGCGTCACACCAGATACCGGACACCACCATGGCCAGCACATTCGTGGCGAACGGGCCACCGAAGGCGATCCCGTACAACGCCAGCCCGTCCAGACTGCGGGCCACCGTCGGCATCGCCGTGCCGACCGCCAGCGCCTCGAACGCGAGCAGCGAGATCAACGCGACGCTGCCCACCGTCATCGCCCTCAGCCGTGGTGCGAACAGACCCGGCACGGCCGGTACGGCGGTGGCGGCTGTGGTCGGCATGGACCGAGCCTGCGACCTCAACCCGGATTCAAGTCAATCTCCGGTGACCCAGCTCTCGTCAGGCCTCCTGGAGCGCCTCCCCGACGCCCTTCACCAGTCCCGACAGATGCTGGTCGGCCAGAAGATGCCCGGCGGTGATCACCAGGGCGATCGGCCACTCGATGACCTGGAGTGCGGCGAGCACGCCGAGCCCCGCGTAGTAGGCGACCTTGTCCGGTGGGGGCATGGCCACCTCACCCAGCATCGGCAGGTCCATCCGCCGGCTGTACATCCTGACGTTCTCCCGCGGCCCGTTCAGATGTCGGGTGAGCGTGCTCATTCCGGCCTCCCCATGTCCGGTGATGGCTGCCGGATTCCACCGCCCGCCTCGTCCATGCGCCGACGACGCCGGAAACTTCCGCTGCGCGGAGGGCATAACGGATGGCAGGTCGGGAAGCCAGGCCGCCGGACGTGAGGCGGTGGGAGGGCGAGATGGCCGAGGTCAGCACCAGCATCAACAGGGAGCCGGGCCGGCGTCCGTCCAGCCGTACGCCTCGATGACGGCGGCGGGTCGCGCTGCCGGACGCATCCTGCCGTCCATCGGTGTGCCGCACCTGGTCGGTGAGGCGTCGCGGACCGTCGGGTCGGCGGCGACCCGGCTGGCCCGACAGGCCGGGCTGGCCCGCCGTCGGGTCTGGTCGCGACCCGGCCGGCACCACATCGAGGTGCACGGCGTCTGCCAGGACGGCGGCGACCGGCTGGCCCGGCAGGTGGAGGGCGCGCTGGAGAGGCTGCCCGGCGTGGCCTGGGCGCGGGTGAACGCGCCGTCCGGCCGGGTGGTCGTCGCCGTGCAGGCGCCCGAGCCGAAACTGCGCGACCTGATCGCCACGATCAGCCGGATCGAAAACACCTGTGACCACGAGCCGGACCCGGAGATCCCGCCACCGCATCCACCGGAGGAGGGGCCACGGACCCCGCGCACCCTCGGCGCGCTGGCCTCCGACGCGCTGGGCCTGACCCTCTCCGCCGCCATCCGGGTCCTGCCGTTCGCACCGGTACCCGGCGAGGTCGCCGGCCTGCTCTCGGCGGTCGACCTCCAACCGAAGCTGCACGCGTTCATCGGCAAACGGCTGCGCTCCGATCCCCGCGCCGACATCATCTTTCCGCTGGCCGAGGCGGTGGTGCAGGGCCTGACCGGCCGCTGGACCGGGATCGTTCTGGACGGCGCGCAGCGGATGGTGCAGTGGAGCGAGGCGCGGGCTCAACTTTCCGCGTGGGAGCAGGCCGAGCCACGGCTGACCGGCGACCCGGAACGCGCCACCGCCCGTTGGCCGGCGATCAACCGGCCCCGACCGAAGCCGGACGGTCCGGTCGAGCGGTACGTCAACCGCATGCTCGCTGCGGGCGTGGCCGCCGGCGCGGCGGCGGTGCCGTTCGCCGGCCCCAAGAGGGCCACCGCCCTGGGCCTGTCCGCGCTGCCCAAGGCACCCGGCAGCGGACGCGAGGGGTACGCCGCCCAGCTCGGCCGGATGCTCGCCCGACGCGGGGTGATCGCCATGGACCGCAGCGTGCTGCGCGAGTTGGACCGGATCGACACCCTGGTGTTGGACGCCGCGGTGCTCGGCTCGGACCGGGGCGTCCTGGCCGACCTCGCCCCTGCGACCGGAATGGACGTCGACCAGGTGGCGGAGCGGGCCTTCGCGCTGTTCGACCCGGCCGATCCGGCCGGGTCGAAGTCGGCGGACGGCTGGCGGCTCGGGCCCCCGGACCAACTGCCGACCGGCGAAATCCCCGACGACGAACGGCTACGCACGGCCGGCGGTCAGCTGCTCGGCCTGGCCCACGGCGACCGGCTCGCCGCGCTGCTGCGGGTCGAGCCGGAGCCCGCGCCGGGCGTCGACGGCCTCCCGTCGCCGCCCGCCAGGCCGGTCTGCGAGTGGTCGTGGCCGGCGGCGACGAGCAGCGGTACGGCTTCGCCGACGCGATGCTGCCCGGCGGCGGACAGCTGACCGAGTCGGTACGCGCGCTGCAACGCGACGGCGCGGTGGTGATGCTCGTGTCCGCGGACCGGAAGGCGCTCGGCGCGTCCGACTGCGGCCTCGGACTGGCCGACCCGGACGAGCTGCCACCGTGGGGCGCGCACCTGCTGGTCGGTGCGGACCTGCGGGTGGTGGCCCTGGTGATCGAGGCGGCCGGGGTGGCCCGGCGCACGGCTCGGCAGAACATCCGGCTGTCCATGGCCGGCACGGGTCTCGGAGCGTTGGGGGTGTTCACCGCCCCACCGACCCAACTGCCGCACCGGGCGCTCGCCGCGGTCAACAGCGCGGCCGGGCTGGCCTTCGCCAACGGGGTCTGGCGGGCCAGCCGGCTGCACGACCGGTCGGGCACTCCGGCGCCGGTGGCGACCGCCTGGCACCTGATGCCCGTCCGTACCGTGCTCGGCCATCTGGGCACCGGGCCGGACGGGTTGGACAGCGCGGAGGCGCAGCGTCGACACGACAGACGTGGTGCGAACGGCGGTGACACTCCGGCAGGCGGTGGTCTGCTGCGCGCCTTCCTGGACGAGTTGTCCAACCCGTTGACCCCGGTGCTGGCCGCCGGGGCGGTGCTTTCCGCGTCGTTCGGCTCGCTGGTCGACGCCGCTCTGGTGGGCAGCGTGGTCGGCGGATCCGCGTTGATCGGGGCGGTGCACGAACGCAACACGGAACGGTCGTTGGCGGAGTTGCTGTCCCGTTCGGCGGTGACCGCCCGGGTCCGCCGCGACGGGGCCGAACGGGTGGTCGCCGCCGAGGACCTGGTCCCGGGGGACGTCATCGTCCTGGAGTCGGGTGACTCGGTGCCCGCCGACTGTCGGGTGATCGAGTCGGTGGGGTTGGAGGCGGACGAGTCGTCGCTGACCGGAGAGTCACTGCCGGTCGCGAAAAACGACCGGGCGGTGGTCGCGGCCGCCATCGCCGACCGGCACTCGATGCTGTACGAGGGCACCACGGTCGCCGCCGGGCACGGAACGGCCGTGGTGGTGGCGACCGGCGCCGACACGGAGTCCGGGCGCAGCCTCGCGTTGGTCCGCCAGGCGCCACCGACCAGCGGCGTGGAGGCCCGGCTGGGGTCGTTGACCAGCGCCGCCATCCCGCTGGCTGCCGGCTCGGCGGTGGCGGTGGCCGGCGCGGGTCTACTCCGGGGCGTACCGCTGGCCGAGACGGCCGCGACCGCGTCGAACCTCGCCGTGGCGTCGGTGCCGGAGGGGCTGCCGTTCCTGGTCAGCGCGGCGCAGTTGGCGGCAGCACGGCGGCTGGCCGAGCACGGCGCGTTGGTCCGCAACCCGCGCACCATCGAGGCGCTGGGCCGGGTGGATGTGCTCTGCTTCGACAAGACCGGCACCCTCACCGAGGGCAAGCTGCTGCTCGCCGGGGTCGGTGACGGCGTCGGCGACCGGTACGACCCGCTGGACCGTCTGGACGACCGGCTGCGGATGACCCTGGCCGCCGCGCTGCGTGCCACTCCCGCCGCAGCCGATCCGGAGCAGTTGGCGTTGCAGACCGACCGTGCCGTTCGCCGGGGCGCCGCGACGGCCGGGGTGGTGGAGCGGACCGGTGCCGCGGGCTGGCGGGCTGCCGGCGGGCTGCCGTTCGAGCCGTCCCGTGGCTACCACGCGAGCGTCGGGGAGACGGAGGGTCATTTGCTGTTGAGCGTCAAGGGTGCCCCGGAGACGGTGCTGCCGCGCTGCGCGACGCGACGCACCGACGGCCGCCAGGAGCCTCTGGACGACGCTGGCCGCGCCGAGTTGCAGCGGATGCTGGCCGACCGGGCGGGGGCGGGACACCGGATCCTGGCCGTCGCCGAATGCCAGGTCGACGACCCGAAGGTGACCGACGGGGACGTCCAGAATCTGACCTTCGTGGGTTTCCTGGCCCTCGCGGACGGGGTCCGGGAAAGTGCCGCGCCGGCGGTACGGCGGATCCGGCAGGCCGGCGTGCACACCATCATGATCACCGGAGATCATCCAGCCACCGCCGAGGCGATCGCCTCCACCATCAGCGAGCACGACGAGCAGCGGGTGGTCACCGCCGGCGAGCTCGACCAACTGGACGACGAGGCGCTCGCCGAGCGGCTGGCCGGCACCGACGTGGTGGCCCGCTGCACCCCGGCGCACAAGGTGCGGATCATCCAGGCTCTGCAGAAGTGCGGGCGGACCGTGGCGATGACCGGCGACGGCGCCAACGACGCCCCGGCCATCCGGCTGGCCGACGTCGGCATCGCCCTCGGCCAGCGGGGCACCCCGGCGGCGCGCGCCGCCGCCGACCTGGTGGTCACCGACGACCGGTTGGAAACCATCATGCCACCCTGGTCGAGGGGCGGGCGATGTGGTCGTCCGTGCGGCACGCGCTCAGCATCCTGGTCGGCGGCAACCTCGGCGAGATCGCGTTCAGTGTGCTCACCGCCGCGGCGACCGGCCGCTCCGCGCTCACCGGGCGGCAGCTGCTGCTGGTCAACCTGCTCACCGACCTGGCGCCGGCGCTGGCCATCGCCGTCCGGCCGCCCGCGTCGGACCGCACCGACCGCCTGCTGCTGGAGGGCCCGGACGTGTCCCTGGGCGAAACCCTCAGTCGGGAGATCGGGTTGCGGGCGGCGGCGACCACGCTGGGCGCTACCGCAGGCTGGACGCTGGCCCGGTACACCGGCCGCCGGCGGCGCGCCGGAACCATCGCGCTGGTCTCCCTGGTCGGCACCCAGCTCGGCCAAACCATCCTGGCCGGCGGCACCAGCCCGGCCGTCCTGGTGTCCACGGCGACGTCGCTCGGCACACTGGTCGCGGTGGTGCAGACCCCCGGGTTGAGCCAGTTCTTCGGCTGCACACCACTCGGGCCGGTCGGTTGGACCATCGGTGCGGGGTCGGCGCTCGGCGCCACCTTCGCCAACGGCGCGCTCACCAAGCTGATGGAACACCTGCCGCAGGCACGACCCACCGCCGGGCAGCCCGGGAAGGCAGCGGCGAACGACGACGGACCGCACGGTTCCGAGAACTGACCCGCGTCACTCCGCTTGGCCGGCAGCAGCGGGGGTACCGCAGCGGGGAGGAGGTGAGCGCGATGGCGGAGCAACCACAGGTGACGTTCGTCGGCACCGCGACGACGGTGCTGAGACTGGGCGGGTTCACCCTGCTGACCGACCCGAACTTCCTGCATCGGGGCCAACGGGCGTACCTGGGTAAGGGTTTGTGGTCGCGCCGCCGCACGGACCCCGCGCTGCGGATCGCCCAACTCCCCGAGCTGGACGCGGTGGTCCTCTCCCATCTGCACGGTGACCACTTCGATCGGGTCGCCCGCCGGGAACTGGACCGCGCGCTGCCCATCGTCACCACCCCCGCGGCGGAGCGCAAGCTGCGCCGCTGGGGCTTCCGGGCCGCAGAGGGCCTGCCGACCTGGTCGTCCCGCGAGCTGCACCGCGACGGTACGACGGTGCGGCTGACCTCGATGCCCGGCAAGCACGGCCCGGGGGCCGTGGACCGGCTGTTGCCCGACGTGATGGGCACGATGATCGACGTGGAGCGCGCCGGTCAGCGCGAGTTCCGGCTGTACGTCACCGGGGACACGCTGAACGAGCCGCTGCTCACCGCCATTCCCGAGCGGTACCCGGACATCGACGCGATGCTGATCCACCTCGGCGGCACGAAGGTCGCCGGAATCCTGCTCACCATGGATGCCCAGCACGGCGCCGACCTGGTGGAGCTGGTGCGGCCGAAGCTGACCGTGCCGATCCACTACGACGACTACCCGGTGTTCCGATCCCCGCTGGCACACTTCGTCGACGAGGCCCGTCAGCGCGGCTGGGTGAAGCAGGTACGCACGATCGCCCGCGGCGAGACCCTCCCCCTCACCCCGCCCGCCTGACCGTCGCCCGCGGGTTTCGTCGACCCACCGCACCACGACCTGTCGGGCGGCCGGCGCGGGTCACCGGACATCGCGATCGCCGCCCGCCGGCGAACCGGTGGCGGCGATCAATGACAGGTGCGACGGTTAGCTGCGCTCGGAGATGGCCTCGATGAGGTCACCAACCGGACGCTCGGGCAGGGCGCGTGCCACGTCGGCCACAGCCACGATGCCCACCAACTCGTGACCGTCGATCACGGGCAGCCGGCGGACCTTGTGCTGGCCCATGGTGCGCAGGATCTCGGCCGCGTCGTCGTCCGCGCCGATGGTCACCACCTCGCCCTGAGCCAACTCACCCGCGGTCACCTTGGCCGGGTCACGACCCTCCGCCAGCACCTTCACCACGATGTCGCGGTCGGTCAGCATGCCCTTCAGCCGGTTGTCGTCACCGCAGATCGGGAGCGAACCGACCCCCAGCTCGGCCATCCGTCTGGCGGCGGACATCAGGTCGTCCTGCTCGCGGACACAGGTCACGTCGTTCGTCATGATCTCGCGTGCGGTCGGCATTGGTCTGAACCTCATTTCCGGGGGGTGTGGTGCCTTCCCTCTACCCCGGTCGATGCCGACCATGCCGCAAGTCCCGCCCTCACCCCTCTGCCGGGCGAAACGGGTCCCGGGCCGGTCCCTGCTCCGCCCAGCAGAGACCGCCGCGAAACTCCACCCCCGGGATGTCTTCGCCGAGTTGGCTGATGTCCACCACACCCGCCAGAGAGGTCGCGAGATCCCCCCGCAGCTCCTCGACCGCCGTTTCGAGGTCGTCCTCCTCCGTGGACCAGTCGATGTCGGCCGCCCGGAGGTCGCCAACCGCGAGATCGATGACCGCCGCGGGATCGGTGACGAGCACCTCCACCCGGCAGTACAGCTGCATGGTGACCGGCGTCCGAATCTCATCCATCCGGAGATCATGTCCGGACCGCGCTCGGCACGCTAGACATCAGTTGGCGCGGACCGGGTGCATCGGCGACGGATCGCACGCCACGCAGGTCGACACGGTGGCCCGGTGGTACCCGTACGTGGCGACCGCCAGGCAGCAGCCCCAGGCGAGGAAGACCAGCACGGTGCCGGCCGCCACCCAACCGTCCGCCAGCTTCGACCAACTGGTGGTTCCCTCGGCGAGTCCCGACCCGATCACCCAGATCCCGATCAGGCCGTACGCGACCAGCGCCAACGCGATCACGGTGGCGGGGACGAGCGCCAGCGCCCGGGGCACACGGCGGGCGCTCAGGATCGGCAGCCAGCGCGGAAAGACCTGGCCCCAGCGCTGCGCCAGCCCAAGGGTGAGCACGCCACCGGCCAGTGGCGCCAGGGTTATCGACAGTCCGATGGTCCAGCTCAGGTCGTCCCTGACCGCGCGGATCATCTCCGCCGAAATGCCGAACGGCACGCCCATCAGCCACAGCGCGTGTGGCACCGAGAAGCCGAGGACCGGCACGAGGAATCCCGCGTACGCCCACCGGCGAGCCCAGATCGGCACCGCTCGCGGACCTTCAAAAGAGGGGTGCGAGCACCGGGCGGGCACCGTCGCGGCCGCCCCGAATATCAGTCCGCCGGTCAGCAGCAGGAGGCGTGCCGCGACGTCGCGCCAGTCGAGCGGGCGGCCGGCCAGCCCCGCAGGCACCTGGAACAGCAGATGCGCGGGGAACGCCAGGACCACCAGCGGGACGGCTGCCGCAGCAGCGGCGACCGACGCCGGGCGACCGCTCCGTCGTACGGCGAACACCGCCGTGGCGATGAGGAGCCCACTGAGCAGCACGGCGCCCCACCCCTGGAGAAACGGAAGGTGAGGCACCTGGGCCGCGCCGCACCCGTCGGCGGCCTCGGCCGCGGTGGGTGAGTCGGTACGGTCGCACGCCGTCCAGCCCCAGCGACCACCGGCCGCCCAGTAGAGCCGCAGCAGGCCGTAGCCCACCGAGAAGATGAGGGCCGCTCGGCGCCAGGCGAGTATCCGCGTCGTCGTCATCACCCGACGATCCGCCCGCCGTCCCGCCGGGGGATCCCCGTGGCGAGGGAGCTGGCCTCCCGCACGGAGATGAGCTTCGTCGGCATCGTGCGGCTGACCTGTGAGGGGTCTGGACGAGCGGGCTCAAGCGTGTCGCCTGCCGTCGACCCCGGACGGTGTCCGTCGACGGGCTCGGCTGTACGAATGGCTGTACTGACCGCTCTACTCGGCCGGCTCCATGACCTTGAACGGCTCTCGGAGCATGCCGGGCAGGTCGCCCAGGGCAGGGAAAGTCGGCCCGCCCCAGCCCGGGTCGGTGTCGTTGTGCTCCGTGGTCCGGAAGACGGTCATACCGACCGCTGCCGCCCCGGCCAGCTCACCGTCTGCGCCGTCGCCAACAAAGACGCACTCCGCCGGCCTGACACCCAGGCGCTCGGCAGCAAGGTGATAGATCGCCGGGTCGGGTTTGGCCAGCCCGACATCGCAGGAGAAGACCGCGACATCGAACCGGTGGGCGAGCGGACTCTGCGGCCATGCCTCGGCAGTGTCCGAGGTGGCGTTGCTGATGAGGGCCAGCGGATGCCCGTCGCCGCGTAGCGCGTCGAGCACGTCCAAGGTGGCGGTGGAGACGCTGTCCAGCACCCGGCGTCCGAGGGCTCGCCGATGCTCACCGGCCCGTGTCACCTGTTCGTTGGTTGGTGTGCCGCCGAGGCGTCCAGCGAGGATGCGGATGGTCTCCTCCACGTCCCACTGGACCAGTCGGTCCCGCCAGGTGGCGTGGTACGCGGCGACCAGCTCGGCCGGAGTTAACCCGACCATGACCGCCATCTCGCCGACTACCCGGTCACGCTCCTCGTCGGCCCCGTGAATCAAGGTATGGAAGAGATCGAAGATCACTGGCCGAGACATCTCAGCATCCTACTGAGATCATCACCGCTGTCATGGCGGCAGATCCGGACGCGTAGGCGTCCCCTTCGGCTGGGGCGAGCTTGTCCTATCCCCGTGCTCTAATCCCGCCATGCATGTCGTTGTCACAGGCGCACTCGTTGAAAATGGCGCGGTTCTGCTAGTACACCGCAGGCCGACCAAACGGGCATACCCAGATGTTTGGGATCTGCCCGGGGGGCAGGTCGAAGCGGGTGAGTCGGAACTACAGGCCCTCGCGCGTGAGATGCACGAGGAGCTCGGTGTTCACATCGTGGCGGAGTCCGCTTCACGGTTGGGCGTCTTGCATGCCGGCAGTGGTGAGGACGCTCTTCACGTGGGCGTCTGGCAAGTTGGAGACTGGGTTGGCTCTCCGACCAACCGTGCACCTGACGAGCATGACGACATCGCCTGGGTCGGGATCAGCGAGCTGGGCAGCCTTCCCCTCGCGCATGGCGTCTTGGCGGCGATGGTTCGTTCGCTGCCGGAATTTGAGTGCGCCCGCAGGCACTCAGATGTCACCGACTCCAACCAGGACGACCGAGGAACCAAGGCCGGCTGTCGTGCATGTGCTGGGACGGATTCGTCAAGCAGGTGATGCGATTCGACACATCGGCTCAGTGAGCTGGGTGCAGCGGCCAGCGGCGTTCGTCGTGGCTGGGCCCAGGACCCGGCGATGAACATCATGGAACTGCCGGGCGACTCCACGATCGGGATGACGGCCGACACCTACGGCCACGTTCCGCCGGCGCGTGCTCGTCGGGCTGCTTCGGCCATCGATCGCGTACGGGAAAAGGAGGCAACGGCGTGACCACCTGGCTGTACTCGACAGCGAGATCAACCAAGGAAAGTGCTGGTGGAGCCCAGGGGACTCGAACCCCTAACCCCTGCCTTGCAAAGGCAGTGCTCTGCCAGTTGAGCTAGGGCCCCGTGGGCGGCGCCGCCGATCGTTCGCCGCCGGGCCGGACGTCAGCGCAGGTCGGGCGCGGTGGTCGCCTCGTGCCACAGGGCACGCTCGTCGTTCGAGGCCTTGACCTTGTTGTAGACGACGGCGGCCACGCCGACGACGCCGGCAAGAATCAGCAGCTTCTTGAACATGGGGCGACCCCTTGCGCTCGACTACCGTCGGACGTTATGCGGTGGGGCTAGATGGAATCGAACCATCGACCTCAGAGTTATCAGCTCTGCGCTCTAACCGACTGAGCTATAGCCCCGCGTTGCGACGAGCAAGATTAACCCATCTGCCGAGCCGGCCCCAAATCGGGGTCCGTGCTTGCGAGCCGGGCCGTCGCCGCCTGCAAAAACCTACCCGAGTACGGGACGCCGGAGCGACCGCTTTCCGCGGTGCCCCGGCGTCCCGATCACTCAGTCCCGCTCGGCGAGGGTCAGCTCGATCCCGCCGACCAGGTCGGCGCAGACGTTGTAGACGAACGCTCCCAGCGTGGCCAGCGCGGTGAACAGCACCACGTTGACCAGGCCGATCAGCGCCGAGCTGAGGATGACGCCCTTGGCGGTGATCTGGAAGCCGTTGGTGCTCTGCCCACCGCCGGCGTTGACCAGGTCGCTCAGGCTGTCGTTGACGCTCTGGAACACGCCCATCGCGTCCAACGCCAGGTAGAGCACCGACGTGGCGACCACCACGACGATGAACAGCACCACCGACACGGCGAACGCGAACTTCATCACGGACCAGGGGTCGATCCGCTTGAGGTTCAGCCGGGCCCGGCGCGGCCCGCGGGACGCGGCCGAGCTGACCGAGGTACGCGCAGCGCGTACCGCGTCGCCGACCCGGGCCGCCCCGACGGCCGACGGGTTACCGATGCCCGGCGGCAGCCCACCGCCGCTGGCTGGCCGGCCGGTACCGCCGCCCCGCCCCGCGTCCGGCTGGGTCATGCCGGGCGTGATCCGGGGCTGGGTGCCGGTGGTCCCGGCGGACGTCGCCTGACCGGGCCGGGCACTGATCGGTTGTGTGGTCGTCGGGCGGGCCGGCGTCGCCGCCGTTGCCGGGGGCGTGACCGCGGACGTCGGGGCCTCGGCACCAGCCGTCTCGGTGTTGTCGCCCGGCCCGCTGTCCTCGCCGGGCTCCGGTGGGGGTGTCATACCGGGAGCCCGGGTGAATTTCGGGGCAGGCGCGTCGGCGGGGACCGTTGCCCGGCCCACGGCCGCGCGGCCGGTCGCTGGTGTGCCGCCCTTGGCGGCCTCCTCGTCGACCGGGTTGGCCGAGGTCCCCGTGTTCCCCGACTTCGCCTGTGTCTCCGTCATTCAACTAGTCCTGTTCGTCAGGCTCGTCGGCATTGCGAGCAATCGCCACGATAGTCACGCCGTCCGGGAGGTCCATCAGCTTGACCCCCATTGTGTTCCGGTCACGCGTACGGCGTACAGGCTTCACCGGAGTCCGGATGACACCACCGTTGCTGGTGATCGCGAAGAGTTCGTCGTCCGGGTCGATCACCACCGCGCCAACCAGACCACCGCGCCGTTCGGTGATCTTCGCAGTCAACACGCCCTTACCTCCCCGGCCCTGCACCGGGTATTCCTCGATCGGGGTACGTTTCGCGTATCCCCCGTTCGTCGCCACCAGAACGTCCAGGCCCTCCCGAACGACCTCCATGGCGAGCAGGACGTCGTCGTCCGTGAAGCGCATGCCGATCACGCCCGAGGTGGCACGGCCCATCGGCCGCAGCGCCTCGTCGGAGGCGTTGAACCGGATCGCCTGCGCCTTCTTGGAGACCAGCAGCAGGTCGTTCTCCGGCGCCACCAGAGCAGCACCGACCAGCTCGTCCTCATCGCGCAGGTTGATCGCGATGATGCCGCCGGAACGGTTGGAGTCGAACTCCTCGAGCCGCGTCTTCTTCACCAGGCCGTTCTTCGTGGCCAGTACCAGATAGGGGGCTACCTGGTAGTTCGGGATTTCGATGATCTGCGCGATCTGCTCGTCGGGTAGGAAGGCGAGCAGATTGGCCACGTGTTGGCCCTTGGCTACCCTACTGGCCTCCGGCAGCTCGTACGCCTTGGCCCGGTACACGCGCCCCTTGTTCGTGAAGAACAGGATCCAGTCGTGCGTCGAGCAGACGAAGAAGTGGCTGACGATGTCGTCCTGCCGCAGCGTGGCGCCGCTGACGCCCTTACCGCCGCGACGCTGCGAGCGGTAGAGATCGACCTTGGTCCGCTTGGCGTACCCGGTCCGGGTGATCGTGACGACCACGTCCTCGCGGGCGATGAGGTCCTCCATCGAGACCTCGCCGTCGAACGGGATGATCTGCGTACGCCGCTCGTCGCCCCACTTGGCGACGATCTCGCCCAGCTCCTCCGAGACGATCCTCCGCTGCCGCTCCGGCTTGGCGAGGATGTCCTTGAGGTCGGCGATCTCGATTTCGAGCTTGGTCAGGTCGTCGACGATCCGCTGCCGCTCCAGGGCGGCGAGGCGGCGCAGCTGCATGTCCAGGATCGCGGTCGCCTGGATCTCGTCGATCTCCAGCAGCCGGATCAGGCCCTGCCGGGCGTCGTCCACGGTCGGCGACCGCCGGATCAGGGCGATCACCTCGTCCAGCGCGTCCAGCGCCTTGGCCAGACCGCGCAGGATGTGCGCCCGTTCCTCGGCCTTGCGCAGCCGGAACGCGGTCCGCCGGCGGATCACGTCGATCTGGTGCTCGACGTAGTAGCGGATGAACTGGGCCAGGTTGAGCGTGCGTGGCACCCCGTCGACGAGGGCCAGCATGTTGGCGCCGAAGGTCTCCTGGAGCTGGGTGTGCTTGTAGAGGTTGTTCAGCACCACCTTGGCGACCGCGTCGCGCTTGAGTACGAGCACGATCCGCATGCCGGTACGACCGGAGGACTCGTCGCGGATGTCGGCGATCCCGGCGAGCTTGCCCTCCTTGATCAGCTCGGCGATCCGCTCGGCCAGGTTGTCCGGGTTGACCTGGTACGGCAACTCGCTGACGACCAGGCAGGGCCGGCCCCGCTTGTCCTCCTCGACCTCCACCACGGCCCGCATCCGGATCGAGCCGCGACCGGTGCGGTACGCGTCCTGGATGGCGGTCGTGCCGACGATCAGGCCGTGGGTCGGGAAGTCCGGTCCCTTGACGATGCCGAGCAGGGCTTCGAGGGTGGTCTCCTCGTCCTCCTCCGGGTGCTCCAGGCACCACTGCACCGCCGCGCCGATCTCGCGCAGGTTGTGCGGCGGAATCTTGGTGGCCATGCCGACCGCGATGCCCTCGGAGCCGTTCACCAGCAGGTTGGGGATCCGGGACGGCAGGATGGTGGGCTCCTTGGCCCGGCCGTCGTAGTTGTCCTGCAGGTCGACGGTGTCCTCGTCGATGTCCCGCAGCATCTCCATGGCGAGCGGGTCGAGCTTGCACTCGGTGTTGTGGCTGACGAAACCGTCAGAGACGAACGAGTGGTCGTCGGTGTCGACCCGGACGCTGTAGACCGGCTGCACACCAGCGTCGGTGATCTGCGCCACCTCGGCGTAGTAGAAGCGCCCGTCGACCAACGGCTCGACCACGTCGAGCACCTCGGTGTTGGTGATCCGGGCCGCGATCTCGTCGCGGTCCCGTTCCCACCGCTCGACGCGGTCCACGTTGTGCCGACGCAGCCAGTCGCGCTCCGTCCAGCGCTGCGCGCCGTGCTCACGGATGAAGTTGCCGACCAGCGGCACGTGGTCACTGGAGAGCGCGGTGCTGCTCGCCGGCACCTGGGCCAGCTCGGCCTCCAGCTTGGCCTGCTTGCGGCCGAGGAAACCGACGTGCGCGGCGAAGATCCGGGCGTCGCGGCGGTTGGTCACCACCACCTTGATCTCGCCGTCGTCGTACCGGGTCTGCCGGCTGATCACGCCGAACTCCAGCAGCAACTGCTGTACCTCGGCCGCCAGGCGCTCGCTACGCGTCGAGTACGAGATCTGCATGGTGTTGCGCGGCAGCAGCGACGACGAACCGTCGCCCTCGAACAGCGCCTGGAGGAACGCCCGCTTCACCGCGGCCGGACCCTGCCAGACGAACTCGGGAACGAACTTCGCGGCGCTGCGCGCCCCCACCAGGTCGCCGAGGAGGCTCGTACGCAGGGCGGTGAGGTCCTGGACGTCGAGTTCGTGCAGGTTGCTTCCGGAGGCGATCACTCGCTCACTGACGTAGCGCGGACCACCCACGGCCAGGTCGTAGGCGGCGAGGACGCGGACGAAGAACTCGCGGTCGATGTTGTTGAATCCGGCACGACCCGGGGAGACCCACCCCTCGCTGACGAAGGCGCCTGCGAGGACGGCGGCCTCGACGTGCTCCAGCATCGGGTAGCCGATCTCGTCCGGCACGCTGCGCTGGAGTACCACCCGGTCGCCGGGGGAGATCTCGGCGAGCAGCTTCCACAGCAGGGTCGGCACGCCGGCGACGTCCACCAGGCAGAGCACCGGGTGGTTGTGGGTGCCGGTCAGCTCGTACCCCTCGCGGGTGCGCAGCCGCAGCGTGGGGTGCTCGCCAGAATGGAAGAACTTCGAGGCGCGGACCAGGTCGCCGTTGCGGTCGCGGACCTTCAGGTCGATGTCGGTCTCGCTGGACGGCGCGGCGTCGGCCACCACGTCCGCGATCCGCACGCTGCCCTCAGCGGCACGAATCCGGACATTGCCGGTCAGACAGTAACGCATGGCGGCGGCCGGATCGTTACCGGGCGAGCCGAAGTTGCCGTTGCCGTCCACCAGCGGGTAGCGCAGCGACCAGGGCTGCGCCATCCGGACCAGAGCGTCGTAGATCGCCGAGTCGCCGTGCGGGTGGAACTGACCCATCACGTCGCCGACGACCCGGGAGCACTTCACGTAGCCGCGGTCCGGCCGGTAGCCGGAGTCGAACATCGCGTAGAGGATCTTGCGGTGGACCGGCTTGAGGCCGTCCCGGACGTCCGGCAGCGCGCGACCGACGATGACGCTCATCGCGTAGTCGAGGTAGGAGCGCTGCATCTCCACCTCGAGCCCGACCGGTTCGATCCGGTCGTGCGCGACCACCGCGGCGATGGCCTCGGCGGGGACCTCGGGCTCGTTCGGTGTGGACTCGGGGGAATCGGTCACTGTATACCCTTATCAGACTCAGAGTCGTTTTCGTGCTGTGGATAACGGCTGTGGATACCGGCCAAGCTGTGGATAACTCTGTGGACCAGCGGATCGGCCGGGGGCTACCCGGCCGATCCGCCGAGGTCCGTCAGATGTCCAGGAACCGGACGTCCTTGGCGTTGCGCTGGATGAACGACCGGCGCGCCTCGACGTCCTCACCCATCAGCACGCTGAACAACTCGTCGGCGGTTGCCGCGTCGTCGAGCGTGACCTGACGCAGGGTACGCGTAGCCGGGTTCATCGTGGTTTCCCACAGCTCGGGATAGTTCATCTCGCCGAGGCCCTTGAACCGCTGGATGTCGTCCGGCTTGGCGTTCGGCTTCTTCTGCTGGCGCAGCGCGATGAGCCCGTCCCGCTCTCGGTCGGAGTAGGCGTACTGCGCGTCGTCGCCCTTCTTGTTCCACTTGATCTTGTAGAGCGGCGGGGCGGCCAGGTAGACGTGCCCCAGCTCGACCAGCGGACGCATGAAGCGGAACAGCAGGGTGAGCAGCAGGGTCTGGATGTGCTGGCCGTCGACGTCCGCGTCGGCCATCAGCACCACCTTGTGGTAACGCAGCTTCTCCATGTCGAAGTCGTCGTGGATGCCGGTGCCCAGCGCGGTGATCAGCGCCTGGACCTCGTTGTTCTTCAGCACCCGGTCGATCCGGGCCTTCTCCACGTTGAGGATCTTGCCGCGGATCGGCAGGATCGCCTGCGTCCGCGGGTCCCGGCCCTGCTTGGCCGAGCCACCGGCCGAGTCGCCCTCGACGATGAACACCTCGGACTCGCGCGGGTCGGTGGACTGGCAGTCGGCCAGCTTGCCCGGCATCGAGCCGGACTCCAGCAGCGACTTACGCCGGGCCAGCTTGCGCGCCTGCTGCGCGGCGATCCGGGCGCGGGCCGCCTGGGACGCCTTCGTGATGATCATCTTGGCTTCGGCCGGGTTGCGGTCGAACCAGTCGACCAGCCACTCGTTGCAGACCCGCTGCACGAAGCTCTTCACCGGGGTGTTGCCGAGCTTGGTCTTGGTCTGACCCTCGAACTGCGGGTTGGCCAGCTTGACCGAGATGATCGCAGCGAGTCCCTCGCGGATGTCCTCGCCGGAGAGCTTCTCGTCGCCCTTGAGCAGCTTCTTGTCGGTGCCGTACCGGTTGACCACGCTGGTCAGCGCGGACCGGAAGCCCTCCTCGTGGGTGCCGCCCTCGTGGGTGTTGATCGTGTTGGCGAAGGTGTACACCGACTCGCCGTACGACTCGTTCCACTGCATGGCGATCTCGACCGACATGCCCTCCTCCTCGGCGCCGAACTCGACCACGGTCTTGTGGATCGGGTTCTTCGAGGCGTTGAGGTGCCGGACGAAGTCGGAGATGCCGCCCTCGTAGAAGAAGGTCACCTCGCGCTGCCGGCCGTCCTCCTCCTCGGCCACCCGCTCGTCGAGCAGGTGGATGCGCAGCGCGCGGTTGAGGAAGGCCATCTCCTGCAGACGACGGTAGATGGTCTGGAAATCGAAGTCGACGGTCTCGAAGACGTCGGGGTCAGGCCAGAAGGAGACCGCCGAACCGGTGCGGTCGGTGGTCTCACCCTTGTCCAGAGGACCGGGCTTGGAGTTGTTGTACTGCTGCCGCCACACGGAGCCGGACTTGTGGATCTCCACTGCCATGCGGGTGGAGAGCGCGTTCACGACGGAGACGCCGACACCGTGCAGACCGCCGGAGACCGCGTACGCCTTGCCGTCGAACTTGCCACCCGCGTGCAGCACGGTCAGCGCGACCTCGACACCCGGCTTCTTGAGCTTCGGGTGCAGGTCGACGGGGAAGCCGCGGCCGTTGTCGGTGACCCGGACGCCGCCGTCGGCGAGCAGCACCACGTCGATGGTGTCGCAGTATCCGGCCAGCGCCTCGTCCACCGCGTTGTCGACGACCTCCCAGACGAGGTGGTGCAGACCACGCTCGCCGGTGGACCCGATGTACATACCGGGCCGCTTACGGACCGCCTCCAGCCCTTCGAGAACGGTGATCGACTCTGCGCCGTACTCCTGCTTGTCCTGCGCTGCCACCCTCGGCCACTTTCTCGCGTCGTCCACGCCGGGTAGGGCGCGTCGGGCGCGGGTTCGGCGGACAGGACGCGACGTCGGCGCGCGGACCGGTGCCGGAGACCTCCGGACAGCGGGTCGAACGCGCCGGTCGCCGCGGTTGCCCGCGGATCGCGATCGGCTCGACCCGACGTGGAGAATGATCCTGGGGCCACCGGCCCCGTCCCTCGCTCCGCACCGGGTCTTCGTCTCACCGTCAATCCTACTGTGCGTGGAGGACAGAACCACCACTCGGCACCCTCAACGAGGCGGCTGAGATGTCCATAGCCGGCAGAACCCCGCTGCCCGCGACTCCCCCCACACGCCAGCCTCCGATCGCACGCGCCGTCCCCGGACGGGTTGACCCGCGCCCGGGCGGGTCGGGGGTCGCGGCCAGCCCGCCCGTGCCGTACGTTTGCGGCGCCCGGGAACCGCCCTTGATCTTTACCGGCCGGAACCGGGACGATCGACCCGATCGACCCGACACGTGCTCTTTAAGAGGTGACAGATGGGGCTGGACAACGTCGCGGTGCACTGGCCGCGGACCGGCCGCTTCTACGATCCGGTCGCGCCGGCCGAGTTCGTCGACTTCGGCGAGATCGTCGACGTGCCGCGAATCTCCGCGCCGACGGCGGCGCTTGCCGAGCTGATCGCGAAGACCGGCACAGTCCGGGCGACCGCGTACACCGAACTGGTGGACCTTCTACTCGGTCTGGAAGGTGTGTTGTACGCCACAGATGCCGCCGCCGAGGACGAGGACCCGGTCATCGACCCGGACGGCTGCGCCTGGATCGCCGGCGGGATCGAGCGGTTCGTGACCGGTCACCGCGAGTACGGCGAGGCCGTCACCTTCGAGTCGGTGAGCGTCGTGCTGCGCGCGTTGCTCGGCGACGGCCGGTTGGCCGAGCAGCAGCTGCGGTGGCTGGAGAGCCGGCTCGACGCGTTGCGCGACGAGAGCGGCGACCCGCCGCAGTGGAACTTCACCTGCGCCGAGTTGGGCGTGCTGGCCGCCTTCTACCGGCGCTGCGCCGAGCGCGGCTTCGCGGTCTACGCGGACGCCTGACCGGCGGCCCCGGCCTGCGGGGCGGACGGGTCGCCGGGGCGGTTGGCCGCGGCGATCACCTGGGTGAGCACCGCGTGCAGCTGTTGCAGGTCCTCGATCGGCAGCCCGAGCCGCTGGACGATGGCGGCCGGGATCCGTTCCGCCTGGCTGCGGAGCGCCGTCCCGCTGGCGGTGAGTGTGACCGCGAGGCTGCGTTCGTCGGCTGCGTCGCGCTCGCGGCGCAGGTAGCCAGCCGCTTCGAGACGCTTGAGCAGGGGTGATAGGGTGCCCGGGTCGAGTTGCAGGAGGCGGCTGAGGTCACGGCCGGACAGCGGCGCGCGCTGCCACAGCGCCAGCATGACCAGGCACTGCGGATGGGTCAGGCCCATCGGTTCCAACAGCGGCCGGTAGACGGCCACGACGCTGCGCGCCGCCACCGACAGGGCGAAGCAGACCTGCTCTTCCAGTGCGTAAAGGGCGCGATCCAGGGCGGCTCGGCCGAGGCCCGCGAAGCGTGGAAGCGCGACCTGGCCGAGCGCAAGCGCTACACCCGGGAACAGCGCGAGCGCAGGCGCGCCGACCGGCGGAGCTGACCCGCCCGCTCAGCCGTAGGTGTCGCGCGGCCCACGGCCACGCACCCGACGCGGCCCCTTCTGCCAGGACGGCGCGGCCGGGCCGTGGATGTGCAGCTTGCGCACCACGTTGTGGCCGACCTCGCTGGCGATCTGCTTGAGCAGCGAACCGGCCAGCAGCCGCAGCTGCGTCGCCCACGCGGTCGACCGGGCCTCCACGGTCAGCTCGCCGTTCTCCAGCTTCACCGGCCGGCTGTGCTGGGCGACCTCCGCGCCGACCACCCGCTCCCACGCGCCGAACACCGTGGCCTCGGCCGCGGGCTGCTGCCAGCCGCGCGCCTTGACCAGCCGGTTCAGCACCGCGCTGAGGGGCTGCGGGTCGCGGGGGTCGGGGCCCGGGCCGGAATAGCCGCGCAGCCGCCGCCCCGAACCGCCGGCACCGTCGCCACCAGCACCACCGCCGGGGGTACGCCGTGCGCGGGCCGCCGCCTGCCGGCGGGACAGCGCCGCGTCGAGCACCGCCCTGGCCAGCTCCGGTCCGGCAGCCGCCTCCGGCTGCACCCCGCCGTCGGCGCCCGCTGCCCCCGGTCTTGGTGTACCCGCCCTGGTCTCGTCGCCGTTGCGCCCGGCGTCGCCCCGGTTGGTGCGTGGCTCATCCGACACGGCGGACCGTCCCCTCGCCGACCTGGTAGCGCGTGCCGCGCAGGGCGGCCGGCACGTCGTCGTCCACAGCGCACGTCACCAGCAGTTGACTCGCCCCGCCGACCAGCTCCGCCAGCCGCTCCCGGCGCCCGGTGTCCAACTCGGCGAAGACGTCGTCGAGCACCAGCACCGGCTCGATGCCGTCGGAGCGCAGCAGGTCGTAGCCGGCCAGCCGCAGCGCGAGCGCGAACGACCAGGACTCGCCGTGGCTGGCGTACCCCTTGGCGGGCAGCGGACCGAGGGTCAGCGCCAACTCGTCGCGGTGCGGGCCGACCAGGGTGGTGCCCCGTTCGATCTCGGCCGAACGGGACGCGGCCAGAGCCGCCGTCAGCGCCTCGGCCAGCGCGGCCCGGTCGGTGGTCGGCTCGGCCAGCTCGATCGACGGGCGGTAGGCGATGCTCGCCGCGCCCCGACCGGCAGCCACCGCGTCGTACGCCTTGGCGACGTGCGGGGTGAGCGCGGCGACCAGCTCCAGCCGGCCGGCGAGCAGCTCCGCGCCGTGCTGGGCCAGGTGGGCGTCCCAGACGGCGAGGGTGCCGAGGTCACCGCCGCGGGACCCGCCGGTCTTGCGCGCCAGGTACGCGGTGCGCAGCAGGGCGTTGCGCTGCTTGACCACCCGCTCGTAGTCGGCCCGCACGCCCGCGTACCGGGGCTGGCGGCTGACCAGGAGGTCGTCCAGGTAGCGGCGACGCTCGGCCGGGTCACCCCGGACCAACTCCAGGTCCTCGGGAGCGAAGAGCACCAGCCGCAGCGCGCCGAGCACGTCCCGGGCCCGTCGAGCCGGAGACCGGCCCAGCCGGGCCCGATTGGCCTTGCCCGGCACGATCTCCAGCTCGACGAGGAGTTCCCGCCCGTCGTGCACCACCGCGCAGCGGATCACCGCCGAGGTGGCGCCCATCCGCACCAGTGGCGCATCCGTGGCGACCCGGTGCGAATCCAGGGTCGCCACGTAGCC
This sequence comes from Micromonospora parastrephiae, assembly GCF_016802865.1. Taxonomy (GTDB): domain Bacteria; phylum Actinomycetota; class Actinomycetes; order Mycobacteriales; family Micromonosporaceae; genus Micromonospora; species Micromonospora parastrephiae. The sequence continues at coordinate 20,469 of NZ_JAEVHM010000007.1, read as the reverse complement.
CAGCGCCTCGACGAGATTCGTCTTGCCAACGCCGTTGGCGCCGGTCAGGACGTTCGCCCCCGGCTGGAGGTCGACGGCGACCCGCTCGTAGGAGCGGAAGTCGACCAGTTCCAGCCGGTGGACGTACACAGGGTGTGGATACCGCTCAGCGCTTGTGGACGGCGTGACCGCCGAACTGCTGGCGCAGTGCGGCGACGGCCTTCATGGCGGGTGAGTCGTCCTGCCGGGAGGCGAACCGGGCGAACAGCGAGGCGGTGATGACGTTCAGCGGGACGGCCAGCCGGACCGCCTCGTCGACCGTCCACCGGCCCTCACCGGTGTCCTCGGTGTAGCCGCTCAGATCGGCCAGCTCCGGGTCCTCGTCGAGGGCCCGGTCCAGCAGGTCGAGCAGCCAGGAACGGACCACGGTGCCCTCACGCCAGGACTTGAAGACGCCCGGCACGTTCGTCACCAGCTCGGAGGCGGTGAGCAGCTCGTAACCCTCGGCGTAGGCGTGCATCAGGCCGTACTCGATGCCGTTGTGCACCATCTTCGAGTAGTGCCCGGCGCCGACCGGCCCGGCGTGCACGAAGCCGAACTCGCCCTCCGGCTTGAGCGCGTTGAAGACCGGCATGAGCCGGTCGACGTGCTCCTGGGCACCGCCGACCATCAGCCCGTAGCCGTTCTGCCGGCCCCAGACACCACCGGAGACGCCCACGTCGAGGTAGCCGATGCCGCGCTCGTTGAGCCGCTCGGCCCGGGGAGCGTCGTCGCTGAACCGCGAGTTGCCGCCGTCGATGATGATGTCGCCCTCGCCGAGCACCGCGGCGAGTTCGTCGATGGTGGCGTCGGTGACGCCGGCGGGCACCATGACCCACACCGCGCGCGGGGAGTCAAGCTTGTCCGCCAGTTCCGCGAGGCTCGCCGCGTCGCTCAGCTGCGCGTTGTGGTCGAAACCGACCACCTCGTGACCGGCCGCCCGCAACCGCTCGCGCATGTTGCCGCCCATCCGGCCGAGTCCTACCAGGCCGAGCTGCATGTGTTTCTACCTCCGTGGATCTGGGTGTTGCTGGGCGCGATCAGCGGGACACGCGGATCGGCATGATGAGGTACCGGTACCCCGGAATGACCTCGCCATCCTCGCCGGCGGGTGAGATCACCGCGGGCTTGAAGGCGTCGACGAACGAGAGCACGGCGGTCTGCGAGCCGAGGTTGGCCAGGCCGTCGATGAGGTACTGGGGGTTGAAGCCGATGGTCAGGGCGTCCCCGGTGAAGGTCGCCTCCATCGCCTCGCTGGCCCGCGCCTCCTCCGAGCCGCCGGCCTCGACGACCAGACCATCGGCGCTGAAGCTCAGCAGCACCGGGGTGGCCCGCTCGGCGACCAGCGCGACCCGCTTGACCACCTCGATCAGGGTGCTGACCGGCACCCGGGCCTCGGCGTTGTGAGTGGCCGGGAAGAGCGAGCGCACCGGCGGGTAGTTGGCGCCGTCCAGCAGCCGGCTGGTGGTACGCCGGGTGCCGCCGGCCAGGCCGACCATGCCCTCGCCGGCTGCGCCCTGCGCGAGCGCGAGGGTGACCTCGCCACCCAGCGGACCGAGCGCCTTGGCGGTGTCGTTCAGGGTGCGGGCCGGCACCAGGGCGTTGATGCTCACCTCGGGGTCGTCCGGACGCCACTGGATCTCGCGCATCGCGAGTCGGTAGCGGTCGGTGGCGAGCATCGACAGGGTGCTGCCGGACAGCTCGACACGGACGCCGGTCATCATCGGCAGCGTCTCGTCGCGGCCGGCGGCGATGGCCACCTGGGCGACGGCGGTGGCGAACGAGGCGGCGTCGACCGTGCCGGCGCTCTGCGGCATCTCGGGCAGTGCGGGGTAGTCCTCCACCGGCATGGTGGGCAGGGTGAACCGCGCGCTGCCGCAGACCAGCTCCAGGTGCGCGCCGACCGCGGCGATGTCCACCGGCTTAGCGGGCAGCGCCTTGGTGATCTCGGCAAGCAGGCGACCGGAGACCAGCGCGGCGCCGTCGGCGTCACCCTGCACCTCGACGGTGACCTGGCTGGAGACCTCGTAGTCGAACCCGGAGACCCGCAGGTTGCCATCGGTGACGCGGAGCATCACCCCGGCGAGCACCGGTACGGATGGCCGGTTCGGCAGGCTCTTCGCGGTCCACGCCACGGCCTCGGCGAGCGCGTCGCGCTCCACTCGGAACTTCATCAATGCCTCCGCGTCGACGTCAGCGACAACTCTCTCATGCCGACCGCTGCCTACCGTCCCGCCCGACCGTGCGGGTACCCATCGCACCTTAGGGCGCGGGGACATCGGCTGTGCGCCCGACCCCGTGGATCGTGTCGGTGCTGACGTCTGCTCCGGCAGCGTTCGGCCCGATCCACAGAAAGCCCAACGGTGATGATTGGTTTTTGTTCTCTTAGAAGAGATAACTCATCGTCTTCATCGCACCTGTGCAAACTGTGGAGAACTCAAGTTCACGCAGCTCAGACAGGTTATCCACCGGTGATTTGGCTGTGGAGAACCGGGGGTACAACCGCCTCCTGTGTCCACAGCCCGGCTTCGACGGCCGGTTGTCCACCGTTGTCCACCGGTTGTCCACCGGTAATCCACCGACTTTCTCCCCAAGCCTGTGGATCGCCAAGAAGATCACCATTGCCGTCATCCCCAGAACCTTCAACAGCTCGTACACAGGGCGATGATCATCGGTGGACAACGTGATGGTTGTCCCCAGGCGTCCACAGCGTCGTGCACAGGGTTTCTCCACAGCCTGTGGGTAACCGGCGGTGGACGGACCGTAGTTATCCACCGCCGGTGGACAACGAGCTGTGGACAACGAGTGGCGGTCGAGGCGGTCACGGCCTCCATGCTGTGGTCTGGACCTCGATCGAGGGTCAAGCGGACGACCGCCGGACGACGAAAAAGAACGCCCGGCCGGATCTCCGGCCGGGCGTGTCCCGAGCATCGTGCCGCCGTGGCGGCAGGCGTACCCCTCAGGTGTTCTGCTTGATCCGGTTGGTCAGCTCGGCGATCTGGTTGTAGAGCGAGCGCCGTTCCGCCATCTGCTGCCGGATCTTGCGGTCGGCGTGCATGACCGTGGTGTGGTCCCGGCCGCCGAACGCCTGCCCGATCCGCGGCAGCGACAGCTCCGTCAGCTCCCGGCACAGGTACATGGCCACCTGCCGGGCGTTGACCAGCACCCGGGAGCGGGACTGGCCACGCAGGTCCTCCAGGCTCACCCCGAAGTAGTCGGCCGTGGAGACCATGATCTGGTCCGCGGTGATCTCCGGGCCGGCGCCGTCCGGAATGAAGTCCCGCAGCACCTCCTCGGCCAGCGACAGCTCGACGGTCGACCGGGTCAGGCTGGCGAACGCGGTCACCCGGATCAGCGCGCCCTCCAACTCCCGGATCGAGTTCGACACCCGGGAGGCGATGAACTCCAGCACGTCCGGCGGGGCGTAGAGCCGCTCCTGCGCCGCCTTCTTCTGCAGGATCGCGATCCGCGTCTCCAGGTCCGGTGGCTGGATGTCGGCGAGCAGGCCCCACTCGAAGCGGGTCCGCAGCCGGTCCTCCAGCGTGGCCAGCTGCTTCGGGGAGCGGTCCGAGGTGATCACGATCTGCTTGTTGGCGTTGTGCAGCGTGTTGAAGGTGTGGAAGAACTCCTCCTGGGTGCGCTCGCGGTTCTCCAGGAACTGGATGTCGTCGATCAGCAGGATGTCGACGTCGCGGTAGCGCCGCTGGAACGCGCTGGTCTTGTCGTCCCGGAGGGAGTTGATGAAGTCGTTGGTGAATTCCTCGGTCGAGACGTACCGCACCGAGCGGGCGTTGCCGAGCGTCGTGGCGTAGTGCCCGATCGCGTGCAGCAGGTGCGTCTTGCCCAGCCCCGAGCTGCCGTAGATGAACAGCGGGTTGTACGCCTTCGCCGGCGACTCGGCCACCGCGACGCTCGCCGCGTGCGCGAACCGGTTGGACGAGCCGATGACGAACGTCTCGAACATGTACTTCGGATTGAGCCGGTTGCCGCCGGTGTCGGCGCCCGGCAGCCGGCGGTCGTCCCGGCCCCCGGCCCGATGGTCGACACCGCTACGCCCCGGGCCGCTGTCCGTCCCGCTGTCGCGGGGCAGCGCGCGGATCACGTGCTGGTCCCGTGGCGACGCCGCCTCCTCGCGGTAGCGGGGTTCGTACGGCCGGGTGTCCGGGCCGGGCGGGTCCAGGCGTGCGGCCTGCTCGTCGTAGCCGCGCCGCTCCGGCCCCGGACGGGGCGAGCGCAGCGGCTCGACGAACGACGCGCTGAAGAGCGCCTCCTGTCCGTCTCGGCTCGCCGGGATCAGCCCCGACCGGTGCCCCTCGGTCGTCGGCGCGAGAGGCGGGCCGGCGGGTGGCGGCGGGGCGCTGGGCTCCGCGGCGTACGCCGCGCGCTGCTGGTCCGGGATGACCGGGTCGGCGGGCGGCCGACCCAGGTGCTCGTTGTCGAGCGGTCCGGCGGAACCGTCGATGTCGACCGACCCCGGCTCCGGGGTGCTGCGGTAGACGGTGCCGGCCGGGCGGCCGGAGGCGTCCTCGGCCACCCGCACGGTGACCGCCACCTGGATCGGTCGGCCGAGCCGACGGGTGAGCGCCTCGGTGATGGCCGGACGCAGCCGCGACTCGATCACGTCCCGCGTGAACGCGTCCGGAACGGAGAGCAGCGCGGTGTCCTCGACGATCGCCCGTAGCCGGGTCAGTCGGAGGTAGGCGCGCTGCTGGGCGGAGATGATCTCGTCGGCGAGCTCGTCGGTCGCCGCCAACCACACCGCGGCAAGGTCGGTCGTACCGGCCACCGTCGTGCCACCCCCTCGCCTCTGCTCCCGGCCGCCGCTGTCTGCCAGCCGGCCGTCCCGGGCCCGCCGCGTTCGCGGGTGGAACATCACCCACCCGGACGGTCGACCGGTGGTCGTCCACAGGTTATCCACAACCTGTGTGCAGACCGATGGTGGCCGCCCGTCGGACGCGGGTGGGACCTGCCCCCTGCCTGAACGGGCGCTGAAGCGGGTTCACCGTGCCGAACGATTCACTACCTTGTCCGGTCTTGCCTGCGCGACGACCGGAGCTTCCGACGCTCACCGCAATCGGGCACGGTAACAGCGTTGTCCCTGCGCCATCAACCGGCGGCGCTGAGGCGCCCTTGTCGGCATCAGCGAAAACCGCCCCTTCGGGCCCGGGCGCGTCCCTTCGCCCGGGCCCCGTTGTCGGCGGTCGCGAGGTGTTTGACGGTCATTGCCCCCCTGCGTAGGCTGGAGCGGCTGCTCTCTCGCCCTCTGCTAGGGTGATGGGTGCTTGCTGTCCGCGGTCGCATCCCCGCATCGCCGAGGTCCCGCTCCGCCGGACAGCACCGATCGGTGGCCACCGTCGAGGTGGCCTGGACCACCCCACGACCCCGGCGATCCCGTCGCGCGGGGCGCGTACGAAAACGGAGAGCCTGACGTGAGCAAGCGCACCTACCAGCCGAACAACCGCCGGCGCGCGAAGACCCACGGCTTCCGGCTGCGCATGCGCACCCGTGCCGGCCGTGCCATCCTCTCGAGCCGTCGTGCCAAGGGTCGCACCACCCTGTCGGCCTGAGCCGACCGGGCCGGTCCGGGAAACGTGTGCAGTCGTGCTGGCCGCCGCACAGCGACTGCGGCGCAGCACTGACTTCGCCGCAGCGGTCCGCGGTGGCCGGCGCGCCGGACGAGGCGCCGTCGTGGTCCACCTGACCGTGCCGACGACCACCGACCCCAGCACAGTGACCTCGCCGGAGCCGGCGCGGGATGCTGGCGCGGAGCAGCCCTCCGCGTCGACCCGCGCCGGCTTCGTCGTGTCCAAGGCCGTCGGCAACGCGGTGGTCCGCAACCGGGTGCGGCGGCGACTGCGGGCGTTGGTCCGGGAGCGGCTGGCCGCACTGCCGGTCGGCAGCACCCTCGTCGTACGGGCGCTTCCCGCGGCAGCCGAGGCGTCGTACCCGCGGCTCGCCGCCGACCTGGACGCCGCCATCGCGGTCGCGCGTTCGCCACGCGAGCGGCGGCCCCGATGAGCGGTGACCGGAGCGCTGTGCCGACCGGTGCGGCCAGGGTGCTGATCGCGCCCATCATCGCGTACCGTCGGTGGATAAGTCCGGCACTGCCGGCCCGCTGTCGGTTCTACCCGTCGTGCAGTGCGTACGCCCAGGAGGCTGTCGCCCGGCACGGCGCGCTCCGGGGAACCGCCCTGGCGGTCCGGCGGTTGCTGCGCTGCCACCCCTTTCACCCTGGTGGACATGACCCGGTGCCGGAGCCGGGCGGCCGCCGACGTGCTGATGTGACTGGAGCCCCGAATTGAGTCTGAGTCTCGACTGGATCTACTACGCGATTTCGTGGATCCTGCTGACCTGGCACTCGGCGTGGGACGCCATCGGGGTGCCCGTCGGCTCGGTGATCGGCACCAACTTCGCCTGGATCCTGTCCATCATCTTCCTGGTGGTCACCGTCCGGGTGATCCTGTTCCCGGTCTTCGTCAAGCAGATCAAGTCGCAGCGGGCGATGCAGGCGCTCCAACCCAAGGTCAAGGAGCTGCAGGAGAAGCACAAGGGTGACCGGGAGACGCTCCAGAAGGAGATGATGGAGCTCTACCGGAAGGAAAAGGCCAACCCGCTGATGGGCTGCCTTCCGATGTTCCTCCAGATCCCGGTCTTCCTCGGCCTCTTCCACGTGCTGCGCCGACTCGACCCGGACAAGCAGAACCAAACCCTCTACGGCTGGACGGTCGACCAGTTCCAGAGCGCCTCGCAGGCGAAGCTCTTCACCGCCCCGATCGCCGGCAAGTTCGGCTCCACGGCCGACGAGCTGGCCAGCCTCGGCGCCAACGGCACCACCGTCAAGATCATTGCCGGTGTCCTGGTCCTGGTGATGATCGCGACCACCTACCTGACCAGCCGTCAGATGATCCTCAAGACCGGTTGGGCGGAGGACCCGCAGCAGCGGATGATCCAGCGACTGATGCTCTACGGCATCCCCGCGTCGCTGCTGATCTCCGGCGCGATCTTCCCGATCGGCGTGATCATCTACTGGGTCACCAACAACCTCTTCACCCTCGGCCAGCAGCAGTGGGTCCTGCGGAAGTTCCCGCCGCCGGTGACCGCCAAGAAGGCCACCGCCCCGGCCGCCACCCGCAGCCCGGTGCAGCCCGCCAGGTCCGCCGGTCTGTTCGGGCGCGGCAAGGCCGCCCCGCCGGCGCCGGTCAAGGCGACCGCGCCCAAGGTGGCGGGCCCGAAGCCGGGCGCCAAGCCGACCAACCCGAAGAAGAGCCGCCCCGCCAAGCGGCAGGGCTGACTCGTCCGGGCCGTCGTCGGGCAACCGGCGGCGGCCCGTTCCGCACCGCGCAGCCGCCGTAGGGCCGGCGCCGGACGGAACCGACCGCGCATGACGCGGCCACGGGCGACACTGCCCGTACAGACGTGCCCGTGGGCACCGGCGACCTCCCGCCGGCCCCGGGAAACCAGTCGGACCCGACGGTCCGGCCGAGCGAGTACGGAGATGAGACCGTGACCGAGACCAGCATCCCCCGCGTCGAGCAGTCCCTGGACGAGGAGGAGACCGCACCGCTCGCGGTGAACGACGACACCGACCTCGAGACCGACGACGACACCGAGTCCGACGACGCGGAGTCCGACGACGCGGAGTCCGACGACACCGGGGCCAGCGCCGGCGGCCGCGCGAAGAAGGCCACGGGCGAGGGCGACCTGTTCCGGCAAAGCGAGATCGCGGCCGACTACGTCGAGGGGCTTCTCGACATCCTCGACTACGACGGCGACATCGACGAGCTGGTGGCCGGCGGCCGCCCGGTGGTCGAGGTGGTCGGCGCACGTCTGCAGAACCTGGTGGGCCAGCGTGGGGCAACCCTGGAGGCTCTCCAGGAGCTGACCCGGCTCGCTGTCTTCCGGCAGACCGGAACTCCGAGCCGCCTGCTGCTCGACGTCGGCGGCTACCGGGCGAACCGCCGCAAGGAACTCGCCGCGGTCGCCAAGAACGCCGTCGAGAAGGTCAAGGAGTACGGCGAGCCGGTCCGGCTGGAGCCGATGTCCGCGTTCGAGCGCAAGTGCGTGCACGACGTTGTCAACGCCATGTCCGGCGTGGAGAGCGAGTCCGAGGGTGTCGAGCCGAACCGGCGCATCGTCGTACGGCCGGCGGACTGACCGGGTGACACACGACGACGCCACGGCCGACGCCGTGACCGGCCCGGGCGGTCCGCCGCCCGGGCCGTCCGCTGTCCGGCCCGGCGACACCGACACCGGCTCGGTTCCGGGCGACGGCCCCTCGCCGGCCGACGCCGCGCTGCCGTCCGAACTCGCACCGGCGGCGCTGACCCTCTTCGGTGACCGACTTGACCTGGCCGCCGCGTACGCCGAACTGCTGGCCACCGACGGGGTGGTCCGCGGTCTGATCGGCCCCCGGGAGGCGCCCCGGATCTGGGACCGGCACCTGCTGAACTGCGCCGCGGTCGCCGAGCGGATCCCGACCGCCGCGACCGTGCTCGACGTCGGCTCCGGCGCTGGCCTGCCCGGCCTGGTCCTGGCCATCGCGCGCCCCGACCTGACGGTCACGCTGATCGAGCCGCTCGCCCGACGGACGTCGTTCCTCATCGAGGTCGTCGAGCGGCTCGGCCTGACCAGATCGGTGCGGGTGTTCCGTGGTCGGGCCGACGAGGCGGCCAGCGGGTCGAGCGGTCGGGACCCGATCAGCGGGGACGTGGTGACCTCCCGCGCGGTCGCACCCCTGGACCGTCTGGCGACCTGGAGCCTGCCTCTGGCGGTGCGCGGCGGCCGCCTCCTGGCGCTCAAGGGATCATCGCCGCGGCGGAGATCGAGGAGCACGCCGACGTGGTGTCGCGGGTCGGCGGTGGACAGCCCACCGTGCACCTCTGCGGTGTCGGGGTCATCGACCCGCCCACAACCGTCGTGGAGATCGTGCGCGAGCGGATGGTCGGCCCGGCCCGCCCGGCCGCCGGTAAGCGGTCCCGGGGTGGACGCGCTCGCCGTCGCTGACGCTTTGCGCCATCGGGCGTCCGGCCGGTGGGTTGCCTCGTTGTACCGGTACGGATGGAACGAGGGTATGAGAACCCGACGTGGACCGGCCACGCCCGTCCGCCGTAGGCTGACCGCGCGTCGATAGTGTGGAGCGGGCGGCGGACGTCGCGGGTCTCCGACCGCTCCCCAGGGGCCGTACGCTCCGGGGTGCGAGCGCGGGTGCGGCCAAGTTGACCGAGGCGCGGACCGACCATCCGAAGCGGGCAGGGATGACAGGTGCATGACGACGGCAGGTACGACGATCCACGCGTGACCGGGTCAACCAGCGACCCTGTTTCACGTGAAACCGACTACCCGAGCTGGTCGCCCGGCGCGCCCGGGTCGTCGCCCCGACCGGCGGACAGCGATCCGTTGGCCTCGCGCGACGATCAGGCGGGCCAACCGATCGGACCGGAGATCACGGATCCGGCGGCTGTACAGCGGGCCTCCGAAGGGCTCAACCGGCCGGTGAACGCGGCCGACGTGCGACCCGTGTCGGGCCGCCGGAACACGGCCGCGGCGGTCCGCTTCGAGCCGGCGGTACCGCATCAGCCCACTGCGGCGGCCGCTCGGGACGCCACGCCGGTGGCCGCCGACGCGCCGGTCGCTTCGGCCGAGTCGCTGGCGGCAGTGGCCGCCGATCCCACGTACGTTTCACGTGAAACCCCGACGCGCGAAGAGGATGACCCACCGTTGGCTATGGAGGCGATGCGCGCCGTGCAGATCCTGAACCCCAGTGGCGAGGTGACCATGCCTCGACCGGACCGGACCCGGGTCATGTGCGTCGCCAACCAGAAGGGCGGCGTGGGCAAGACCACGACCACGGTCAACCTTGCGGTGGCGCTCGCCCTGCACGGCAACCGGGTGCTCGTGGTCGACCTCGACCCGCAGGGCAACGCCTCCACCGGGCTCAACGTCCCGCACCACACCGGCATCCCGGACGTCTACGACTGCCTCATCAACAGCGTGCCGCTGGCCGAGGTCGCGCAGGCTGTCGAGGGCATCCCCAACCTGTGGTGCGTACCGGCGACGATCGACCTCGCCGGCGCGGAGATCGAGCTGGTGTCGGTCGTGGCTCGTGAATCACGTCTCGACCGGGCCATCGCCGCCTACCCGGGCCACTTCGACTACGTCTTCATCGACTGCCCGCCCTCCCTCGGTCTGCTCACGGTCAACGCGCTGGTCGCCGCGCAGGAGGTGCTGATCCCCATCCAGTGCGAGTACTACGCCCTGGAGGGGCTCAACCAGCTCATCAACAACATCAACCTGGTGCGCCAACACCTCAACCCGAAGCTCGACGTCTCCACGATCCTGCTGACCATGTACGACCGCCGTACGCGGCTGGCAGACGCGGTCGAGCAGGACGTCCGGAACCACTTCGGCGACAAGGTCCTCCAGGCGGTCATCCCCCGCAACGTCCGGGTCTCCGAGGCACCCAGCTACGGCCAGTCGGTGATGACCTACGATCCCGGTTCGCGGGGAGCCACGAGTTACTTCGAGGCTGCCCAGGAGATCGCCGAGCGGGGCGTCAAGGAGCCGGTGGGCCGGAATGCGTAGTGCGGAACAGTCGCTGGGAGGCGTGGCATGAAGAACCGTCCTCGGGGCGGTCTGGGTCGGGGCCTGGGGGCGCTCATCCCGACCGGGCCGGTGAACGGCGTCGGCACCGTGACGGCCGAGCCGGAGAACGAGCCCGTCGATGACGAGGGGACCCTCGCGCCGACCCCGGCAATGGTCTCGGCCGCTCCGCCGGTGGAGGCCGAGCTGGCGCTCAGCCCGGTGCCCGGCGCCCGGTTCGCCGAGATCCCGGTCGACGCGATCGTGCCGAACCCGAAGCAGCCCCGTCAGGTCTTCGATGAGGAGGCGCTGGAGGAGCTGAAGACCTCGATCCAGGAGGTCGGCTTCCTCCAGCCGATCGTCGTCCGGCAGCTCGACGACGAGAAGTACGAGCTGGTGATGGGCGAGCGGCGTTGGCGGGCCGCTCAGGCGGTGGGTCGGGAGAACATTCCCGCGATCGTCCGGGACACCCGTGACGACGCCATGCTCCGCGACGCGTTGCTGGAGAACATCCACCGGGCAAACCTGAACCCGTTGGAAGAGGCCGCCGCCTACCAGCAGTTGCTGGAAGAGTTCGGCGCCACTCACGAGGAACTCGCCCGCCGGATCGGCCGGAGCCGCCCGCAGATCTCCAACACCATCCGACTGTTGAACCTGCCGGCGCAGGTGCAGCGCCGGGTCGCCGCTGGGATCCTCTCGGCGGGTCACGCCCGCGCCCTCCTGAGCCTCGACGAGTCGGAGGCCCAGGAGCAGTTGGCGTTGCGAATCGTGGCCGAGGGCCTCTCCGTCCGGGCGACCGAGGAGATCGTGGCCCTCACGCTGAACGACGGCCCGGCGAAGGGGGCCGCGAAGCGTCGACCCAAGCCGCACGCGCCCGCCCTCTCCGACCTCGCCGACCGGTTGTCCGATCGTTTCGACACCCGGGTGAAGGTCGACATCGGCCGGAGCAAGGGCAAGATCACGATTGAGTTCGCCACGGTCGACGACCTGGAGCGGATCGTCGGAATCATCGGAGTGCAGCAGGAGGAGAGCGAGGACTGACCGCTCCCCGCCGCTCACGGCCGCGCTCCCCTCGGGAGCGCGGCCGTTCTTTGTCTGACGTCCGGAGCCCGTTTCACGTGAAACCGGGGTCGGGAGCAGGACGTCATCGCGCCCGACCACGGGCGCGCGCGCCTCCCCCGGGACCGTCGTTTCACGTGAAACGGCGATCCGCCCCGGGAACTCCCACGCCTGTGGCCATCCGAGGAGTACCGGGAAAGGGCCGCGCGCCCCGCTCAGCAGTCTTCTGCCGGCCCGTGGGCCCGCCGGCGGGATTGCGGTCGACCGCGCAGAATCGCGGCCTCTCGTTGCCTGGTGTCGCGCACTGGATTGCGGGGCGAGTCCAGTCGGACCGGATCCACGGGCGGGTGGGCACGGAGGGACGTGCGTGGGCCGAGCCCTTCCGGCGCTGCGACATGTCGTACCGCGTTGCGCTCGTGGCGGTGTGCCCCTCCAACGTCCGAGGGCCGACCGCCCCCACTTTGGGGGCAGCTCGACAGGCAACCACTGCGGTGGCCAAAGGGCGGGAGAGCCGGCGGGCACGGGGAGCCGCGGGCAGCCGGGTGATCGAGAAGATCCGCGTCGCCATCAGCCCGCAGCGCATCGGATCGGCGTGCGGCGCGCAACGAACGAGGGGCCGGAAAGTTATCCACACCGGTTGTCCACAGGCACCCCCCGTTTCACGTGAAACGCCGCGTGAAAGCGGGTGCCAGCCTGTGGATGACGGCCTGTGTTGGCGATCTCGGCAGCCTGTGGATATCGCTCGATCGGCGGGCGGTGACCCGGAGACCGATCGACGGTGAACGTTGATCCGGTCCGTCACCGGCGAACGATCGGGTAGGGACAGCGGTGCCAGACTCGGTTAGGGTCAGCGTCGTGCACGACACCCCTCCCTCAGTCCCGGACTTCACCCAGTGGCCCTCGTTCCCTTTCGAGGGTGACCTGCGTGTGAAGCAGCTTGACGACCCCGTCCCGGTCGAACCGCCACGCAAGGGCGAGGGCCTCCGGGAATGCACCGCCTGCAACGCGCCAGACGACGCCTACATCTGGGTCGGAGAGCGGTGGCGGGTGCGTGCCATGGACCGGCCCACCGGCCTCCCCATGGTGCTCATCCTCGAATCGCGGACCCACCTCGACCTGGGCGACCTGCCGAACCTGCTCGCCGCCGAGCTGGGCGTGATGACCGTCCGTCTGGAGCGGGCCATCCGGTCGCTGGACGGCGTCGCCCGGGTGCACGTCAACCGGTGGGGCGACGGCTCGGCGCACCTGCACATGTGGTTCCTGGCCCGGCCGTACGGCCGGCTCCAGTTGCGCGGCACGTTCCTGTCTCTGTGGGACTCGATCCTGCCGCCGATCTCCGAGGCGCAGTGGCGGGAAAATCTGGCGCTCGTCGCCGCGTGGCTCGCGGAGTTCGGCGGCCGGCCGCTGGCCGAGCCGCCCCGCATCCAATGGCAGGCGCCGTCAAGCCTGCTCGCCCAGTCCGCCGCGGCGCACGCCGCCGCCGAGGCGGAGGCCGTCTCGGTGATCGAGGCGGCCGAGGAGATCCCGGAGCCGACGCCCGACCCGACGATCGGAGCCGCCGGCAGTGACGGCGGCGACGGCGGCGACGGCGGCGACGGCGACGCGGGTCGGGGCGGCACGGTCACCCGGGCCGCAACCAATGCCACCGTCCACGCCGATCGTCGCTCGCCGACGGCGGCCACCGCCGCCGACTCGGCAGCCGCCCGCGGCTCGGCAACGGCGGACGCCGCCGGTTCACCAACCGACACCGACGAGGACGCCGGTGCACGGGCCGACCTTCGGAACCGGGCCACCGAACAGGGCACGCTCCAAGACAGGGGCGCCGAAGAGATCGACCCCGAAGGCAAGGCCACCGAACGCGCCAACGACGGGCAGGAAACCACCCAACGCGTCGACTCGAACTCCGAACCGGGGGACGAAACCTGGAGCCCGGCTGCCCGCGACCGGGACGCCGGCACGACGGCGGCCGAAGACACTCAGCCCGGCAGCGGCGCCGTAGAGGACGCACCTTCCGGTCGCTGACCAAGCGAGGTTGGCGGTGGCACCCTACGTGCGGCCGCCAACCTCGACGTCAGCAGCAGCGACGGGCGGGGCGAGCCGGGTGCGGCGAGATGGTCAGGACGTGGTGAGGCGGGCAGCGGCCCGGCTGACCAGGGAACCGATGAGCCGACCGAAGTCCAGACCAGCCGCCTGCACGGCCAAAGGCAGCAGCGACGTCTCGGTCATGCCGGGCGAGACGTTGACCTCCAGAACGTGCGGTTGACCCGCAGCATCCACGATCACGTCGACCCGGGACAGGTCGCGCAGGCCGAGGGCGGTGTGCGCGGCGAGCGCCACGTCCGCGACCGTGGCGGCCACCTCCGGGTCCAGCCGCGCCGGCGCGTGCCACGTGGTCCGTCCGGCCGTGTAGCGGGCCGCGTAGTCGTACACGCCGTTGCGGGGCACGATCTCCACCGGCGGCAGCGCCTGCGGGCCGTCGCCGAGGTCGACCACGGAGACCGCCACGTCCATGCCGGGCACGTAGCGCTCCACCAGCGCGGTGGAGTCGTACGCGAAGCAGCCCACCATCGCGGCGGGCAGCGCCGCGGCGTCCCGGACCACCGCACCACCCAGCCCCGACCCGCCCTGCGCCGGCTTGACCATCACGGGCAGGCCAAGACGGTCGACGATCCGGTCCAGGACGGCCACCGCGCCAAGCTCGGAGAACCGGTCGTGCGGCAGGGCCACCCAGTCCGGGGTGGGGATGCCCGCCTCGCGGAGCACCGCCTTGGCCGACGGCTTGTCCCAGGCGAGCCGCGAGGCGCGGGCGTCACAGCCGACGTACGGGATGTCGCACAGATCCAGCACGCCGCGCAGCGAGCCGTCCTCACCGGTCGCGCCGTGCAGTGCGATCACCACGGCGTCCGGCGGGTCGGCGGCGAGGGCCGGGAGCAACGCCACATCGGCGTCGCGCAGCTCCGCCTCCACGCCGACGGCACGCAGCGCGTCGAGCACCCTGCGGCCCGAGCGCAGCGACACATCCCGCTCGTAGGAGAGCCCGCCGGCGAGCACCAGCACACGCAGGTCGGCCGAGACGGCGGGATCGGTCACGAGGAGGCGCTCGGCAGCTGTCGTACCCATGCCGGCATCATGCCAAGTCGGGACCTGGCACGTCGGAGCCGGCCTGGCCGCGCCGACCTGCGGCGCCGCCGCCCACGGCACCGAAGACCCGGCGCATCGCGATCTCCTGCTCCATGACACCGGCCAGCCGGCGGACGCCCTCGCGGATCCGCTCCGGCGGCGGGAAGCTGAAGTTCAACCGCATGGTGTCGGTGCCGGTGCCGTCGGCGTAGAAGCCGGTGCCGGGCACATAGGCGACCCGGGCGGCGACCGCGCGCGGCATCATCGCCTTCGAGTCGAGCCCGTCGGGCAGGGTGGCCCAGACGAAGAGACCGCCGGCCGGCGTCGTCCAGCTGGTGCCCTCGGGCATCAGGTCGGCCATCGCGTCGAGCAGGGCGTCCCGACGTTCCCGGTAGACCTCGCGGTAGACCTTGAGCTGCTGCCGCCACGGCATCGTGCCGAGGTAGGTGGCGACGGCCGCCTGGGCGTAGCCGCTGGGGCAAAGGATCTGCGCCTCGCTGGCGATGACCAGCTTGTCGCGGACCGCGTGCGGCGCCAGGATCCAGCCGACCCGCAGACCCGGCGCGAACGTCTTGGAGAACGTGCTCAGGTAGAACACCCCGTCGCGGCGGCGGGCCCGCAGCGGGGCCGGGGCCTCACCCTCGAACCCCAGCTGGCCGTACGGGTCGTCCTCGACGACGAGCAGGCCGGCGCGCTCGCAGATGTCGAGCACCCGTTCCCGGCGTTCCTCGCTGAGCGTCACACCGGTCGGGTTCTGGTAGGTGGGGATCGTGTAGAGGAACTTCACCCGCCGGCCCGCGCGGGCCAGGTCGGCGATGGCCGTCTCCAGCGCCTCCGGGATCAACCCGTCGGCGTCCATCGGTACGTGCGCGACCTGCGCCTGGGCAGCCTGGAACACTCCGAGCGCGCCGACGTAGGTCGGACCCTCGGCGAGCACCACGTCACCCGGGTCGAGGAAGAGTCGGGCCACCAGGTCCAGGGCCTGCTGCCCGCCGACGGTGACGACCACGTCCTCCGGGGACGCACCGCAGCCGGCGTCGATCCCCGAGAGCGTCATCACCTCGCAGATCCGCTCGCGCAGCTCCAGGGTGCCCTGGCCGATGCCGTACTGGAGGGTGGTGGCGCCGTGCTCGGAGCCGAGCCGGCCGAGCATCTCACCGACCGCGTCGAGCGGCAGGGCGGCGATGTACGGCGCTCCACCGGCGAGCGAGACGACCTCCGGCCTGCTGGCCACCGCGAAGAGTGCTCGGATCTCGGAGGCGGTCATCCCGCGTACCCGCCGGGCGTACCGGTCGGTGTAGTCGTCGAGTGTCGTGCCGGTCATGACCTCACCTCGATCGCTGCTCGGGTGGCTCCCGTCCCGGGTACCCCGCACGAAGGCGACCATGGCGGCGGGCACACCGATTGTCGATCCTAGTCGCCTCCGGCCACCGTGCCGGCCCACGGCGACGGATCGTCCACATCCCGGACCCGTCCCTCGGCGCGGTGACGATCTGCGCGTCCCCTCCCGTACCGCCGATCGGCGGCGTACGATCGCTCGTCGGGGACAGGAAGGCGGCGCTGTCGTTGCGTGCCGGTCTCACCGCCGAGCCTATTGTGGGGATGCGCCATATGTCGCGACGTCTGGTCAGCCTGACCCTCGACACGTTGGAGGACCTTCCTCGCCCCTGCCGGCAGTGCGTTTACTGGGAGCTGGATCCGGTCTCCGCCGACCGGGCCTGCGCCGCCGGCGACCCGGGCCTGGAGAAGGAGGCGTGGGTCTCCCAGACCCTGCTGGAGTGGGGCTCCTGCGGCAAGCTCGCGTACGTCGACGGCATGCCGGCGGGCTTCGTGATGTACGCCCCGCCCGCCTACGTGCCCCGCTCGATGGCCTTTCCCACGTCGCCGGTCTCCGCCGACGCGGCGCTGCTGATGACCGCCAACGTGGTGGCCGCGTTCGCGGGCGGCGGGCTGGGTCGGATGTTGGTGCAGGGCGTCGCCCGGGACCTGACCAAGCGGGGGATCAAGGCGATCGAGGCGTTCGGCGACGCCAAGTTCGGAGACGCCGACGACCCTGCGGGTGGTTGTGTCGCGCCCGCCGATTTCTTCCTCTCCGTCGGGTTCAAAACCGTCCGTCCGCATCCCCGGTTCCCCCGGCTGCGGCTCGAACTGCGCACCGCCCTGAGCTGGAAGTCCGACGTCGAGTACGCGCTGGAGAAGCTGCTCGGCTCGATGAGCCCGGAGACCCTGCTCCGTCCGGTCAGGCCCGCTCCGGCGACCCGCTCCACCGGCGGCTGAGCCGCCCGGCGGCGGATCAGGTGGTCACCACCGCCCGCAGCTCGCTGACGTCGAGCGAGCCGGTCGGCACGTCCCGTTCGATCGGGTAGTACATCCGTTGCACCGCGGCCACGATCGCCTCCACCACCCGGTCGCGGAACCGGGGGTCGACCAGCAGGGCGCGGTCCGTCGGCGAGGTGAGGTAGCCGACCTCGACGCGGACGGCCGGCATTCGCGTCAACCGCAGCAGGTCCCACGCCTTGGCGTGCGTACGGCAGTCCCGGAGCCCGGTCCGCGCGACGATTTCCCGCTGCACCAGCCCGGCCAGACGTTCGCCGGTCGCCGAGGTCACGCCGTTGTCGGTGCCGTAGTGGTAGGTCGCCACGCCCTCCGCGTCCGGGTTGGCGTGCCCGTCGAGGTGCAGCGAGATGAACACGTCGGCGCCGAGCGAGTTGGCCAGCAGCGCCCGGTCGGTGTCCGGTAGGCAGCTGTCGGGCGCCGGACCCCGGGTCAGCTGCACCCGCACCCCGGACGCGGCGAGCCGCCCCTCCAGCCGGCTGGCCAGGTCGTGCACCAGGTCGGCCTCCGTCCAGCGCAGCGGCCCGTCCGGCACCACCATGCCCGGGTCGGTGCCACCGTGCCCGGGGTCGATGACGACGGTCTTGCCGACCAGCGCCGGCCCGGACTGTCGGATGGCGTCGGATTCGCGCAGCCACTGGGGGCGGCCACCGACGACCTTGCGGCCGATCCGGCGCAGCGCGTTCATGGTGTGCGGCCCGCAGGAGCCGTCGGGGGTGAGCCCGACCTCGCGCTGGAACTGCGCCACCGCACGGGAGGTGCGGATGCCGTAGATGGCGTCCGCGCGACCGACGTCGTACCCCATCTCCAGCAGTCGCTCCTGGAGCGACCGGACGTCCTCGCCGGTGAGCGGGTCGGGGACCGCGTGGTAGAGGGTGCGGGCGCCGAGCCGCCAGCGGGCGGCTTCCAGTGCCCCCCAGGTCTCCGTCCCGACCCTGCCGTCGACGCTCAGCCCCCGGGACTGCTGGAACGCGCGGACCGCCCGTTCGGTGTCGAGGTCGAACTCGTCGGCGTCCGGACCGGCCGTGGACGCGAGCAGGTCGAGGCCGGTGAGGATGGTACGGATCTCCGTGACCGCGGGTCCCCGGTCACCGGGTCGAATCGGACGCACGCACGACCCCCTCTGCACGACGGTGGCTGGCCGGGCGGCGGCCTCGGCTTGAGGCTATGCGGTCCGGGGCGGCGAGGGGGCTCGGGCCGGGAAAAACGCCGGCAGCTCCGGCCCAGAAACACCGAACCCCGCACCCACTGACGGGGTACGGGGTTCGGTGATGTTTTGCTGGTCAGAGCGCCGATTCGATGAGTCGGACCAGTTCGCCCTTCGGCTTGGCGCCCGCGATCGACTGCACCGGCTGGCCGTTCTTGAACACGGTGAGCGTCGGCACGGACATGACCCGGTAGGCGCGGGCGGTCTCCGGGTTCTCGTCGATGTTCAGCTTGACGATGCTGACCCGGTCGCCCATCTCGCCGGCGATCTCCTCAAGCAGCGGCGAGACCTTGCGGCAGGGACCGCACCACTCGGCCCAGAAGTCCACCAGAACCGGCTTGTCGGCCTGCAGCACGTCAGCGACGAAGCTCTTGTCGGTGACCGCCTTGGTATTTCCCACTATGCCCCTCCTCCGGGATGTGTTCCTTGTTTCAGCTGAGCGTCGCGATGAACCGCTCGGCGTCGAGCGCGGCGGCACAGCCGGTGCCGGCCGCGGTGATCGCCTGACGGTAGGTGTGGTCGACCACGTCGCCGGCGGCGAAGACACCCGGCACGTTGGTGCGGGTGCTCGGGGCCTGAACCTTCACGTAGCCCTCGTCGTCCAGCTCGACCTGGTCACGGAACAGCTCGCTGCGTGGGTCGTGACCGATGGCCACGAAGACGCCGGTCACGTCCATCACCTTGGTCTCGCCGGTGTGCACGTTGCGGACCCGTACGCCGGTGACCTTGCCGTCGTCGCCCAGGATCTCCTCGACGGTGCTGTTCCACTCGACCTTGATCTTCTCGTTGCTCAGCGCCCGGTCGGCCATGATCTTGCTGGCCCGGAACGAGTCCCGCCGGTGGATGATGGTGACCGTATCGGCGAAACGGGTGAGGAACGTGGCCTCCTCCATCGCCGAGTCACCGCCGCCGACGACGACGATGTGCTGGTTGCGGAAGAAGAACCCGTCACAGGTGGCGCACGCGGAGACGCCGTGGCCGAGGTACTCCTGCTCGCCGGGCACGCCCAGCGGACGCCAGGCCGACCCGGTGGAGAGGATGATCGAGCGGGCCCGGTACGCGGTCTCGCCGACCCAGACGGTGCTCACCGCACCGGAACCGGCGTCGCCGGTGTCCACCAGCTCGACCCGGGTCACGTCGTCGGTGAGGAACTCGGCGCCGAACCGCTCAGCCTGCTTGCGCATGTTGTCCATCAGCTCGGGGCCGAGGATGCCGTCGGCGAAGCCGGGGAAGTTTTCCACCTCGGTGGTGGTCATCAGCGCGCCACCGGACTGGACGCCCTCGATGATCAGCGGCTTCAGGTTGGCGCGTGCGGCGTAGACCGCCGCCGTGTAACCGGCCGGCCCGGAGCCGATGATGATCAGGTTGCGGACCTCGTCCACTGCCGTCTCCCGCGTTGTGTGTGTTCGACGTCGTGCGCACCGACGCCGATCCGAGTGCCGACGCCTGGGGGGTGCCGGCAGCTGACTTCCAGAACGTCATCGTACGAACCGGGGATTCCCGAGCCGGGCATCCGGTGGGTCAGGTCACGCAGAGGGTCATCGCACCGGTGACCGTGGATTCACCCTACCCGCGTCGAATACCGCCTGTCCGAGCCGGACCCGGGGACACCGCATTCCGGGCCGCTCACCCAGGCCCAGCGGGCCCCGGTCGAGTCGGTGAACCGGATGACCAGTGCCTGCTCGCCCTGGAACTCGGCGTAGTCGATCACCTCGACCACCAGTGGGGCGGAACCGTGCTCCGTCGCCACGTCGGCCAGGCAGGTGGTCAGCGCGGCCTCGTCGGTCAGGCGGAGCAGCTGGTTCCGGCCGTCCGGCGCGGGTCGTCGGCCGCCACCGGTGTCCGTCCCGGGCTGGTTGGCGGGGGCGTCACCGGGGGCGCCGGTGGCCTGGTACGGTGCCGGCCGGCCCGCTTCGCCGAGAGTCTGCGGGCTGTAGTCCGTACCGCTGCGTTGTGCCGGTCCGGTGGTGCGGACCGCTCCGGCGCCGCCGCGCCCTCGGGCGCGCTCGCCGGCCGGTTCAGGGCGCTGGTGCCGGTGTCCGTGTTCATCGACTGTTGGTTGATGCCCAACGCGACCGCGACGACGGCGACCGCCGCGACGGCAACCGGTGCGCCGCGCCGCGCCCAGCGGCGCCGGCGGCGGCCCGGACCGG